>CAJFPD010000184.1 GCA_904398315.1 Candidatus Alangreenwoodia gallinarii | reverse complement strand
CGGAAGGAAAAATGACCGTCAATGAAAAAATTGACATGAATAGTTTTTTATCGTATCGTTCCTTGACGGATCTCACTACTGCTCTTTATCACCGGTCACGGAAGTATCGGAGCTGTCAGCGATGTTGCGGTCTGTGCCGAGGCTGTCGATGATCGTGATGACCAGGCCGCGGATATTGTTTTCCGTGGTGCGGTAAGGTGCGATGCGCAGCGTATAAAAGCGTCCGTTCATGGCGGTTACCTCTCTGTCTATGGAGATCAGATCTTTCAGCACGCGCCTTGCGTCAGCCTCGATATCTTCGTCCGGAAAACTGTGAGCAAAGATCTGAATCGGACGTCCGATATCGTGCTCCATCAGCTGAAATTCACGTCCCACGTATTCCGTGAATTTACGGATATTGAGATTGCTGTCCAGAAACAGGATGCCGATCATGGTAGAGGATAAAAAATTAGACAGGTCGTTTGACATCATCGTCAGTTCGTCCAGCTTCAGCTGATGTTCGGTGTTGACCGTGTAGAGCTCCTCGTTGACCGACTGCAGCTCTTCCGTGGAGCTCTGCAGTTCCTCGTTAGCGGTGAGAAGTTCTTCATTGGCAGCCTGCAGCTCACCGTTGACCGTTTCCAGACGCTGAATCGTGGAACGAAGATCCTCCTGAGATACCTGGAATTCGTGTTCCAGATCGGCAATCCGCTGTGCGGCGGTGGCATCGATATCATATTTTTCCACGATACCTCCGGTATCCGGACTTCTGTGCTCCAGAAAGAGAACTGCTGTGAGGTCGGTAGCCTCACCGTGCAGATCGGGTACAGGCTGTGCGAGCAGATCGATCACTCTGGAACCGGACGGACAGTCCACGGAGATATCGGTATAAGTAAAACCCGTATGTTCGGTGCGGCATTTGTTCAGAGCCGTAGAAGCGGCCAGCCGCAGATTTTTTCCGAGCATATTGAAAAAGTTGAGACTGGCTCTCCCCGGAGCGATGGACAGGAAGTCTCCGTAGTTGCCGAAAAAGTGGACGACATTGTCTCTGGCGTCGAGAATGACGGAAGCGGGAAGAAATGTTTCAAGGAAGCGGGTATACATTTCCTCCGGTATCGGCTCTTCTCGTTGACCGTTTCCTGTATGGATGCTTTTGAGAGAAATCGTCTGAATATTTGGAATGTTGAAAGCGGGCGGTGTCAGATCTTCCACTTTGCCTTCTCCTTTATGTATGTAGATTTTTTCAGCGCTGCAGACCGGCTGGAATACACTGGCGTATTCACTGGCTGACTCGCTTTTTCCGAGGAACAGATATCCGTTGTTTTTCAGAGCCGAATGGAAAATGGCGAAGAGCCCTTTTCTCAGAACAGGCTGGAAATAGATCATGACATTGCGGCAGATGATCATGTCGAGTTTGCCGAAAGGCGGATCGGAGAGCATGTTGTGCGGCGCAAAGACGATCATCCGGCGGATATCCTTGGAAATCACGTATTGATCATTGCGTTTGAGGAAAAATCTGGCCAGTCTGTCCGGAGAAACATCGTCGATGATGCTCTTCGAAAAAGTTCCCTTTCCGGCCTGTTCGATAGCCCGGCTGTCTACATCCGTGGCGAAGATTTTTACGTCGCGCTTCGCATCCAGTTCCTCCATCGCTTCGTAAAACAAAATAGCGACAGAGTAGGCTTCCTCTCCTGTAGAGCAGCCGGCGCTCCAGATGCGGATAGCGTCACCTTCCTGCGTATCTTCGATAATTTTATAGACAGCGCTGTATTTCAGCTTTTCAAAAAAGTCAGGATCGCGGAAAAAATTGGTCACACCGATAAGGACTTCTTTGATCAGCGTGTTCACCTCATCCGGATTATTTCCCAGCAGTCTGGCAAATTCCGTCAGATTTGTGCTGTGCGTGACGACAATCCGGCGTTCGATGCGCCGCAGAATGGTAGAGCGCTTGTAATAGGTGAAATCGATGCCGCTGGCGTTTTTTAGGATCGTGTAGATGTGTGACAGCGTCTCTTCATCGGAAAAGAGATCTTCTTCATCGGAAAGCGAACTGTCGCTTCTCGGAGAACGGAGGAGAGCAGGCGTGCTGGAGAGATTCAGGATCTCGTCCGCAGCTTCTTCCGGTGAGAGGACGAAGTCGGCAAGGCCGGTATTGATGACACTTTTCGGCATACCGTCAAATTTTGCCGTTTCCGGATCCTGTGCGATGACCAGACCGCCGTGTTCCTTGATGG
>CAJFPD010000183.1 GCA_904398315.1 Candidatus Alangreenwoodia gallinarii | reverse complement strand
CAGAGAGATTGAGCGAAAAGCGAGAAAAGTTATGGGGATGTTGAAACGTGGCATTAAATTTACTCCAACGCAACCAGATGTTATGGTGATATTGAAGAAGCTGAAGGAGCGTAGATAGTGATTCCAACTGGCTCTATTTTGATTCTAAAATTAGGGTTGGAACAAATAAAAGAAGAAATTTTGAGAAGTGAGAATAATAAAATCGCAAATTGCAATAGCAAGTTGAACTAATTTTTTTACGCCGGAGATCGGTAAATAATGTCCAGCTGTTCTTCAAACAGTTCTTCCGGTGTGCGATATCCATATCCTTTGCGTGGCAGTCCGTTCATCCAGTCTCCGATCCAGTCAATCTCCTCTGTGCTGCACGCGTCGATCCGATGGCCTTTCGGCAGAAATCTCCGGATTAGCCCGTTGTGCCGCTCGTTGCTTCCACGTTCACTGGCCGTATACGGATGCGCATAGAATACTTAGATTCCTTCCTCCCGGCGGAGACCGGGCGGATGTGTGGCAGAATAAAAAGAGCTCCCGGGTCGGAACGGGGAAAGGCAGAAAGAGATTTTTGAAAATACTCGCGGACAGCAAAATCGCTCAGACAATTGATGTGACAGAGACAGAAGACTACCGCAGACGGTAAACTCGAAGCGGCAAAAGATCTCCTCGCTTCCGGTTTCGATGAGGAAACGGTGATTAAATTGCTGAAGCTCTCTGCCGATCAGATCAAAGCATTAAAAAAACTGACTGCGCAGTAGGATGTGAACGGAATACGGAAATTCCCGGGGAAAATTAACACAGGTTAATGCCTGATGCTCTCCGGAATCCTATAATATAATGTAGAAAAAATTTTACCGGGATTCTGTGATGATTTTGTGGTAAAATAACAGCAGGACAATGTTTCCGTCATGTAGCAGCGTGCGGAAGATCCGAGAGGAGATAAAGCAAACGGACGCTGATGCCGGAAGTCCGCTTTGGGGTACGGCTTTGCTGACTGGGAGAGAGTAAAGGCTTTAGTTATTGGATACAGGAGAGCAGTAAAAATGAAAAGATTCAGAAAATTTGCTCTGCTGCTGGCGGTGATAGTGGCGGTGACGTCCATGCCGGTGGCTGCTGGAGCAGCGGAAGGTGATGCTGCGGATTCTTACAGTGCAGCGGTTCGGGAGAAAGTTTCGGCGGATACCGGAGATGGAAGCGAATCCGGACAGGCTGATCAGACTGACAGCGAACAGACGGAAAACGGGGGATCGGTGCCGGACGAGGACAGCGGGAAGGTAACGGACTCCGACAAAGATGCGGATGATCCGGCGGATACAGACGGCACATCCGGAGAATCCGGAGATAATGACGATCCGGCGGCGGAGCCGGAGGACGGAACCGACGGAGATGAAAATACGGGCGACGGAACGGATTCAGAAGACCCGGGCGCAGAGCCTGACGGAAATGCAGGAGAAGAACCGGGAACGGATGATCCGGCGGATCCGGCTGAGCCGGTGACGCCCGCTGTGACGGTAAAACTGAATACGACCAGCCATATCCGTTATATGAACGGCAGCAGCGACGGAATGTTTTATCCTTCGTCGGCGCTGACGAGAGCGGAAGCGGCACAGATGATTTACTCTCTGCTGCAGGGCGCTTCGGCGGCTGACGTCGTACAAAGTGTCAGCTTCAGCGATGTGGCATCTGACGCCTGGTATGCGGAAGCTGTAAATAATCTGGCAAAATACGGTGTGCTGAACGGCAGCGGCGGTACATTCCGTCCGGACTCGTTTATCTCCAGAGCCGAGTTTGTGGCTATGCTGTCGAAATTCTTTACGCCGGTGGAATCCGGCCGCACATTTACAGATGTGCCGGAGAGTCACTGGGCACATGACATCGTCGCTTCTGCGGCGGAGCAGGGATGGATCAGCGGCTATACCGACGGATCATTCCATCCGGACGGCACGCTGACGAGAGCAGAAGCAGCAGCAGTTACAAACCGCGTGCTGGGAAGATCCGCGGATAAGAATACGGCCAGCTCTGCGGCCGGCATCCGTATTTTCCCTGACCTGGAAAAGTGGCACTGGGCGTATTACGACATCATGGAAGCGAGCATCGGCCATCAGCACAGCGGAAGCGGAGCCGGAGAGGTGTGGACTTCATTCACAAAAGAGAAGACGGCTATGTCTGCCGGAACGCACGTCATCAACGGCGTTCTGTATTGCGTCAAGTCGGACGGCACATTTGCCGCTAACGAATATGTAGATGGCCACTGGTATGACACGTCCGGCAGATATATAACAGGAAATGCGACTCTCGATGAACTCATGCGCGCCGCGACCCGCGCCTGCGTCAGCCCGGGAATGACGAAGCATGAGATGCTGAAGTCGGCGTTCAATTACATGATCAACAACTATACTTACATTTCCAGAGCAAAGCTTGCCACGGGAGCTACCGGCTGGACAGAAGAGTATGCCGTACCGATGTT
>CAJFPD010000182.1 GCA_904398315.1 Candidatus Alangreenwoodia gallinarii | reverse complement strand
GGCTGCAGGATACGCCGAATCATACGATTCACATCGGAAAGCCTATCGAGATGGATGAGGACAGCTTTTTCGACCGGCTGCAGGAGCTGGAGGAAGAGGCGTATCAGGAATCGGATGACATCCGCACTCTGGTGAAGGAGCTGGTGCCGACGTATTCGTATGCGGTTCCGGCAGAAGAGAATGACGGGCTGCCAAAAGAAATCGTAATCGATACGGAGGAAATCATCGCAGAGATAGAGCGGGATACAGAGCAGAAAAAACGGCGGGAGCACAGGGCGAAAAATACCGCCAAAAGATCCGAAAGAGCGGAAGAAAGAAATGAGAGAATTGCGGGAGAGCAGGGGCAGATCGCCCGGAGTCATTCACGGAATGGTGAGAAACGAAAAATGGTATGAGCCGGACTGACGGCAGATAAGACCGGCGGATAAAACGAATCGTGGCCCGAGCGGATGACAGGAGGCGTTTTGTATGTGGTATGCGATACAGACGATGACCGGCAGAGAACAGGAACTGATCGACACAGTGAATGCCAGAACGGATCACAGCACGTATGAGCGCTGCTTCTGTGTGCGCCGTGAAGCGGTATGGCGCCGGGGAGGCAACTATATCCCTCACGTCGAAGCGCTTTTCCCGGGATATATTTTTGCGGAGACAGAGGATCCGGAAGCTTTTTATCTTCAACTGAAAAAAATCCCCGGATTTTCCAGATTTCTTGGTAAAAATGTGATAGAAAAAAAACAGGTAACCGATAAAAGATGTAAAAAAACAGAAAATGAAACGATGGAAAGAAGAGACGGCAGAGAAAGTGCCTGTGAACGGAGCGCTGACGGATACGATCTGAAACAGAAAAGAAATGATGAGATCATTTTTTATGCAATTACAGAAGAGGAGGAATCTTTTCTGAAGCGGCTGATCGGCGGTGATCCGGAAAATATCGTACGGCTGTCTCCGGTGGAGCTGGATGAAAACGGGGAGATCGTAAAATGCGGAGGTGCTCTTCGCTACTATCAGAATGCGATTATAAAGAAGCGGATACGCCTGAGATATGTAATCGTAAGAATTCCGTTTTTCGGCCGGGACAGGGAGATTCTGCTGGGCATCCGGGTGGAAAAGGAGAAAATTCTGAATGATCTGGATATGGACTGAACGACTGTTTTTCCGTTTCAAGCCTTAGTTTCCCCTTTTTTTACCAAAAGACGAAAAACCGTTCCGCATTGAAAAATCAACGCGGAACGGTTTTTTATCACTGTGGTGGAGACAGCTGGACTCGAACCAGCGACCCCTTGCTTGTCGAGCAAGTACTCTAACCAGCTGAGCTATGCCTCCGCATCTGAGATATCACATCTCAGCGACGAATGTTATTCTATCACAGGGTCTTTTTCCTGTCAAACGATTTTTCCGCCTTTTCGGCGATACGATTATCTTTTAACTCACATTTCGACTTACACTTCAATTTTCAACGGTCCTGCGGATTCTTCTCTATCTCCGGCGTAGCGGTGAAAGGCTTTTTCGTATCCGCGCCGGAAGGTTTCACGCAGTCCGGTGGGCTGAAGGATTTCCGCGTCACTGCCGAATTTGAAAAAGTAGAATTCAGCCTGCATGGGTGTGATGTGAAACGTATAAATGTTGTCATCCGTTCTGGAGGTGTACTTCGGGCGCAGATGAAGCAGGGTGTTGTATTTTTTCACTCCTTCTTCTGAGAGACGGACTCGGATTTCGGCAGTATCGTTCAGGAGAAAAGGAATGCCTTTTTCTGCTATCTCTTTTTCGATGAAACTGCGCTGATGCGGCGTAAGTTTTGCCTTTTTTCCGTATTCATTCCGAATGGATTCGATGCGGGAGATGCGGAAGGAGGCGCAGCGGTATTCCCCCGGCTCCTGTATATCCGTCCCGGAAGACGAGATCGGACGGGAAAGGCCGATGAGATAATGGTAATTGGAGTTGGCATCTGTCCCTGTGCCGAAGGGGAGAAAAGAAAAGGTCTTACCGCCGGTCGTCCGGATCTGCATCGGCAGGTGGAGATTCAGGGCGTTGCGGATTGTTTCGAAAAGATCGGAAAAGAAGATCTTTTCCCGTTCGATGTAGGGCAGGCGGCAGTATGTTTCAAAGACCGCTTTCAGATATATACCGGGTTTTCTGTAGATACGGCATTCGGGGCTGTCATCGGAGAAGTGCAGAAGGTATTCGCATGTTTTTTTGTTCAGATGGATTTTGCGGCCTTCTCCTTTCGGGAAGAGAAGGAGTTCTTTCGATATCTCTTTCAGGTACATGTCACAGAGCCGGAGAAACAGATCCTCCCGCTCCGTTTCCTTCATATTTATAAACGGTTTTTCTTTCATGAGCAGGCGGTATTCTTTTTTCTTGTCTTCCAGGCGGGCAGAGAGGTTGGCGGGAGAGGTGCCGATCCAGTTGCGGAAGATCCGGTTGAAAAAACCGGAATAATTCCGGCTGTGGTCTTCCGGTGGATAAAAGGAGCAGATATCGTCTTCAACGGTATTCCATGCTGCGGTGCTGAGATTGATGTGCTGTTTCCGGGATTCATTTGTAAAATATTCTGAGAAAGACATGGAATTTTTTCTGATCTCCTTTGCTGTATGTTTCCGGATGCCTGCAGTCCGGATCTGTCACCGTCGCTGCCGGACATCTGCTTTGTATCTTCCGCCTCTGCGGACGGAAAGTAATGTTATCTGCTATTTTATCCGATTTGTCGGAGATTGTACAGATAAACGGAACAGATTTT
>CAJFPD010000181.1 GCA_904398315.1 Candidatus Alangreenwoodia gallinarii | reverse complement strand
GTGTAGTAAGCGCCCTTCTGCTCCAAAGAACCACTGATTTTACAGGCTTTTTCAGGACTTTTCGAGATATTGCCGTGGCAGATGAATAGTATTTTTATCATATTTATATCCTTTCATAAGATTCAGATACTGGTCTTTCGGCTATTCCGATGCATCCCGGCGATCCGAAGCGATAAATGACACCCGGAAATCAGCATGAAATTTTAACTTTGTATTTATGTCTCAGCCTTTGTAACGATCTGTCATTAAATTCAACGAAACCGTCGTTTTCCAGCCTGCCCAGTACGATTCCGGGATCCCGGTCAATCTGCTCCGAAAATTCTAAAATTGCATCAATATCGAATTTATTGTTGTGCCTGAATCTCTGGTACTGATCAGGCGGAACAAGTGCGTCTTCCGCATATCGGTTAGCAAGTTCTTCTTTTTCACCGTTTTCCCTTTCAAAGGAAATACCAAAGTCTCCGTGCATAATATGGCCAATCTCATGAAATAATGTAAACCAGAATGTGTCTGCATTTAATCTTCTGTCATTAACCATAAGCATTACACTGTTTCCGATTTTCTTTGTTGCTCCGTTTATTTTGGATCCCGGAAGATTTGGAAGAATAATCAATATTACTCCGGCATCTAAAAAAGCCTTACGGATTAATGAAAAAAATCCATCATGATTTTTTGTTAATGATAGTGCATATTCAGCTGCCCGCCGGAATTGTGTTTTATTATATTTCGGCGCTTTGACTGCCAAAGCCTTATTTATGGCTATTTGAACCATGGTATTTGCTTTAATGATATTCGCATCAGACAGATTATTCGAAGCGCTTCGGAAACTTACCGTCATATCACGTTTTTTAAAAACAGACAGTGTAGCTACCTTTAAAAATCTTCTGACTTCAGCAATCTGTGCATCTGTTTTTCTTGGAAGATCAGGCAGCCTGAAATTATCCCGAAAGTATTTGTAATCCAGATTTTTGAATATATTTCGTTCCTGTAACAGCTCTTCCTCAGATTTAAATTCCGCGATCAATGCATCATAGGTATTTTGCAGATTAAGCCAGTACTCCACATCCGTTCCGATCATACGGGATAATTTCATCGCTATATCAATAGATAAGCTTTGCCTGCCTCTGATAAGAAGGCTTAAATTTTTAGGTGTTGTATCCAGCATTTTAGCAAAATCTTCCTGTGTCAGACCGCTTTCGTCGACTATCTCCTTGATATAGTACCCCGGGTGAAAGGCGATTTTATCATTATATTCAATATAGCTATTCATAATGTTTGCTCACCTCCGCAATTTCTATTATTTTGACTTTGCAATCTGATCGATTCTGGGGTCGTCATAAGGTTCTCTGTTTTCATCTAATGGCTGCAGTATTATCCTGTAAGCTTCCCGTCTGGACTTCACATCTATTGAAAAGTAGCCTTTCCGATTATTTATTAGGTTATGAAAATGAAAAGCCGGCTGGACCACGATATCATGTAATGTATTGGCATTTTCGAGAGCATTTATTCTCGATAATAAACTTACCGATAACGGAGTATTCCCGCCAAACAGTTTTCTGGCTGCCTTTAAACTGGTAAATTGTTCTTTGAGTTTTTCAGATGCATATATTAATTCCAAATCATCGCTCCCAATACAATCAAATTACCTGTCAGGTAATTTGATTGTAACGTTATGATAGACTTTTGTCAACATGGCAAAGTATTTGGAAATTATACGGGTAAAAAAATCTGAAGGAATCTGCAGAGATCTTTATATGGACTGTTCCGGATCATTTGCGCGCAAAAAAGCAGAGAACCTGCCGGCTGTTCTCTGCCCGATGACTGTCATCACTCCACGAGTATCCGAGCTTTTCGTCTGCGGTCGTGGGAGGTGTTTTCGTAGTATTTTCTCTTTTCGTCGTACATTTTCTTTTCCGCCGCCTTAATCAGATCTTCTATGGAAGAAATCTGCTCTTCACGGTGGGTCCCGACGGATATGTGGTAATTCTGTTTTGCAAGTTCCGTTTTTATCCGGAGGCACCGTTTTTCGATGACGTCTGCCTCGGTTTCGGGAATAAAGGTGACGAATTCATCGCCTCCGATGCGGTATGTATGAGAACTCCCGAACATCTGCCGGATCTGGTCGGCTACCGATTTCAGCATGATGTCTCCTGCCTTATGTCCCTGCGTGTTGTTCAGCTCGTGCAGGCCGTTCACATCGATATAGACGCAGGTGAGAGGACCTCCGGAATAATCCCGGTATTCCGTCAGATCGGATTCGTAACGGTTTCTGTTGTAGAGCCCTGTGAGGGAATCGCGCTCTCCCTGTTCTTTCATCGCGGCATGAATCCGGATATTGTGGCAGAGCATGCTGAAGCTGAAGCTCATATTTTTCAGCAGGACCACATTGGCCCGGTCATCCGACATATTGCATGCCGACAGGATACCGCAGATCTCTCCGTCCGGAGTTTCAACCGGGACGGCCATGATGCTTTCCGGTATGTCTTCCGTCGGAACCTGTGTATCCGCTGCACGGGATGCTTCATTTCGAGGTGAAATAAATTTCCGGATCAATCCGGTGTCGTGCGTTTCAAAGTGTGTATGACCCTTTCTGAAATAGTCCAGGAGCGCGGTTATCCCACATCCGGATACAGGCGTATTCTGCGGTATGATCCGGATATCTGAGATAAATTCCGGGGACATCCCCGGTATATCGTCAGAGAAGGCCGGAATACCGGGCCCGACGAAGTCCTGAACCGGTTTCGGATTTTCATCTGAAGTCAGTTTCTTTTCATCAGTCAGTTTCTTTTC
>CAJFPD010000180.1 GCA_904398315.1 Candidatus Alangreenwoodia gallinarii | reverse complement strand
GTACTCTTTTGCCATCCGGCAGGCCAGCTGTGTCACATCCTGCGGCATCCCGCAGTCGAAAGAAACATCCGGCAGACCGGCCGCAGGATCACTCCGGTAGCCTGATCTTCGGGTACTTCCCGTAATCCGAAAACCTCTTTTCCGAAATAATGTCTCTATCGTTTCTCTCGTCTCTTCTTCCCGCCCGGTCCGGCTCTCCGGATTCTCCGCTGCCGCATCTGCAAAAAACGGTACGATTTCCCCTTCTGTTTCTTCTTTCTCAGACCACATTCCGGTGAATCGCTCCGGTACAGCCGCGATACTTACGCCGTTCCCGTCTCCGGTGACTTCTCCGGTTTCCCTTTCCTTTCTGTCTCCCGCTTCCGGGACTGCCCCGGCAAGACCGGTTTCCTGCTGCCATATACTTTCCGGCATCCTTTCCTCCCATAACTCATTTAAAAATTTTTCCGTCTCACACTCCCGGAGACCGACATCCGGTTCCCTCTCTATATCGGAAACCTTTCTCAGAAATAACTTCTGCGGCATATCTGACACTCCTTTCTGTAACCGGCGACGCATGTGAAAGCCATTACATCTGCCTTCCACTAATCTTTATCAGTGGAATTTCACTATTTCGCAGAAAATGACGAAAAAAATTTTGATTTTCTGATGATCTGCGGAACCATCCCACCTTCGTATACTTTGTATATCACCGGCTTTTTTCTTTTCTGCGTCTCTGTTCAGTAATCGGATATCGGAAAATTTCTTGACGATATTTGGAATATATTGCAATCTATAAATGTAAATATATAGAATTTCAAATCTGCTTGATACCGGAAATCGGAGCGGGTCGTAACCAGTCCTTGAAACCAATAGGAAAAACGTACTCCGAACTGCTCTGTACCTCGGTACAGTCCCAAAGAAACAAATATAAAACCGCAGTCCCGATTCCGTACTCAGTTTCTTCACAGGATCAGAAAGGAAGGTAGCATACATGAATCAGAAAGCATTTCAGGATCTGAATCTCTCCGACGATTTTCTCTTCGCAAAAGTCATGGAGGACGAAACTGTACTTCGCCCTCTGGTGGAAAAAATCCTCGGTATCCATATCAAAAAGATGAAAGTCGTTCAGCCTCAGAAGGTGATCGACATTGAACCTGACTCGAAAGGAATCCGTCTGGATATCATGGCGGACGACGAGGACGGCAGTCTCTATGATGTTGAGGTACAGAAACGTAAAGAGTATAATATAGGCAGAAGAAGTAGATATTATCACAGCATGATGGATCTTGATCTGATCGCAAAAGGAGAAGAATACCAGCGGCTGAAGAAGAGTATCGTCATCTTTATCTGCACCGTCCAACCCTTTGAACAGTCGGGTCGGCACCGATATGTATTTGAAAAGAGATGTATCCAGGAGACAGAGCTTGCACTCAACGATGGAGTTACCACAGTAATTCTGTCCGCCAGAGGAGAGAAAGACGATATCGATCCGGAGATGAGAGCTTTTCTGCGGTATCTGGAGAACAGCAGCGATGAAGTGGCGGAAGGGTCGGGCAGTGAGCTGGTGCGCCGGATCCATGCAAAAGTATGTGCTGTGAAACAGAACAGAGTACGGGAGGCGGAGTATATGAAATTACTGGAAAGAGATAGAGAAAATCAGGAAAAAGGCCGGCGTGAAGGCCGGGCCGAGGGACTGCGTCAGGGAGAACTTCTCAAAACCATTCAAATAACACGTTCCGTCATTCAACAAGGAAAACCTTTGGATATATTAATACAAATTGCAGAAGAGGATACCTGGATGATTGAAACGATTGCCGGCCTGATCCGGAAAAACGGCAAACTGACAGATGAGGAAATCCTTGCACAAATTTCCGGATCGGAAACTACCCTGCAAAAATCTTCGCGTTAAATCTGTTTAGGAAGGCTCTGGCGAAAGAAAGAGACTGTCGTATTAAGGAAATATGATACACGACCTGGAAATCTTCGGTCTGAAAAATCCTATATTCCGTGCTTTTTGTTCTTTGCTGCGCTCCCTTCTAAACGACAGTTTTTTATTATTTCACCTGTCTACTTAGAAGGGAGCATAGCAACCGTATCCTCTCCTTTTCGTCAAGGTTTCGATTAACCTTTCAGATAAATTTTATGTTCATAAACCGGATGATTCTGACCATAAACGACCGACGAATCTATCAGAGAAACTCTGCCCTCCCATTTCATAGAAAGATCTGCCGTGGATCTCTGTCTGCTGATGCCGCGAAAGCCAGATTTATAAAGCGACGACGCACTGAGACGAACACCTCTGCGCTGCGGCCCCGCAGAATCCACACGATCTGTCATAGCCGCGCTGAGCAGTCCGAAAATAGTTTTTGCATTATTTCCATATTTTATAAATACATAGTCTTATTTCCATCT
>CAJFPD010000179.1 GCA_904398315.1 Candidatus Alangreenwoodia gallinarii | reverse complement strand
TGAAAAAGGCACTCGATAAAATTCGGGACTTGTACGATTACATATTTATCGACTGTCCTCCTTCACTGGGCCTGCTCACGATCAATTCTCTGACGGCTGTAGACAGCGTTTTAATTCCGATTCAGTGTGAATTTTATGCTCTGGAAGGTGTAAGTCAGCTCATGAGTACGATTGAACTTGTCAGAAAGAGCATGAATAAAAATTTGGAGATTCAGGGTGTTATTCTCAGTATGTTTGACGGCCGGACAAATCTGTCTATTCAGGTAGTGGAAGAAGTGAAAAGATATTTTAAGCAGAAAGTATACACTACTGTAATACCGAGAAATGTCCGCCTGGCAGAGGCTCCGAGTTATGGTCTTCCTATTATGGAATATGATCCGAAGTCTAATGGTGCGAGAGCATATATGGAATTTGCCGAGGAATTCCTTGCACTGGAAAAAGCGAAGGAAAAGAGGAAGTAGGGTATGGCGGTAAAAAAATCGGGAGGTCTTGGAAGAGGTCTGGAAGCTCTTTTTGAAGATACGCTGATCTCACAGGAGGTTTCCGTGGAGGACAGCGCTGCTGAAAATGAAGAAGAGATTTCATCTTCAAATTCTGTCCATTATATCGATATCGATGAAATCAGACCGAATCCGTCCCAGCCAAGAAGAAAGTTTGATGAATCAAAAATTTCAGATCTTTCCGAATCTATAAGAATCCATGGTATGATTCAGCCGATTATCGTTCGCTCCGCTTCATCCGGTGAAGGATTTGAAATTGTAGCCGGAGAAAGACGCTGGCGGGCTGCCAGAGAAGCGGAACTGAGAAAGATTCCATGTATCGTCAGAGAACTGACAGATCGGGAAAATATGCTTATTTCCATCATTGAAAATATGCAGCGTGAGGATTTAAATCCGATAGAGGAGGCTTCTGCATTTCAGGAAATGATCAGTCGGTATGAGCTTACGCAGCTTGAAATTTCTCAGAGTGTGGGGAAGAGCAGACCGTATATAACAAATTCGCTTCGTTTGTTGAAGCTTCCTGAGGCAGTTCAAAATCTCGTGGAAGCGGGGAGATTGAGCGGTGGACATGCCAGAGCGATCGCAGGAGTGGAAGATGCTGAGCTCCAGGTAAAGCTGGCTGAAATGGCGAAAGACGGAGCGATGTCGGTCAGAGTTCTGGAAAAGATGATAGCAGACGCATCTGAAGAGCGGGAGAAAAAAAAGAGAAAAACAACGGAAAAAAATCCTGAAGTTATTGCGATAGAAAATGAACTTAAAGAAGTTTTCGGTACAAAAGTAAAATTACCGAAATCAGCGGATAAAGGAAAAATTGAAATTTCTTTTTATTCCCGCGATGAATTGGAACGATTGGTGGAAATGTTGAAATCTCTGAAAAAATGAGAGAATGCTGATAACGGATCTTTCCGGAATGCGTATGTTTCACGTGAAACATACGCATTTTTTCGTTTTTGCTGTTTCAATATAATTTCAAAGATAGAAGTTATATTGATTTTTTATATTCTGTTTTGCATACCGTTTTTCGAGATGGAAAATGATAGTTGATTGTAGGAGCTGTTATGATTTCAGATATCGTTAGTTAAAAGTTTTTCCATTCTGAAATTTGTGAGAGATATTCCCTTTCGGATTACCTCCTGTTTTTGAATAATCCGGTATCCCCTCGATTGAAAAAAGGGGACAGCTGTGATAGATGCAAAAGTTGTAATAGAAGCTGTATTTACAGCTTTCTCAAGTTGATCGCAGATCATAGTAGCTATCCCCTGATTCTGATAATCCTTATGAACATATAACCGATCGAGATATCCTGTTTTGTCGATATCGCCGAAGCCGGTGATTATATCTTTCCGATCTTTATCTGCGGCGATAATCGTGAAATGCTCTGACAGAGAATTATTCCACAGAATGGGATTCTCTTCGCCTGATGCCCAGACTTGTATCTGTTTTTTATTGTAATCCTTTAGGTTCACTGAATGAATTGTTTCAAAAAAAAGCTTCAGTATTTGCGCACAGTCAGTCGATCTGTATCTTCTGATATAAATCATAGTTTTCTCCCCTTTGAAAAATCTTCCAGGATAATGCCAAAAATGAAAGGATAGTTTTATAAAATCGATGTATCCTCTGTTTTCAGTCCAAACAGATTGGAACAGATTTTTTTACCGGATTCAGTGCGAAAGATCTTGTGGAAGACAGAGATGACCTGTGAAGGAGACATCTGGTCTTCACACATATTTACCAGAAAATCCGATTCTACGAGAATCTGATGATCTTTATCGACAATATCGTGATATGTATGGTGATGGCCGACAAGCCAGCATACTCTTCGGATCGTTTTATCATCAAAATGAAGAGAGGTTAGCATCTGTTGTGCGATGGAAGGTCCTTCTTTTTCCTGAAGATCTCCGCTGCAGGAACCATATTTTTGCTCACATGATTTTATACCGATATCGTGAACGATAGCCGCAGTACGGAGAATGTGCAATGTTTCACTGTCAACTTCTTCTGATTCACCGATTGTGGATGCATAGGCATAGACCTTAAGAAAATGCTGAATTCTCTTTGTGTCGCCACGGTAATATTCGATCATTTTGTCTACTAAAATTGCATAAGGCATATTTTTTCCCTCCTGATGTTTCACGTGAAACCGGCCGCTCATCTGCATCCTTTGGATTTGATTCGCGGGGTTTCACTGTAGCGGTGAGCCTCTAAGCTCCGACTTCGCCTGTTTTTGCAGGCTCGCGGATCGCTAAGAGGTCGTCGCATACGTGAAACCGGCCGCTCATCTGCATCTTTTGGATTTGATTCGCGGGGTTTCACTGTAAATCTTTATCATTATAATACTGTGTGATATATAAAGCAAATGAATATGTGAAAAAGTGTATAAAATGGAATTATATATAAAATATAAAAGGTACGAAATGAAGAAAGGATACATATTATATGTTGGAGTATCGGAAGATCGGATAGAAGTTGGACAGCGGAAAGGCGGTAGAAGGTATGATATATCTGGATAATGCGGCGACAACGTTTCCGAAGCCGGTTTCGGTGAGAAGTGCGGTGGAGGAATGTATGTCGGAATGGTGTGCGAATCCCGGACGTTCCGGTCACAGAATGGCGATGAGATCTGCAGAATCGGTATATCGGGCACGGTTGGAAATCGCGGATCTGATCGGTGCGGAAGCGGACGAAATCGTATTTACACAAAACTGTACCGGAGCACTGAATCTGGCACTGCATGGGGTATTAAAGCCGGGCGACCATGTTGTGACGACGATGATGGAACATAATTCTGTTCTCAGAACGCTGAATTCACTGCGCAGATATGGTGTGGAGACTACTGTAATCAGATGCGGAAAGGATGGTACTCTGCAGGCTGAATCTGTCCGTGCCGCATGCAGAAACAATACGCGTATGATCGTATGCACTATGGCGTCCAATGTGACAGGTACAATTCTGCCTGTAGAAGAGATAGGAAAGATTGCATCGGAAAGGAAAATTCTGTTTCTTATGGACGGATCCCAGGGACTGGGAGTACTGGAAGCGGATGTGGACAGCATGGGGATAGATCTTCTTGCGGCCAGCGGTCATAAATCTCTGATGGGTCCTCAGGGTACCGGATTTCTTTATATCAGGCGGGGGACACCGGTTTCGCCGGTGACAGAAGGAGGTACGGGTTCCGAATCGGGAAGTATTATCCAGCCAAAGACCGTACCCGAAGGGATGGAATCCGGAACGCTGAATGTACCCGGAATCACCGGACTGGCTGAGGGAATCCGGTTTGTGAAAAGAACGGGATTAAATCAGATAAGAAAGAGAGAAGAGAAACTGATTGAATATCTCAGTTCTCTGATCAGAGAGAGCAGAGATATCAGTGAAAATATTCTTTCATATGGTCCCGGTGAGACAGATAAAAAGGTGGGAATTTTTTCGTTTAATATCCGGGGAATGAACAGCGAAAGAGCGGCAGATCTTCTGGACCGGCGATACGGAATAGCGGTCAGGGCGGGATTTCACTGTGCGCCTTTCGCTCACAGAGCGATCGGAACGGAAGATGGAGGATGTGTCAGGATTTCCGTCAGCATGTTTAATACCGAAAGAGATATGTACGATACTGCGGAAGCGATCAGAGATATTATCAGAATCAGGAAGAGAGATCCTGATGACGTGGAATGCTCCGGATCGCGAAATGATAAGTCGGAGTGAAATGAGAAAACAGAATATATGATATACTGAGGAGGTGAAAAAGAAAAAACAGATGGAGGAAACGTATCTTGTATTCGCAGAAAATGAGAAATGGATCGGGATATATATCAGTTTGTATTGTAATATCTGTAATGACGGGAGCGTCCGAACTTCTGTCGGAGAGTGAAATAATCTTTCCTGAGATCGCTGCTTTAGCTACAGGTATGCTGGCTGTTCCGAAGCAGAGCTGGAGAGCGGACAGAAAGCGCATGATTGTTATGATCGCAGCAGCAGCTGTCGCGGGAACTCTGCTTGAGAAAGTATCGGCTGCAGCCAGCCTGCCTGTGTGGGGTGCCGTAGCTGTGGCTTATGCTGCGGGACAGCTGCTCTTTTTTGCGTCGAAGACAGATTTTGTTCCTGTGATTTCGGCGGCGGCCATGCCGGTGATACTGAGAACAGATAGCTGGATTTATCCGATTTCCGCCGTTTCGATGACCGTTTTTGTTTCACTGATGCAGAAAAGCCTGGAGAGAGCCGGGCTGCGCGAAGAGAAAAAATTTACGCCGCTTCCGCCTGCGGATGCAGAGGATATGGCGAAAGCAGCGGTGCGTATATTGTGTGTGGCTGCAGTAGCTGCTGTTGCCGCTGCGGCAGGATACCGTTTCTGCATTGCGCCGCCTCTGCTCGTCGTATTTACAGAAATGATGCGGAAGAAATTTGCAGACCCCGGTGAGAGAAAAAAGCATGGGGTCAGGACAGTCGCGCTTATTTTTCTGTGTGCATTTGCCGGGGCCGCCTCGAGAGAAATCCTGACAGAGAAGACGGGATTGCCCATGACGCTGTCTGCTCTTTCTGCGATCGTTCTGGTAATGATATTCATGGCTCTTTTCCGCCTTCGGTTTCCTCCGGCAGCCGCTCTTGCCGTTCTTCCGATGATCATTGCGGAAGATCAGCTGATGAGTTATCCGTTTCAGGTGTGTGCGGGCGCTGCGGTTTTTACGGCAGCCGCTTTTCTCCTGAACGGGATTTTTGTGAAAATCACCGATCGGCGTTCAGAAACTTCATGAGACTGTCGTGGTAAATCTCGGCGTCAGAATATCCGAGTTCATACAAGTCCCTGAGTTTGTCCATGTTTTTTTCAAGACGTCCCACCCGGGGTCTGACGCTCGGTCTGATGATAAAGGCATTTCCCGCTTTTTCCTCTTTTTCGGCGAGAGAAAGAGACTGATTGTACTGTATATGTCTCATCTTCTGCGCCCGGACAAGTCCCGGAGCACTTTTTTTGTAGACACGGCTGACGAGATGATTCATTTTTGATTTTTTCTTCTTATAACCTTTTTCGCGCGTGAGAATGAGAACATTTTTCCGATTGCCGGCGCGGATGGATTCCTCCAGAGGGATGGAATCGGATATTCCGCCGTCGAGATAATCCTTTCCGTCGATCTTTACCGTTCTGGAGAGGAGGGGGAGTGAAGCAGAAGCGCGAATCTTGTCCATGTCACTGTGAAGGTCGCCGATTCTGAGATAAGCGGGTTCGCCTGTCCGGCAGTCTGTCACGACGGAGTACAGTTCCCCTTCGTACACGGAAGCCTGTTCATAGTCGAAAGGAATATACCGGTTCGGAATCAGATCGTATATCATCTCGACGCCGAAAAAATTTCCTGTTTTCCTCAGACTCTTCAGGCTGCAGTAACGCTCATCGTTCAGATATTTCTCAAAAATTTCAAAGGCGCGTCCTCTCTGTTTGGAGATATAACTGCAGGCATGGCATGCGCCGGCCGAGACACCGTAAATATGACGGAAATAGATGTCATGATCCATGAAAAAGTCGAGGACGCCTGTCGTATATGTCCCGCGCATGCCGCCGCCTTCCAGAATAAGTCCTGTATCGTACATCATATTCAGCCCTTCCTTTCTGTAAGAAAATATTTTTCCATATCTTCTGTCTGTATCGGACCGGTACCTTTTTGTACGGACCGGTCTTTATATTTTCGGTTTATACGGAGCCATTCCTTCGTTGGCCAGTTCATCAGCGCGATTGTTCATCCTGGTGATGTAAATAAAATCGTCCATGGAGAACTGCTTTCCGTTCCATTCGGTAAATTTCCGGTAAAGCCCGTTCAGACCGGCATTCGGACTGTCGGGATTGACATGCCCTTTGACGCGGTAAAAACGGATATCGTGTTTTTCTGTCAGTTCCAGAAGCCTGCGCCAGAGTTCCTGATTTTCCACAGGTGTTTTTTTTGCCGTCTTCCATCCGTTTTTCCGCCAGGACAGATACCATTTTTTTCGGAAACACTCCATGAGATAGGAACTGTCGGAAAAGACATCGATGCTCAGGCCGTCCTTTTTCAAAGCAGAGAGAGCTTCGATGAGAGCTGTCATCTCCATACGGTTGTTTGTGGTATCTGATTCGCCGCCGCTCAGCTCTTTTATGGCCCCGCCATATTCCAGAACAGCTCCCCAGCCGCCTGCATTTTTTTCATTCTGATTGCCGGAACAGGCGCCGTCAGTATAGATTTTCAGTACTGCCATACGATTTTTCTCCTTAATGAACGAGGTGGTATTTTCTGCAGCTGTCAGGAAAGCAGCATCGATAGAATTCGATATGATCGATAACGGTCACTGCAGAAGAGAGCAGGAAAGAAAGGTTGCCACGCTTTCCCGCATCATACCGGCATAAAATCGAAATAATATACAAAAATAACGTATTTTCCCATATCGTCTGATATAATATTATAGAAAGACAGGCATGAAAAAATCAAGGTTTTTCGAACGCCCGACTTTGTAAATATATATTAAACGCGTCGTAATCATTCTGTAACATGGAAAGATTATACTGAGATTGTATATTAGTGGCATTGTCTCTGTATATATCCACAAGATATGGTATGATGTTTGGACGGATGCCGTGGGAAAAAGAAATTCCGGAAGTCAGAAGAGGCGGAATGACAGGCATCACAGTCACGAGATACCGTTTCTTATTTATAGCTGATGTAAGAAAGGAGCTGCGATGGTGAGCAGAAGAAAGGCTCTCATAGCTTTGGCTGTCGTAGTCTGTCTGATTTTCAGTACCCTGCCGGCGTTTGCGGCCACTTCGCTTTCAAAGGATCCTAATATCGTGGTGGTCAGTCCGACGAAGAATGCTGTCATGAAGACGGGGACGGTACTGGTGTCGGTAAAGATGACCGCACCCAGGACCATTCGAATGTCTCTTTATGAAGAGACGAAATCGGGACGCAGTCTGATCAGAACGGAGAAATACTCTTCTTCGAGATCTCTGAGCTATTATACCCGTCAGCTGACGGGGCTGGATCCCGGCGTATATTGTGTCAATATCTCCACTCTGAATTCCGCAGGCAGCGCGATCTATGCCAGCGAGATTTATGTCAAGGTGCAGAAGCGGACGTCGGATACGGTAAAAGTAGATGTGTTTAATTCTCAGAATTCATCGAGTTCATTCTGGGCAACACTGCTGAAGAAGCTTCTGGGATAAGACCGGAAGAACAGAAGGATACGGCAGAGATAAGGTACGGCAGATGCCGTACCTTTGTTGTAATTTGTTGCAGCCGGATAAACGGCAGCCTCCCGTGTTTTCTTCCGGCAGCCGCAGCGGAATTTTCTGTGGGAATCGCATGCAGGAATTCGTCTGTTTACGGGATTTCACGGCAGCGGTATGTGAAGCTGCGACAGGAAATATGAATACGGACGGGAAAAAGAAAACGAATAAAGAAAATGAATAAGAGTACTAAGAGTATATAGATCAGATATAAAAAAGGACATACAGAGGGGCATACATACAGAAGGACATACAGATAGAAACCGCGCGGGACGCGCGGAGATGTTTTTGGAAGGCAAAGGATTCCGGCATGTTTCGACGCATCGAGAAAAAAAATATAGAACGGATAAAAAATATTCTGATAGTAGTATTGTTTCTGACCACAGTACTGCTTTTATCTTTTTTTTGGCAGGATGGCGTTTCACTCAGAGATCTGACACCTATTATCATGAGCGAGGAAAGCAGCTATGTTCCGGATGCACAGGAGCTGATCCGGCCAAGATATATCCTCTTTAATTACGGCGCTGACATCTACACTGTTCTCGGAGCGGGGGAACAGTATGGCGACGGCACGATATATGATGAGGTGAGGTCCATAGCTGCGGAATATATAGGCAGCGCCGGCAGCAGTGAACAGATCGAGGCATTACAGTATCAGGAAGTGATGTCATATGCTTCCGTCGTCATGCGCTTCGATTATAATATTCCTCTGGTGGAATATCTGGAGCAGAATGATATCGAATCACCTATCGATCTGAGCGATATTCCGGAGATGACGAGCGTCGGAATTTCCAGCGCCAGCAGTGAAAACCTGTTCATCGCAAACCGGGAGACGAATACCTACTACCGGATCGTCATAAACGATGAGGCGGTAATATCCGGACTTTCCGCCCGTGTCAGAGAACTGATCGATGAGGAGGAAAATTCGGATTATGTTCCTTATTACAATATGTCGGATATCGTGGGAGTGGAAAACGACGCTCTGATGCCGCTTTACATGTCTTCTTCGGCGGTTTCCGTATCGGGAACAAAGGAATTTTCGATAAGCGATGAAGAGGAGCTGAGCAGGACGGCATCGGGATTTTTCTCTTCCGGTCTGGATTTTGTGCGTAAAATTACGGAGAATAAGGGATCGGTTCTGTATATGTACGGAACCAGCCAGTCGCTGATCATCAATGAAGACGGCAGACTGGAATACAGTGAGAATATAGAGAATTACCAGTACGGATCGGCTGATTTTTACGATTCTCTCGATACCGCTATCGAGTACGTAGCGAATCACGGCGGCTGGGATAACATGTACCGGAACGGATATCATCCCTATCTGAAAGAAGCTTTCATCATTACCAGCGGAGAAAATGAAGGATATCACTTCGAGTTCGGCCTGGAATATAATGGTGTCGAAGTGGAGTATACGGACGGAACGATTCTCTCGGCGGATGTCTACGGCTCACAGATTACATCCTACAAGCGTGATATTCTGATTCTTCCGGAAAGTGATGAGGAAACGGCAGAGAAGAGTGAGTGGTATGCCATGGCTCCTATCGACGTTCTGACGAACAATTACGAAAAAATCTGCAGCATTGTGAGCACGGGGAGTTTTGAAGAGATGACAGCGGCAGTCAGAAGCATAAAATTCTGCTGTATGCGCGACAGTGAAAATGATCCGTTGAAAATCAGACCGGCATGGCTTATCATAATGAACGACGGCCATCAGCTGTGGTTCAGTGCGGAAGACGGAAAGCTTCTGTACCATCAGCCGGCGGCGGAGGTGAATTGAGATGGACTGGGGGAGAGCAAAAAATATCATACTGGCCGTTCTCGTCGTCACCAATATTTTTCTGATCACCGTCTACGGCATAAAGTATGAGCAGAGCAGAGAGAACAATTCCGAGCTCTACCGCTATACGATAGAAAAGCTGGAGGAAAATCATATCAGACTCGACTGTGAAATTCCTGAAAAGCCGGAGAGGCTTCCGGCTCTGACAGTACAATATGAGAAGTATGACAGCAGCAGGATCAACAGAGAGGTGAAAGCTGCCGGAGAGACAGATAATCGGGCGGAAAACGGGAAAGAGATGCGCGAAGCGGCCGATGCTCTGATCGCTACATGCGGTCTGGATACGGAAGGGGCTTCTGTCGCAGAGACAGAGGAAAATGAAGACGGCAGTACCACCGTTCGCTACGGAAACTATTATCGGGGCATACCGCTGCAGGAATGCTACATGAATGTGGTATTCCGGGACGGAAAAATTTCCAGGCTGGAACGGAAGTGGATGGAACCTGTTGAAGAGGGCAGGACGAGAATTGAAGTGACAGAGCCGGCTACAGCCCTTCTGCGGTTTATCGAGATTATCGGTGAAGAGAGAAAGGATGCGGAAAACAACGGCCGGTCCGGTGAAGAAGAAAGCGAAGCGGCGCCGGATGAAGCCGGTAAGGACGAGGAAACGGTGACGGTCAGTGATATGTATCTTACATATTATGTAAACGGCGATGAGATCCGGCGGAATATCCTGTATGATACCGCTTTTCCCGCCTGGTGTATCGAATACGGCGACGGTCAGATCAGATATATTTCCGCATATGAGCAATAATACGTCACATGTGCTTCATAAAATTGTCACATATAAAGAGTATAAATAAATTACAGGAGGCCGGAAGGCCTTCAGATAGGAGCTATGGATGGATCTGAGCTTTTGCTCCTTTGCGAGCGGAAGCAGTGGTAACTGCTATCTTATAAAAAGCAGAGAGTCGGCAATACTCATAGATGCAGGCATCAGCACGAAAAAAATACATGCGGCTCTGCAGGAGACGGGGACGGACAGGAGCGATATCTCGGGCGTCTTTGTCACCCACGAGCACAGCGATCATGTAAAAGGGTTGAAGGTTCTTACGAAGCAGAATCCCGGCTGGGATATTTACGGAAGTGAGGAGACATGCCGGTGTCTGAGAGAAAACGTGTATGACGGAAAAAAAATCTGCTCTCTGAATATAGATTGTATAAAGCAGATAGGCGATATGAAGATCAGAGCGATGAATATTTCTCATGATGCTGTACACCCGGTGTGTTACGTTATTGAGGCAGGTTCCTCGAAAATGTCAGTCCTGACAGATACGGGATATGTACCGGAGGATGTGCTGACAGAACTGGTATCCTCAGATCTGATCGTCATAGAAGCGAATCACGAGGTGAATATGCTCAAGGCGGGGCCTTATCCTTACCGGCTGAAGCTGAGAATTCTGGGTGACTCCGGTCATCTGTCGAATGAAGCCGCCGGAGAGACGCTGGCGGAAGTGATGTCACGCGACGACCGGTACCGGACGATCCTGCTGGCCCATCTCAGCAGGGAAAATAACTTTCCGGGACTTGCCTTTCAGACAGTGGCAAATATTCTCGAGGAGCACAGATTTTATCCCGGGAAACATATGCGGCTTGAGGTACTCAGCCGGGATGGCCTGAGCGGATTTACCGAATTATAGCTGTGTTTAGGAGGTCGGAGATTATGGACAGAGAAGAATGGAAAAGACCGGATATCGGCGGACGGCCGGATGACGGAGAAGAGCAGGCAGGGCAGAGAAATATTCCGGAAAGCGGAAACCCTGGGCATGAAGCAGCTGGTTACGTTCCGGAAACGGGAGACGGCGCCGGTGCAGGAAACGGCGCTCCTTCGGAAACTCAGGGAGAGAAACGTTTCGCGGAGTCGGCATCCCCGTCGGATTCTTATTATACAGTATACTCAAGGCCGGCGGATTCCGGAGAAACAAATCCGCAGAATCCGCAGAATCAGATGGCGTCAGGCGGAGACGGCAGTCGGGAAGCGACGGTGGATTACAGCAGCGCTGCCGGGACAAAAGAGAGTATCCGCAGTCCTCATGCGTGGAATTCCGGAAGTGACGTAAGCGGGGCGGGAGCCGGATCGGGATACGGAAACGGCGGCGGAGGAACGGTTCCGCCGGGACCGGCGGGACCGGCCGGTTTCGGTGAGAATCCCGCGAAAAAACAGAAGAAACCTATGAGCAGCGGTGCGAAAAAGACGATCGCGGCGGTTCTGGTCATCGTCATAGCCTTTGCCGCCGGATTCGGAGGCGGAGCGGCTGCGTCGGCTCTGAGAGGAGACGGAAATCAGACGACGACCAGCAATATTTCCATCGATTCCAGTGAGAGCGGACTGGATGCGGCATCTGTCATCGCGGAAAAGGCGATGCCTTCTGTCGTCGGAATCAGCACGGTGTCACAGACCTATTACCAGTCGATCTTCGGCGTTCAGCAGGGAACGACGGAGGGATCCGGAACGGGCTTTATCGTAGATGAAGACGGATATATTCTGACGAATTCCCACGTAGTCGGCGACGGCGAAAATTCCGAGATCACGGTGGATCTGTATGACGGATCGGAGTATACGGGCACCGTTCTTTGGAACGATTCCTCTCTGGATCTGGCCATCGTCAAGATCGATGCCACAGGTCTTCAGGCGGTCGATCTGGGAGATTCGGATGATGTGAAGATCGGAGATTACGCCATCGCCATCGGAAATCCGCTGGGACGCGATTTTGAGCGCAGCGTGACACAGGGAATCATCAGCGGACTGGACAGAAGCATTACGACGACAGACGGGCAGAACAATACGAACAATATGCAGGGACTGCTCCAGACGGATGCTTCCATCAACTCCGGAAACAGCGGCGGACCGCTCCTTAACAGCTCCGGTCAGGTTATCGGTATCACCACGGCGAAGGCAAGTTCCGCGGAAGGTCTGGGCTTTGCGATTCCGATCAATACGGCCATTCCTATCATCGATCAGATTAAGACGAACGGTACTTATGTTCAGCCGGCCATCGGTATCGGCGGTAAGGATCTGGAGGAAATTCTCGCGAGATATGAGACAGATTTCAATGCGGAAAGCGGCGTTTTCGTAATGCAGGTTTACACCAATTCTCCGGCTTCCGAAGCGGGAATCAGAGAAGGCGATATCATCACGGCCATCGACGGCAAAGCGGTAGAGGATATGAACGCTATGAAGCAGATTCTCATCGGCCATCAGCCGGGCGACCAGGTGACGCTGACCATCGAGCGGGATAAGAGTGAGATGCAGGTTCAGATTACTCTTCAGGCCCAGAGTTCCATCAGTACGATGAACTACAGCGACAGCAGCTCCGGCTCTGATTCCGGTTCCGGTTCGTACGGCTACAGTTATGACGGCAGCCAGGGTTACGGAAATTACGGAAGCATATTCGGCAACTGATGAAAAACCGGTCGGCGGTATTCGCACGGTGACGGAAATGCAGCCGGAAACCGGAAAGATGTGGAAATATCCGCAACAGATAGATTTGACATAATAAACAGATAAGAGAGATTCCGGACAGGAATCCGGAAGGAACGTACAGAAGTTCCGGCAGATAAGCGAATGAGCAAGACGCCCGGCGGGGCATTCCGCCGGGCGTCTTTCCTGTGGCGCAAAAAGAGGAGAAAGATATGAATATTAATATAATATGTGTAGGAAAGCTGAAAGAAAAATATCTGAGGGATGCGTCGGCGGAATATGAAAAGCGGCTCAGCCGCTACTGCAGAGTGCAGATCCGGGAGCTGAAAGAGGCGCGTCTGGCGGAAAATGCATCGCCGGCAGAGGAGGAAGCTGTAAAGACAGAGGAGGGAAAGAGTATCCTGAAGGCACTTTCCTCCTCTTCTTTTGTCATCGTCCTGGATATCGGGGGAAAAGAGCTGTCCTCCGATCAGCTGGCGGAAAAAATCGGCAGTCTGGCGACGACGGGAGAGAGTACTGTCGATTTTATCATCGGCGGCTCTCTGGGCCTGTCGGAGGAGGTGAAAAAAAGAGCGGATTTCCGTCTCTCTTTTTCACCGATGACCTTTCCTCACCAGCTCATGCGCGTGATCCTGCTGGAACAGATTTACCGTTCCTTTAAAATTCTCAGAAAAGAGCCTTATCATAAATAGAAGAGGAACGGCAGAGGAAGATAGCCGGTCCGATGGCAAAAATACGAACGACGATCCGGACAGCTTATCCGGCGGCATCAGTTCAGGATAAAGACGGCCAGATTCAGATAAGCGGCAAAGATCAGCCAGATCAGATAAGGAATCTGGAGTATGCCCGCTTTTCTGTATATTCGCAGAAAACGGGCGATCATGACGGACACCAGTATGATGAGAAGAATCAGCCACAGGAATGCGAACAGAAACATTCCGAGATTGAAGAAGATCAGCGTCCAGAAAAAGTTTACCGCCAGCTGTATCCAGTAAATGCGGGGTATGAGAGCCATGGCTCCGGCATCCCTGTCTTCTGATCCGCCGGCAGCGATGAGATAGGCAGAGATGCCCATCAGAAGAAAGAGGATCGTCCATACGACGGGAAAGACGGCAGGCGGCGGAGAGAGAGGCGGCTGCCGGAGCTCCAGATATTTTTCCATGGCATTCCGTGTCAGAAAGCCGGAGAGAGCTCCGACAGCCAGAGGAATGATCAGATTGGGAATCAGTATTTTCCATTTTATTCTCATAATATTTTCATCTCCTGAAGTGTAAAAAAATGCGCGTCATCCGGAAAGGCATGAACACGGCGGACGCGCTTGCGTCATTTTATGATATAAGTGCGTCGGGAAAAGATATTTCCCATCAGTAGTTTATGCAGAAGTTCAGAAAAAATAAGAAAAAAACGGGGAAATCATTTATTTTGCGGCTGTCTCTGCCGTACTCCCGGAAAATAACCGCCGGAAAGTGATTGTTGCAGAATTTTTTAAAATCCGGAATCGGAAAAAGACAAAAAGAAAAACTGCCTGAGGCAGTCTTTCTTTTTGCATGTCAAACAATCTGAGAATTATATATGGAGGGCGGTTTATGGGAGTAAACCGCTTGCTGTTAATCGAATTTATTTATAGCTGTTACAAATTTACCGAGTATACCTATATTTATGAAGTAGTAGGAATATTTATCCTTCTTTTTTACCTGTACGAGCTGCGCCTGCTGCAGTTTTTTGATATGCTGCGAGATGGTCGCCTGGGAATAATCGAATTCGGAGACGACATCCTTGTTGCAGACGAGCTGACGGGCCGCATTGCATTTCATGATAAAACGAAAAATCCTGATCCGGACCGGATGGGCCAGTGCGTCAGAAACATTTGCAATAAGTAAAATTTCGTCTTCCTGGAGATCATCGTTTTCCTTACGCAATCTCATAAAAGTACCTTTCTAAATATATCGTATATTCTCTATGCACAATTATATCACCGGGATGTAAGCGTTGCAATCACAATATAATCTTGATATGTAAAGCATAATAATTCCAATGAAAAAAACAGAAAATAACGGTTTAAAACAGAAAATAATACGGTATTTTTATGTAAATAAATAAAAAATAAGAAATATTATCCAAAATTCCGTAAAAAATCCAAAAAGAAAAAAGATACGATGCATCCCCTTTATAGCCGGGAAAATACCTTTTATGCGGATACGGATTTTCTGCCGTAAGGCGCCCTCCGCAGCAAAAATGCTGCGGGTGCCGCCTTTTCTGCGGTGTGCTCTGCAATTTCCGATGTTCCGGTAATGCCGTTCAGTGTTCGTAATATTCCGTCGGAACGTCGACTTTCTGAAGCTCGTCGTCGTAGTCGAAATTCCCGACGATGTAGTTGAGGTGGCCTTCTACAAATTCGTAGCCTTTTTCGAGAACGTATTTTACCGGGATCTGAATTTCATAGTCGTCCAGGTCGCCTGTCTCGAGGGCTTTCTGCAGGTAATTTCTCGGAATGACCATCAGAACATGTCCGTCCATGGCAAAGTAATAGTGAAATTTTTCCAGCTCCTTCGGCAGTTCGCCGGGATAAGGGTTATCCAGCGTCATGACCTGCATATCGTATACGCTTTTTCTGATGTTGAGACTGTCGAAGTCGAAAGGTATATCATTGTAATGCATTAAAGTAGCCTCCTGTTCTGGTAATTTTATGACAATGTATTCATTCCCCTTATTTCTGTATTATAACAGAAATGAGGAGAATAATTTGCCGGTAAAAATAAATAGAAAAAATAACGGCGGAAATTTTCCGGTTGGCGGTAGACAATATCCATGGCAGGATAGATAATATAAGAGAGCAAGAAAAAGAGAAAGATGAGAAAAAGGAGGCTGAGAATGACTTTAAACGATCTGACTGCGGAGGAAAAAGAGCTCCTGGAAAAGAAGTTTGCCAGCTTCAGCAGACTTCCGAAGGAGACAAATAACGTATGCCCGAATTATTACAATCCGTATCACGATCCGAGAAACTGCCCCGGTTCCTGCAGATACTGTCTGTGGGACGGCGTTCTTACGGAAGAGGGAATGTAATAAAAATATAAATTTCAGAGATCTGGTACGTTCAGAACGGGAAAATCAGGCCTCCGCAGCTGCCGCTGCGGAGGCTTCCTGTTATCTTCCGGTTGTGTCTGTCTGAGCTCCGAAAGCCGAATCTTCCCGGAATCCGGAATTTCGAAAGCCGAAAAGCCCGGAATGCCGGCATTCCGGTAAGGAACGTATTTTTCAGAATTTTTCCGTCAGGGCTTCTATCTGTTCGGTGATTCTGCGGTTGAGAGGTGCATCCTCATGAATATTCTCTGCTGTTTTCACTACAGCGCCGTTGATCCTTCCGATCTCTGTCGGACGCCTGTTGCGGATATCCTGCACCATGGAGCAGTAATTTTCTCCGGTAGCCCGGGCTACAGACTGTACCTGATCCCATATTTTCTCTGCGTCATAGGAGCGGCCTGTGCAGTTGAAAATTTTCACGGCTTCTTCCACAAGCCGGTGAGAGAGATGATTTTTGTCAGGATCGGACACGATGTGAATGTTTTGTACATCGCTGAGAGCGCAGACAGCATTAATGCCGACGTTGATGAATAATTTTCTGATCACGGCATCTTCGGCATCTTCTGTAATAACAGTGGGAAATCCGGCTTCCTCAAAGATTGTTTTTATGCCAAAAAGGGAAGAAGCGGCAGAAGCGGTTCCCTCTGCTTCCGGTATCAGAGCGCCGATGACGGTGGAACCGGAGCCGGCGTGTCGCACAGTACCGTCAGAAGCGGTATTAGCTCCCTGAGAGGTCGTACCGATTATAATATTCTGCGGCGGAACGACGGTTTCGATATCGATGTGGTTTCCATAGCCGTTCTGCAGAGAAACAGCCAGGGTGCGCGGGCCGAAGAGGTTTCTGTGAAGACTGACGGCGGAGGCGGTTACCGGGGCTTTAACGGCGATAAGAACCAGATCGGAAGGCTCGGCACCGGAAGTATCTGTTACGGCTCTGGCGGATACCGAGCGAATGTTTCCATCTTTTTCCATAATACGGATGCCCGAACGGTTGATGGAATCCGCGTGCTTTTTTGTGCCGACGACGCAGGTGAGATCGTGGTTCTGTGCGAGCCCTGCGGCGAAGAGGGAGCCGATGGCTCCGGTTCCGAGTATCGTTATTTTCATTGGAAAATCCTCCTTATCTCTTTATTATGATAACGAAGAGGCGAAAATTGCGCAAGAGCCGGAAAGTGTGGGGCGGTCAGTCCTGTTGCCACGGCGGAGGAAAAGATAGTATAATAGGTCTGTTTTCAGAATCATCGGAATTGTCATACCTGTCGGGATCAGAGAGAAGACAGGCGAAGACGTGCATCGGGAAAGCGACGGGAGAAACAGAGAAAATATGGAAAAAGAGGACAGGATTCTGCTGGCGGGAATGGAAGATAAAATACGTCAGACAGAGGAACAGTACAGGATGACGAACAGCCGTTTTCTGGATCTGCGGCAGAGAAGTCTGGCGGAAGTCATGTCACGCTCGCGGTGCGGCGGGATAATATACGGATTTTACGGCGGATATGAGGATGCGGAACGCGTTGTGGAGGTATTTTTTCCTCCGGAACGGATGGAAGGAGACAGTATAGAGGAACATTTCAGAAGAGTTCCGGAGGATAATCCTCTGACTGTCATACGAGCGGAGCTGAAAAAGGGCACTCCGCCTCTGTCGCACCGGGATTATCTCGGCGCTCTCATGGGACTGGGCATAAAGAGAGAGATGACAGGTGATATCATCGTCCGGGATGACGGAGCGGATATCATCGTTCTGCGGGAAGCGGCGGAATTTCTCCTGCTCCATTACACGAAGGCGGGCCGGGCGAATCTTACGCTGTCTGAAGTGGCCGTGGATGAACTCAGAGCCGCAGAAGGACATGGAGAGGAAATCACGGCCAGCGTGGCATCTTTACGCCTGGACAATGTGGTGGCCGCAGCTTTTCATGTGCCGCGAAACCGCGCCGCAGAAGCTGTGGAAGCCGGTATCATCTACGTAAACGGAATCTGTGAAAAGAAAACGGACCGCCAGGTGAAGGAGGGCGAAAAAATCGTTTTCCGCGGGAAGGGACGGGCCCGTCTTCTTTCCGCCGGCGGGAAAAACGGCAAGGGACGTATGAAGATTACGCTGCGGAGAAATATCTGAAAGGGCTGAAAAGTAGTATCCGGACGGCAGGCATTTCACGCAGGTTCAGATGTGTGAGATGGCAGCGCGCGAGATGGCGGATACGGGATAGGAGGCAGAAAGTGCAGGCGAGATATCACGGTGAGAAAGGTGGAGGCCGCGATGAGAAAGGCGGAAGAAAGACGGATTATGCGGGAACGGCGGGAACAGTGTGTGAAATGACGGCGGAAATACCGGGAACGATGCCGGAGGAAGCAGTGCCGGAGGAAACCGCAGCGCCGGAGGGGAAATCCGGGGAACGGAAAATTATGACGGCCATGAGCGGAGGCGTGGACAGCTCGGCGGCGGTATTTCTCCTTCTGGAACAGGGCTTTGATGTGGGAGGCATGACGATGCGCCTGCTTGAGGGAAATCTCAGCGACCGGGATGTCAAAGATGCGGAGGAAGCGGCAAAGACAGCGGGAATCCCCTTTTATGTGGCCGATCTCAGAGAGAGATTCCGCAGAGAAGTGATCGGCGATTTTATCGATTCCTATCTCTCGGGAAATACGCCGAATCCCTGTGTGCTCTGCAACCGGCGCATCAAATTTTCCGCTTTTGCGGAACATGCGCAGCGGTACGGATATGAAAAAATCGCCACCGGCCATTACGCTGTGAGCGGTTATGACGGAGGATCCGGCCGCTGGCTTCTGAAAAGGTCGAAGGATCGGAAAAAAGATCAGAGCTATATGCTGTACGGTCTGAGTCAGGATCAGCTGGCGAAAAGCGTCTTTCCTCTGGGAGAAATGACGAAAGAGGAGGTGCGGATATTTGCGGCGGATCATCATCTGACGGCGGCACAGCGGAAGGAAAGCCAGGATATCTGTTTTGTTCCGGACGGGAAGTATGCGGAATTTATCGAGAGAGAAACCGGAAGGCCGCTTCAGCCGGGCTGTTTTGTCGATGCCTCCGGAAAGGTGATCGGCAGCCATCGGGGGATCGCCCGATATACGATAGGTCAGCGAAGAGGTCTGGGGATCGCCGCAGGTCATCCCGTCTTCGTCTGTGAAAAGGATGCAAAGAGAAATATCGTGCGCGTGGGGGAGGAGGCACTTCTCTTCCGGAAAGAGCTGGACGTGAGCGATATCAATCTGATCGCCTGCAGCCGTCTCACGGGAAAAATCAGAGCGGAGGTGAAAATACGCTACAGTCACGGCGGAAGTCCTGCCGTGGTGGAGCAGACGGGGGAGAACAGTCTTCACATCGAATTTGATGAGGAGCAGAGGGCTGTCACACCCGGCCAGTCCGCCGTTCTGTATGACGGAGATACTGTCATAGGCGGCGGAGTGATCGTCTGAATTCCGGATCCCGGATACAAAAAGGAGGATGGCGGTGCGAAAAGAAAAGCTTCGCACCGCCATCCTCCTTTTTATGATGCGGAAAATACCAGAATCATGCGGAAAATACCGGAATCACCGATATTTCATAAACTGGAAATTTTTCCAAAAACAGATGATAACGAACCGCTCTTTCCGATGTCAGGAGAGAGCTTCTGTCAGCTGCGGAATGATCTGCTTTTTGCGGGAGACACATCCCTTGAGATACATTCTGCCGTCCTCTGCGGAGTGGAATGCCCGGGAAGCCGCTTCTGAAGCCCCTTCGCCGGCGCAGATGAGATCTGTGGATTCATCGAGGATATCCGTCAGCATGAAGAAGAGCATGTCCACACCGTGTTCGCTGAACGTATCGTTCATATATGCGCTCATGCGCTTCTTGAGTTCCGCCAGCTCGTCAGCGTCCATGGAAGTGACCTGTCCCACGCCGAAGGTGGTGCTGCCGGCGGTAAACTTTTTGAAATCCATATAGAAGATATCATGAGGATCTTTTTCCAGAAGATCGCTTCCCGCCTTGAACATCTCTTTCGCATAAGCCTGGATATCATCGATTCCGGCGATCTCTGCGAGTTTTTCCGCCGCTTCACGGTCCTGACCGGTGCAGGTAGGAGAGCGGAATGCGAGGGTATCGGACAGAATCGCGGAACAGAGAAGGCCGGCGATATTTTTTTCCGGAGTTTTCTTCGCTTCCTGATAGTGAAGAAAGACGATGGTGGCTGTACAGCCGATAGGCATCGCACGGAAGTAGATCGGCTCGGATGTCTGGATATCTCCGATTTTGTGGTGATCGAGAATCTCGACGATAGAAGCGTCTGCGATATTATCAGCAGCCTGCGCCGTCTCATTATGGTCTACCAGGATTACCGTCTGTCCGGCGGCGTCGCTCAGAAGCTGAGGGACTTCCGTATGGAAACGGTCGAGGACAAACTGTGTCTCCGGGTTGAGATTTCCTGCGCGTCCCGGAACGTAGGCGGCATCACCGATCGTGTTTTTGAAAGCCGCATAGCCGATAGCCGAACAGATAGAATCGGTATCGGGATTCTTATGACCTACGACGTAGATCGTTTTATCTGAAGTGCTCAAAGTAAATTCCTCCTGTATGATGAGTTTATTTCCACTGTGATAAGTGTATTTCCGAATAAAATTTTACACCTCCGCGGTCCTCTGTACAATCTCTATTTTTACGCCTTTTACGCCGCATTTTTAAAATCTGTTTCCGGACCGATTCAGATCTCGTTCAGCGGGCGGAGCAGCAGAACATCGACGGCCTCGTCTTTTCTGTAGAGCGTCTTTCCGAGTTCGGTGACGAGCATGGCATCGGCTGCCAGAGGGGGATTTCCGTTCATCCTGTTGCGGGCGGGTACAGCGCGCAGAATGCCTTCGCCGTCTCGGAAAAGATTGATCATGCAGAGAAATTCGATGACGCCCGGAGCCTCCAGATCTTCCGTCAGTACGGCGGAGACGCTCTGGCGGGAGGATACCCGGATTCCCAGCGCTCTCGCCATGACGGGGCGGACACACCATTCCAGCCCGTAGAAAGCGGCCGCTGTCGGACCGGAGAGATTGATCAGAGGTTTGCCGTCGGCGACGGCCACACCCATGGGCCTTCCGGGTGCAGCCTTGACCCAGTGACTGACCGCCGTTCCGCGGCCGAGAATGATTTCTGCGTTGAAGTCTTCCTCGCCCTTGGAAGAGCCGCCGTTGATGAGTACGATATCGCATTCGGCCAGTGCCCGTTCGACGATATCTTTGAGATCCTCTTTTTTGTCCCGGACGATAGGGTAGCAGACGGGTTCGCCTCCCATCTCCAGGATCATGTATTTTGCCAGAGTACTGTTGCAGTCGATATTCTGGCCCCGCTGAGGAATATTACCGGGAGCTGTGAGCTCGCTGCCCGTGGGAATAAATCCGACCACAGGTTTTTTTACGACAGGAACGGAGGTAATTCCGCCGCTTTCCAGAGCCGCCAGATCCATGGCGGTGATCGTATGGCCTGATTCCGCGAGGAGAACGCCTTTTTTCAGCATGGAGCCGGCGGGACGTACGTTCATGCCGGGTTCCGGAACGGTTCCTTCAGGAAGACACAGCGTGAGGCTTCCGTCATCTCCGATACGGACGTCCTCTATGCGGATGACGCTGTCGTAGGCGTCATCAAAATCGTCGCCGGTATCAGCCCGTACAAATTCGCGTCCGGCTTTCCAGCCGGATGTATCCGGCATGCCATCCAGGAAGTCGGCGGAACGGACAGCAATCCCGTCCATGGAAGAAGCCCTTACGACAGGAAGGTCAAACTGCGCTCTCTGATCTTCTGCCAGGACGCGGCCGTATGCCTCCTGAAGCGGCACCGTTTCCGTACGGACTGAAGGGTTCCAGATCGAGAATAATCTGCTGAGAATCTCCGCTTTGCTCAGGTGTTCGTTTATCGTATTTTTATCTGATATCATGCTCTGTTCTCCTTTCCGTTCGTATATCGTTTTTTCTTTTTTCTGCCTTCTGTCCGTATTATTTTATCATAGATTCCGTACGGGAATCTGCCGGCGGTATTCTTCTTTTTTCTTTCCGGCCTGCCGGAAGTCGGTCAGATATTTCTCTTTCACCTCTGCCGGAACGAAAAACGGTTATTCCGCATAGATTTCGTCTGATTTGGTATAATGGGTGTATATATCTATCTTGAAGGAAGAGGAGGAAAAATAAGTGAAAAAAACCGGGAAGAAAAGAGCTTTCGTGAGGCGCGGGCTGGCGGTACTGATGATCATTTCCGCCGTCGTGGCCGGAACGTTCTGTCTCGCCGGCTGCAGCGGATTTTCGGAACGACAGACGCAGACATCGGGTGCAGAGGGAACACCGGCTGTTGTGGATGTTACCGGAGAGGTGAAGGTGGATTTTCTGAATGTGGGAAAGGCGGACTGTATCGTGTTAAGAGGTTCGTCTCAGACGGCTGTGATCGATACGGGTTATGATGATACGGCGGATACCGTCATAAAATATCTGGATTCACAGGGAATCACAGAGATCGATCATCTGATTCTCACGCATTTTGACAAGGATCATGTGGGAGGAGCCTCTGATCTTTTGGAAAACTACAGAATCGGAGCCATATATCAGCCTGACTACAGCGCTGATGAGGAAGATTCCAAACCGTACCGGAAATATGAAGAGGCTCTGGAGGAAATGGATATTCATCCTGTAACGGTGAAAGAGACGCTGGGAATCATCATGGACGATGTGGTCTTTACCGTTTATCCGCCTCAGAAAATCGAATATGATGAGGATAAGGACAACAACAGATCCCTGGTCATCGCGGCGGATCACGGATCTGTAAGAATGCTTTTTGCGGGAGATGCGGAAAGGGAACGGATCGAAGAGATCATGACGCAGATCGCAGATCTGGATTTCGATCTGCTGAAAGTTCCGCATCACGGCCGGATGGAGAAAAATTCGCAGGAATTTTTCGAGGCGGTTTCCCCGCAGTATGCTGTAATATGCGCCGATGAAGAGGATAAAGAGGATGCGGCGGATGAAGAAACCATCGATGCTCTCGAAAAAACGGGAGCGGAAGTTCTCATCACCGGCAGCGGTATGGTAAGCTGTGTCAGCGACGGTGAGGAGCTGACGGTGACGCAGGCATAAAGGCGTAAACCGGTAGAATCACCTGCGGCGGGATGAGAAGAAGCCCTTTTTTTCATACGGTTCCCTGGTACAGGAAGTGATGACGTAGCCGGTGGGATCGATGGCATTTTTCAGCTCCTGTTCGCTGATATCCTCCTCTGTGAGAATGACAGTCTGATTTTTTGAATGTGACGAGGTCACTTTTTTTACCGGAAAAGATCTGCGGATGGTATCGTTGATGTGAGCTTCGCACATGCTGCACTGCATACCGTCGATACCGAGTGTGATTTTCAGCATTTTTACAGCCTCCTTGAATTAGTTATTACTAACTAAAGGATACCACTGTTTCGCTGACGGTACAAGACATTTGTATCGGAAATCTGTGTAAAAGATTTGCGCGGAAAAAAGCGGAAGCGGTGCGGGAGAATCCGGATATCCGGATTCTCCCGCACCGCTTCCGCTTTTTTCCGCGCAAATCTTTTACACAGATTTCCGATACAAATGTCTTGTACCGTCAGCGAAACAGTGGTATCCTTTAGTTAGTAATAACTAATTCAAGGAGGCTGTAAAAATGCTGAAAATCACACTCGGTATCGACGGTATGCAGTGCAGCATGTGCGAAGCTCACATCAACGATACCATCCGCAGATCTTTTCCGGTAAAAAAAGTGACCTCGTCACATTCAAAAAATCAGACTGTCATTCTCACAGAGGAGGATATCAGCGAACAGGAGCTGAAAAATGCCATCGATCCCACCGGCTACGTCATCACTTCCTGTACCAGGGAACCGTATGAAAAAAAGGGCTTCTTCTCATCCCGCCGCAGGTGATTCTACCGGTTTACGCCTTTATGCCTGCGTCACCGTCAGCTCCTCACCGTCGCTGACACAGCTTACCATACCGCTGCCGGTGATGAGAACTTCCGCTCCCGTTTTTTCGAGAGCATCGATGGTTTCTTCATCCGCCGCATCCTCTTTATCCTCTTCATCGGCGCATATTACAGCATACTGCGGGGAAACCGCCTCGAAAAATTCCTGCGAATTTTTCTCCATCCGGCCGTGATGCGGAACTTTCAGCAGATCGAAATCCAGATCTGCGATCTGCGTCATGATCTCTTCGATCCGTTCCCTTTCCGCATCTCCCGCAAAAAGCATTCTTACAGATCCGTGATCCGCCGCGATGACCAGGGATCTGTTGTTGTCCTTATCCTCATCATATTCGATTTTCTGAGGCGGATAAACGGTAAAGACCACATCGTCCATGATGATTCCCAGCGTCTCTTTCACCGTTACAGGATGAATATCCATTTCCTCCAGAGCCTCTTCATATTTCCGGTACGGTTTGGAATCTTCCTCATCAGCGCTGTAGTCAGGCTGATATATGGCTCCGATTCTGTAGTTTTCCAAAAGATCAGAGGCTCCTCCCACATGATCCTTGTCAAAATGCGTGAGAATCAGATGATCGATCTCTGTGATTCCCTGTGAATCCAGATATTTTATGACGGTATCCGCCGTATCATCATAACCCGTATCGATCACAGCCGTCTGAGACGAACCTCTTAACACGATACAGTCCGCCTTTCCCACATTCAGAAAATCCACCTTCACCTCTCCGGTAACATCCACAACAGCCGGTGTTCCCTCTGCACCCGATGTCTGCGTCTGTCGTTCCGAAAATCCGCTGCAGCCGGCGAGACAGAACGTTCCGGCCACGACGGCGGAAATGATCATCAGTACCGCCAGCCCGCGCCTCACGAAAGCTCTTTTCTTCCCGGTTTTTTTCACTTATTTTTCCTCCTCTTCCTTCAAGATAGATATATACACCCATTATACCAAATCAGACGAAATCTATGCGGAATAACCGTTTTTCGTTCCGGCAGAGGTGAAAGAGAAATATCTGACCGACTTCCGGCAGGCCGGAAAGAAAAAAGAAGAATACCGCCGGCAGATTCCCGTACGGAATCTATGATAAAATAATACGGACAGAAGGCAGAAAAAAGAAAAAACGATATACGAACGGAAAGGAGAACAGAGCATGATATCAGATAAAAATACGATAAACGAACACCTGAGCAAAGCGGAGATTCTCAGCAGATTATTCTCGATCTGGAACCCTTCAGTCCGTACGGAAACGGTGCCGCTTCAGGAGGCATACGGCCGCGTCCTGGCAGAAGATCAGAGAGCGCAGTTTGACCTTCCTGTCGTAAGGGCTTCTTCCATGGACGGGATTGCTGTCCGTTCCGCCGACTTCCTGGATGGCATGCCGGATACATCCGGCTGGAAAGCCGGACGCGAATTTGTACGGGCTGATACCGGCGACGATTTTGATGACGCCTACGACAGCGTCATCCGCATAGAGGACGTCCGTATCGGAGATGACGGAAGCCTCACGCTGTGTCTTCCTGAAGGAACCGTTCCGGAACCCGGCATGAACGTACGTCCCGCCGGCTCCATGCTGAAAAAAGGCGTTCTCCTCGCGGAATCAGGCCATACGATCACCGCCATGGATCTGGCGGCTCTGGAAAGCGGCGGAATTACCTCCGTTCCTGTCGTAAAAAAACCTGTGGTCGGATTTATTCCCACGGGCAGCGAGCTCACAGCTCCCGGTAATATTCCTCAGCGGGGCCAGAATATCGACTGCAACAGTACTCTGGCAAAATACATGATCCTGGAGATGGGAGGCGAACCCGTCTGCTACCCTATCGTCCGGGACAAAAAAGAGGATCTCAAAGATATCGTCGAACGGGCACTGGCCGAATGCGATATCGTACTCATCAACGGCGGCTCTTCCAAGGGCGAGGAAGACTTCAACGCAGAAATCATTCTCGGCCGCGGAACGGCGGTCAGTCACTGGGTCAAGGCTGCACCCGGAAGGCCCATGGGTGTGGCCGTCGCCGACGGCAAACCTCTGATCAATCTCTCCGGTCCGACAGCGGCCGCTTTCTACGGGCTGGAATGGTGTGTCCGCCCCGTCATGGCGAGAGCGCTGGGAATCCGGGTATCCTCCCGCCAGAGCGTCTCCGCCGTACTGACGGAAGATCTGGAGGCTCCGGGCGTCATCGAATTTCTCTGCATGATCAATCTTTTCCGAGACGGCGAAGGCATTCTGCGCGCTGTACCCGCCCGCAACAGGATGAACGGAAATCCCCCTCTGGCAGCCGATGCCATGCTCGTCACCGAACTCGGAAAGACGCTCTACAGAAAAGACGAGGCCGTCGATGTTCTGCTGCTCCGCCCGCTGAACGAGATCTGAATCGGTCCGGAAACAGATTTTAAAAATGCGGCGTAAAAGGCGTAAAAATAGAGATTGTACAGAGGACCGCGGAGGTGTAAAATTTTATTCGGAAATACACTTATCACAGTGGAAATAAACTCATCATACAGGAGGAATTTACTTTGAGCACTTCAGATAAAACGATCTACGTCGTAGGTCATAAGAATCCCGATACCGATTCTATCTGTTCGGCTATCGGCTATGCGGCTTTCAAAAACACGATCGGTGATGCCGCCTACGTTCCGGGACGCGCAGGAAATCTCAACCCGGAGACACAGTTTGTCCTCGACCGTTTCCATACGGAAGTCCCTCAGCTTCTGAGCGACGCCGCCGGACAGACGGTAATCCTGGTAGACCATAATGAGACGGCGCAGGCTGCTGATAATATCGCAGACGCTTCTATCGTCGAGATTCTCGATCACCACAAAATCGGAGATATCCAGACATCCGAGCCGATCTACTTCCGTGCGATGCCTATCGGCTGTACAGCCACCATCGTCTTTCTTCACTATCAGGAAGCGAAGAAAACTCCGGAAAAAAATATCGCCGGCCTTCTCTGTTCCGCGATTCTGTCCGATACCCTCGCATTCCGCTCTCCTACCTGCACCGGTCAGGACCGTGAAGCGGCGGAAAAACTCGCAGAGATCGCCGGAATCGATGATATCCAGGCTTATGCGAAAGAGATGTTCAAGGCGGGAAGCGATCTTCTGGAAAAAGATCCTCATGATATCTTCTATATGGATTTCAAAAAGTTTACCGCCGGCAGCACCACCTTCGGCGTGGGACAGGTCACTTCCATGGACGCTGACGAGCTGGCGGAACTCAAGAAGCGCATGAGCGCATATATGAACGATACGTTCAGCGAACACGGTGTGGACATGCTCTTCTTCATGCTGACGGATATCCTCGATGAATCCACAGATCTCATCTGCGCCGGCGAAGGGGCTTCAGAAGCGGCTTCCCGGGCATTCCACTCCGCAGAGGACGGCAGAATGTATCTCAAGGGATGTGTCTCCCGCAAAAAGCAGATCATTCCGCAGCTGACAGAAGCTCTCTCCTGACATCGGAAAGAGCGGTTCGTTATCATCTGTTTTTGGAAAAATTTCCAGTTTATGAAATATCGGTGATTCCGGTATTTTCCGCATGATTCTGGTATTTTCCGCATCATAAAAAGGAGGATGGCGGTGCGAAGCTTTTCTTTTCGCACCGCCATCCTCCTTTTTGTATCCGGGATCCGGAATTCAGACGATCACTCCGCCGCCTATGACAGTATCTCCGTCATACAGAACGGCGGACTGGCCGGGTGTGACAGCCCTCTGCTCCTCATCAAATTCGATGTGAAGACTGTTCTCCCCCGTCTGCTCCACCACGGCAGGACTTCCGCCGTGACTGTAGCGTATTTTCACCTCCGCTCTGATTTTTCCCGTGAGACGGCTGCAGGCGATCAGATTGATATCGCTCACGTCCAGCTCTTTCCGGAAGAGAAGTGCCTCCTCCCCCACGCGCACGATATTTCTCTTTGCATCCTTTTCACAGACGAAGACGGGATGACCTGCGGCGATCCCCAGACCTCTTCGCTGACCTATCGTATATCGGGCGATCCCCCGATGGCTGCCGATCACCTTTCCGGAGGCATCGACAAAACAGCCCGGCTGAAGCGGCCTTCCGGTTTCTCTCTCGATAAATTCCGCATACTTCCCGTCCGGAACAAAACAGATATCCTGGCTTTCCTTCCGCTGTGCCGCCGTCAGATGATGATCCGCCGCAAATATCCGCACCTCCTCTTTCGTCATTTCTCCCAGAGGAAAGACGCTTTTCGCCAGCTGATCCTGACTCAGACCGTACAGCATATAGCTCTGATCTTTTTTCCGATCCTTCGACCTTTTCAGAAGCCAGCGGCCGGATCCTCCGTCATAACCGCTCACAGCGTAATGGCCGGTGGCGATTTTTTCATATCCGTACCGCTGCGCATGTTCCGCAAAAGCGGAAAATTTGATGCGCCGGTTGCAGAGCACACAGGGATTCGGCGTATTTCCCGAGAGATAGGAATCGATAAAATCGCCGATCACTTCTCTGCGGAATCTCTCTCTGAGATCGGCCACATAAAAGGGGATTCCCGCTGTCTTTGCCGCTTCCTCCGCATCTTTGACATCCCGGTCGCTGAGATTTCCCTCAAGCAGGCGCATCGTCATGCCTCCCACATCAAAGCCCTGTTCCAGAAGGAGAAATACCGCCGCCGAGCTGTCCACGCCTCCGCTCATGGCCGTCATAATTTTCCGTTCCCCGGATTTCCCCTCCGGCGCTGCGGTTTCCTCCGGCACTGCTTCCTCCGGCATCGTTCCCGGTATTTCCGCCGTCATTTCACACACTGTTCCCGCCGTTCCCGCATAATCCGTCTTTCTTCCGCCTTTCTCATCGCGGCCTCCACCTTTCTCACCGTGATATCTCGCCTGCACTTTCTGCCTCCTATCCCGTATCCGCCATCTCGCGCGCTGCCATCTCACACATCTGAACCTGCGTGAAATGCCTGCCGTCCGGATACTACTTTTCAGCCCTTTCAGATATTTCTCCGCAGCGTAATCTTCATACGTCCCTTGCCGTTTTTCCCGCCGGCGGAAAGAAGACGGGCCCGTCCCTTCCCGCGGAAAACGATTTTTTCGCCCTCCTTCACCTGGCGGTCCGTTTTCTTTTCACAGATTCCGTTTACGTAGATGATACCGGCTTCCACAGCTTCTGCGGCGCGGTTTCGCGGCACATGAAAAGCTGCGGCCACCACATTGTCCAGGCGTAAAGATGCCACGCTGGCCGTGATTTCCTCTCCATGTCCTTCTGCGGCTCTGAGTTCATCCACGGCCACTTCAGACAGCGTAAGATTCGCCCGGCCCGCCTTCGTGTAATGGAGCAGGAGAAATTCCGCCGCTTCCCGCAGAACGATGATATCCGCTCCGTCATCCCGGACGATGATATCACCTGTCATCTCTCTCTTTATGCCCAGTCCCATGAGAGCGCCGAGATAATCCCGGTGCGACAGAGGCGGAGTGCCCTTTTTCAGCTCCGCTCGTATGACAGTCAGAGGATTATCCTCCGGAACTCTTCTGAAATGTTCCTCTATACTGTCTCCTTCCATCCGTTCCGGAGGAAAAAATACCTCCACAACGCGTTCCGCATCCTCATATCCGCCGTAAAATCCGTATATTATCCCGCCGCACCGCGAGCGTGACATGACTTCCGCCAGACTTCTCTGCCGCAGATCCAGAAAACGGCTGTTCGTCATCCTGTACTGTTCCTCTGTCTGACGTATTTTATCTTCCATTCCCGCCAGCAGAATCCTGTCCTCTTTTTCCATATTTTCTCTGTTTCTCCCGTCGCTTTCCCGATGCACGTCTTCGCCTGTCTTCTCTCTGATCCCGACAGGTATGACAATTCCGATGATTCTGAAAACAGACCTATTATACTATCTTTTCCTCCGCCGTGGCAACAGGACTGACCGCCCCACACTTTCCGGCTCTTGCGCAATTTTCGCCTCTTCGTTATCATAATAAAGAGATAAGGAGGATTTTCCAATGAAAATAACGATACTCGGAACCGGAGCCATCGGCTCCCTCTTCGCCGCAGGGCTCGCACAGAACCACGATCTCACCTGCGTCGTCGGCACAAAAAAGCACGCGGATTCCATCAACCGTTCGGGCATCCGTATTATGGAAAAAGATGGAAACATTCGCTCGGTATCCGCCAGAGCCGTAACAGATACTTCCGGTGCCGAGCCTTCCGATCTGGTTCTTATCGCCGTTAAAGCCCCGGTAACCGCCTCCGCCGTCAGTCTTCACAGAAACCTCTTCGGCCCGCGCACCCTGGCTGTTTCTCTGCAGAACGGCTATGGAAACCACATCGATATCGAAACCGTCGTTCCGCCGCAGAATATTATAATCGGTACGACCTCTCAGGGAGCTAATACCGCTTCTGACGGTACTGTGCGACACGCCGGCTCCGGTTCCACCGTCATCGGCGCTCTGATACCGGAAGCAGAGGGAACCGCTTCTGCCGCTTCTTCCCTTTTTGGCATAAAAACAATCTTTGAGGAAGCCGGATTTCCCACTGTTATTACAGAAGATGCCGAAGATGCCGTGATCAGAAAATTATTCATCAACGTCGGCATTAATGCTGTCTGCGCTCTCAGCGATGTACAAAACATTCACATCGTGTCCGATCCTGACAAAAATCATCTCTCTCACCGGCTTGTGGAAGAAGCCGTGAAAATTTTCAACTGCACAGGCCGCTCCTATGACGCAGAGAAAATATGGGATCAGGTACAGTCTGTAGCCCGGGCTACCGGAGAAAATTACTGCTCCATGGTGCAGGATATCCGCAACAGGCGTCCGACAGAGATCGGAAGGATCAACGGCGCTGTAGTGAAAACAGCAGAGAATATTCATGAGGATGCACCTCTCAACCGCAGAATCACCGAACAGATAGAAGCCCTGACGGAAAAATTCTGAAAAATACGTTCCTTACCGGAATGCCGGCATTCCGGGCTTTTCGGCTTTCGAAATTCCGGATTCCGGGAAGATTCGGCTTTCGGAGCTCAGACAGACACAACCGGAAGATAACAGGAAGCCTCCGCAGCGGCAGCTGCGGAGGCCTGATTTTCCCGTTCTGAACGTACCAGATCTCTGAAATTTATATTTTTATTACATTCCCTCTTCCGTAAGAACGCCGTCCCACAGACAGTATCTGCAGGAACCGGGGCAGTTTCTCGGATCGTGATACGGATTGTAATAATTCGGGCATACGTTATTTGTCTCCTTCGGAAGTCTGCTGAAGCTGGCAAACTTCTTTTCCAGGAGCTCTTTTTCCTCCGCAGTCAGATCGTTTAAAGTCATTCTCAGCCTCCTTTTTCTCATCTTTCTCTTTTTCTTGCTCTCTTATATTATCTATCCTGCCATGGATATTGTCTACCGCCAACCGGAAAATTTCCGCCGTTATTTTTTCTATTTATTTTTACCGGCAAATTATTCTCCTCATTTCTGTTATAATACAGAAATAAGGGGAATGAATACATTGTCATAAAATTACCAGAACAGGAGGCTACTTTAATGCATTACAATGATATACCTTTCGACTTCGACAGTCTCAACATCAGAAAAAGCGTATACGATATGCAGGTCATGACGCTGGATAACCCTTATCCCGGCGAACTGCCGAAGGAGCTGGAAAAATTTCACTATTACTTTGCCATGGACGGACATGTTCTGATGGTCATTCCGAGAAATTACCTGCAGAAAGCCCTCGAGACAGGCGACCTGGACGACTATGAAATTCAGATCCCGGTAAAATACGTTCTCGAAAAAGGCTACGAATTTGTAGAAGGCCACCTCAACTACATCGTCGGGAATTTCGACTACGACGACGAGCTTCAGAAAGTCGACGTTCCGACGGAATATTACGAACACTGAACGGCATTACCGGAACATCGGAAATTGCAGAGCACACCGCAGAAAAGGCGGCACCCGCAGCATTTTTGCTGCGGAGGGCGCCTTACGGCAGAAAATCCGTATCCGCATAAAAGGTATTTTCCCGGCTATAAAGGGGATGCATCGTATCTTTTTTCTTTTTGGATTTTTTACGGAATTTTGGATAATATTTCTTATTTTTTATTTATTTACATAAAAATACCGTATTATTTTCTGTTTTAAACCGTTATTTTCTGTTTTTTTCATTGGAATTATTATGCTTTACATATCAAGATTATATTGTGATTGCAACGCTTACATCCCGGTGATATAATTGTGCATAGAGAATATACGATATATTTAGAAAGGTACTTTTATGAGATTGCGTAAGGAAAACGATGATCTCCAGGAAGACGAAATTTTACTTATTGCAAATGTTTCTGACGCACTGGCCCATCCGGTCCGGATCAGGATTTTTCGTTTTATCATGAAATGCAATGCGGCCCGTCAGCTCGTCTGCAACAAGGATGTCGTCTCCGAATTCGATTATTCCCAGGCGACCATCTCGCAGCATATCAAAAAACTGCAGCAGGCGCAGCTCGTACAGGTAAAAAAGAAGGATAAATATTCCTACTACTTCATAAATATAGGTATACTCGGTAAATTTGTAACAGCTATAAATAAATTCGATTAACAGCAAGCGGTTTACTCCCATAAACCGCCCTCCATATATAATTCTCAGATTGTTTGACATGCAAAAAGAAAGACTGCCTCAGGCAGTTTTTCTTTTTGTCTTTTTCCGATTCCGGATTTTAAAAAATTCTGCAACAATCACTTTCCGGCGGTTATTTTCCGGGAGTACGGCAGAGACAGCCGCAAAATAAATGATTTCCCCGTTTTTTTCTTATTTTTTCTGAACTTCTGCATAAACTACTGATGGGAAATATCTTTTCCCGACGCACTTATATCATAAAATGACGCAAGCGCGTCCGCCGTGTTCATGCCTTTCCGGATGACGCGCATTTTTTTACACTTCAGGAGATGAAAATATTATGAGAATAAAATGGAAAATACTGATTCCCAATCTGATCATTCCTCTGGCTGTCGGAGCTCTCTCCGGCTTTCTGACACGGAATGCCATGGAAAAATATCTGGAGCTCCGGCAGCCGCCTCTCTCTCCGCCGCCTGCCGTCTTTCCCGTCGTATGGACGATCCTCTTTCTTCTGATGGGCATCTCTGCCTATCTCATCGCTGCCGGCGGATCAGAAGACAGGGATGCCGGAGCCATGGCTCTCATACCCCGCATTTACTGGATACAGCTGGCGGTAAACTTTTTCTGGACGCTGATCTTCTTCAATCTCGGAATGTTTCTGTTCGCATTCCTGTGGCTGATTCTTCTCATCATACTGGTGTCCGTCATGATCGCCCGTTTTCTGCGAATATACAGAAAAGCGGGCATACTCCAGATTCCTTATCTGATCTGGCTGATCTTTGCCGCTTATCTGAATCTGGCCGTCTTTATCCTGAACTGATGCCGCCGGATAAGCTGTCCGGATCGTCGTTCGTATTTTTGCCATCGGACCGGCTATCTTCCTCTGCCGTTCCTCTTCTATTTATGATAAGGCTCTTTTCTGAGAATTTTAAAGGAACGGTAAATCTGTTCCAGCAGGATCACGCGCATGAGCTGGTGAGGAAAGGTCATCGGTGAAAAAGAGAGACGGAAATCCGCTCTTTTTTTCACCTCCTCCGACAGGCCCAGAGAGCCGCCGATGATAAAATCGACAGTACTCTCTCCCGTCGTCGCCAGACTGCCGATTTTTTCCGCCAGCTGATCGGAGGACAGCTCTTTTCCCCCGATATCCAGGACGATGACAAAAGAAGAGGAGGAAAGTGCCTTCAGGATACTCTTTCCCTCCTCTGTCTTTACAGCTTCCTCCTCTGCCGGCGATGCATTTTCCGCCAGACGCGCCTCTTTCAGCTCCCGGATCTGCACTCTGCAGTAGCGGCTGAGCCGCTTTTCATATTCCGCCGACGCATCCCTCAGATATTTTTCTTTCAGCTTTCCTACACATATTATATTAATATTCATATCTTTCTCCTCTTTTTGCGCCACAGGAAAGACGCCCGGCGGAATGCCCCGCCGGGCGTCTTGCTCATTCGCTTATCTGCCGGAACTTCTGTACGTTCCTTCCGGATTCCTGTCCGGAATCTCTCTTATCTGTTTATTATGTCAAATCTATCTGTTGCGGATATTTCCACATCTTTCCGGTTTCCGGCTGCATTTCCGTCACCGTGCGAATACCGCCGACCGGTTTTTCATCAGTTGCCGAATATGCTTCCGTAATTTCCGTAACCCTGGCTGCCGTCATAACTGTAGCCGTACGAACCGGAACCGGAATCAGAGCCGGAGCTGCTGTCGCTGTAGTTCATCGTACTGATGGAACTCTGGGCCTGAAGAGTAATCTGAACCTGCATCTCACTCTTATCCCGCTCGATGGTCAGCGTCACCTGGTCGCCCGGCTGATGGCCGATGAGAATCTGCTTCATAGCGTTCATATCCTCTACCGCTTTGCCGTCGATGGCCGTGATGATATCGCCTTCTCTGATTCCCGCTTCGGAAGCCGGAGAATTGGTGTAAACCTGCATTACGAAAACGCCGCTTTCCGCATTGAAATCTGTCTCATATCTCGCGAGAATTTCCTCCAGATCCTTACCGCCGATACCGATGGCCGGCTGAACATAAGTACCGTTCGTCTTAATCTGATCGATGATAGGAATGGCCGTATTGATCGGAATCGCAAAGCCCAGACCTTCCGCGGAACTTGCCTTCGCCGTGGTGATACCGATAACCTGACCGGAGCTGTTAAGGAGCGGTCCGCCGCTGTTTCCGGAGTTGATGGAAGCATCCGTCTGGAGCAGTCCCTGCATATTGTTCGTATTGTTCTGCCCGTCTGTCGTCGTAATGCTTCTGTCCAGTCCGCTGATGATTCCCTGTGTCACGCTGCGCTCAAAATCGCGTCCCAGCGGATTTCCGATGGCGATGGCGTAATCTCCGATCTTCACATCATCCGAATCTCCCAGATCGACCGCCTGAAGACCTGTGGCATCGATCTTGACGATGGCCAGATCCAGAGAGGAATCGTTCCAAAGAACGGTGCCCGTATACTCCGATCCGTCATACAGATCCACCGTGATCTCGGAATTTTCGCCGTCGCCGACTACGTGGGAATTCGTCAGAATATATCCGTCTTCATCTACGATAAAGCCCGTTCCGGATCCCTCCGTCGTTCCCTGCTGAACGCCGAAGATCGACTGGTAATAGGTCTGTGACACCGTGCTGATTCCGACGACAGAAGGCATCGCCTTTTCCGCGATGACAGATGCCGCATCCAGTCCGCTCTCACTGGAATCGATGGAAATATTGCTGGTCGTCGTCTGATTTCCGTCTCCTCTCAGAGCCGACGCAGCCGCTCCGCCTCCGAATCCGGCGGCAAAGGCTATGACGATGACCAGAACCGCCGCGATCGTCTTTTTCGCACCGCTGCTCATAGGTTTCTTCTGTTTTTTCGCGGGATTCTCACCGAAACCGGCCGGTCCCGCCGGTCCCGGCGGAACCGTTCCTCCGCCGCCGTTTCCGTATCCCGATCCGGCTCCCGCCCCGCTTACGTCACTTCCGGAATTCCACGCATGAGGACTGCGGATACTCTCTTTTGTCCCGGCAGCGCTGCTGTAATCCACCGTCGCTTCCCGACTGCCGTCTCCGCCTGACGCCATCTGATTCTGCGGATTCTGCGGATTTGTTTCTCCGGAATCCGCCGGCCTTGAGTATACTGTATAATAAGAATCCGACGGGGATGCCGACTCCGCGAAACGTTTCTCTCCCTGAGTTTCCGAAGGAGCGCCGTTTCCTGCACCGGCGCCGTCTCCCGTTTCCGGAACGTAACCAGCTGCTTCATGCCCAGGGTTTCCGCTTTCCGGAATATTTCTCTGCCCTGCCTGCTCTTCTCCGTCATCCGGCCGTCCGCCGATATCCGGTCTTTTCCATTCTTCTCTGTCCATAATCTCCGACCTCCTAAACACAGCTATAATTCGGTAAATCCGCTCAGGCCATCCCGGCTGAGTACCTCAAGCCGCATATGTTTCCCGGGATAAAATCTGTGCTCCTCGAGAATATTTGCCACTGTCTGAAAGGCAAGTCCCGGAAAGTTATTTTCCCTGCTGAGATGGGCCAGCAGGATCGTCCGGTACCGGTCGTCGCGTGACATCACTTCCGCCAGCGTCTCTCCGGCGGCTTCATTCGACAGATGACCGGAGTCACCCAGAATTCTCAGCTTCAGCCGGTAAGGATAAGGCCCCGCCTTGAGCATATTCACCTCGTGATTCGCTTCTATGACGATCAGATCTGAGGATACCAGTTCTGTCAGCACATCCTCCGGTACATATCCCGTATCTGTCAGGACTGACATTTTCGAGGAACCTGCCTCAATAACGTAACACACCGGGTGTACAGCATCATGAGAAATATTCATCGCTCTGATCTTCATATCGCCTATCTGCTTTATACAATCTATATTCAGAGAGCAGATTTTTTTTCCGTCATACACGTTTTCTCTCAGACACCGGCATGTCTCCTCACTTCCGTAAATATCCCAGCCGGGATTCTGCTTCGTAAGAACCTTCAACCCTTTTACATGATCGCTGTGCTCGTGGGTGACAAAGACGCCCGAGATATCGCTCCTGTCCGTCCCCGTCTCCTGCAGAGCCGCATGTATTTTTTTCGTGCTGATGCCTGCATCTATGAGTATTGCCGACTCTCTGCTTTTTATAAGATAGCAGTTACCACTGCTTCCGCTCGCAAAGGAGCAAAAGCTCAGATCCATCCATAGCTCCTATCTGAAGGCCTTCCGGCCTCCTGTAATTTATTTATACTCTTTATATGTGACAATTTTATGAAGCACATGTGACGTATTATTGCTCATATGCGGAAATATATCTGATCTGACCGTCGCCGTATTCGATACACCAGGCGGGAAAAGCGGTATCATACAGGATATTCCGCCGGATCTCATCGCCGTTTACATAATATGTAAGATACATATCACTGACCGTCACCGTTTCCTCGTCCTTACCGGCTTCATCCGGCGCCGCTTCGCTTTCTTCTTCACCGGACCGGCCGTTGTTTTCCGCATCCTTTCTCTCTTCACCGATAATCTCGATAAACCGCAGAAGGGCTGTAGCCGGCTCTGTCACTTCAATTCTCGTCCTGCCCTCTTCAACAGGTTCCATCCACTTCCGTTCCAGCCTGGAAATTTTTCCGTCCCGGAATACCACATTCATGTAGCATTCCTGCAGCGGTATGCCCCGATAATAGTTTCCGTAGCGAACGGTGGTACTGCCGTCTTCATTTTCCTCTGTCTCTGCGACAGAAGCCCCTTCCGTATCCAGACCGCATGTAGCGATCAGAGCATCGGCCGCTTCGCGCATCTCTTTCCCGTTTTCCGCCCGATTATCTGTCTCTCCGGCAGCTTTCACCTCTCTGTTGATCCTGCTGCTGTCATACTTCTCATATTGTACTGTCAGAGCCGGAAGCCTCTCCGGCTTTTCAGGAATTTCACAGTCGAGTCTGATATGATTTTCCTCCAGCTTTTCTATCGTATAGCGGTAGAGCTCGGAATTGTTCTCTCTGCTCTGCTCATACTTTATGCCGTAGACGGTGATCAGAAAAATATTGGTGACGACGAGAACGGCCAGTATGATATTTTTTGCTCTCCCCCAGTCCATCTCAATTCACCTCCGCCGCCGGCTGATGGTACAGAAGCTTTCCGTCTTCCGCACTGAACCACAGCTGATGGCCGTCGTTCATTATGATAAGCCATGCCGGTCTGATTTTCAACGGATCATTTTCACTGTCGCGCATACAGCAGAATTTTATGCTTCTGACTGCCGCTGTCATCTCTTCAAAACTCCCCGTGCTCACAATGCTGCAGATTTTTTCGTAATTGTTCGTCAGAACGTCGATAGGAGCCATGGCATACCACTCACTCTTCTCTGCCGTTTCCTCATCACTTTCCGGAAGAATCAGAATATCACGCTTGTAGGATGTAATCTGTGAGCCGTAGACATCCGCCGAGAGAATCGTTCCGTCCGTATACTCCACTTCGACACCATTATATTCCAGGCCGAACTCGAAGTGATATCCTTCATTTTCTCCGCTGGTAATGATGAAAGCTTCTTTCAGATAGGGATGATATCCGTTCCGGTACATGTTATCCCAGCCGCCGTGATTCGCTACGTACTCGATAGCGGTATCGAGAGAATCGTAAAAATCAGCCGATCCGTACTGGTAATTCTCTATATTCTCACTGTATTCCAGTCTGCCGTCTTCATTGATGATCAGCGACTGGCTGGTTCCGTACATATACAGAACCGATCCCTTATTCTCCGTAATTTTACGCACAAAATCCAGACCGGAAGAGAAAAATCCCGATGCCGTCCTGCTCAGCTCCTCTTCATCGCTTATCGAAAATTCCTTTGTTCCCGATACGGAAACCGCCGAAGAAGACATGTAAAGCGGCATCAGAGCGTCGTTTTCCACTCCCACGATATCCGACATATTGTAATAAGGAACATAATCCGAATTTTCCTCCTCATCGATCAGTTCTCTGACACGGGCGGAAAGTCCGGATATTACCGCCTCATCGTTTATGACGATCCGGTAGTAGGTATTCGTCTCCCGGTTTGCGATGAACAGGTTTTCACTGCTGGCGCTGGAAATTCCGACGCTCGTCATCTCCGGAATATCGCTCAGATCGATAGGTGATTCGATATCATTCTGCTCCAGATATTCCACCAGAGGAATATTATAATCGAAGCGCATGACGACGGAAGCATATGACATCACTTCCTGATACTGTAATGCCTCGATCTGTTCACTGCTGCCGGCGCTGCCTATATATTCCGCAGCTATGGACCTCACCTCATCATATATCGTGCCGTCGCCATACTGTTCCCCCGCTCCGAGAACAGTGTAGATGTCAGCGCCGTAATTAAAGAGGATATATCTTGGCCGGATCAGCTCCTGTGCATCCGGAACATAGCTGCTTTCCTCGCTCATGATAATAGGTGTCAGATCTCTGAGTGAAACGCCATCCTGCCAAAAAAAAGATAAAAGCAGTACTGTGGTCAGAAACAATACTACTATCAGAATATTTTTTATCCGTTCTATATTTTTTTTCTCGATGCGTCGAAACATGCCGGAATCCTTTGCCTTCCAAAAACATCTCCGCGCGTCCCGCGCGGTTTCTATCTGTATGTCCTTCTGTATGTATGCCCCTCTGTATGTCCTTTTTTATATCTGATCTATATACTCTTAGTACTCTTATTCATTTTCTTTATTCGTTTTCTTTTTCCCGTCCGTATTCATATTTCCTGTCGCAGCTTCACATACCGCTGCCGTGAAATCCCGTAAACAGACGAATTCCTGCATGCGATTCCCACAGAAAATTCCGCTGCGGCTGCCGGAAGAAAACACGGGAGGCTGCCGTTTATCCGGCTGCAACAAATTACAACAAAGGTACGGCATCTGCCGTACCTTATCTCTGCCGTATCCTTCTGTTCTTCCGGTCTTATCCCAGAAGCTTCTTCAGCAGTGTTGCCCAGAATGAACTCGATGAATTCTGAGAATTAAACACATCTACTTTTACCGTATCCGACGTCCGCTTCTGCACCTTGACATAAATCTCGCTGGCATAGATCGCGCTGCCTGCGGAATTCAGAGTGGAGATATTGACACAATATACGCCGGGATCCAGCCCCGTCAGCTGACGGGTATAATAGCTCAGAGATCTCGAAGAAGAGTATTTCTCCGTTCTGATCAGACTGCGTCCCGATTTCGTCTCTTCATAAAGAGACATTCGAATGGTCCTGGGTGCGGTCATCTTTACCGACACCAGTACCGTCCCCGTCTTCATGACAGCATTCTTCGTCGGACTGACCACCACGATATTAGGATCCTTTGAAAGCGAAGTGGCCGCAAACGCCGGCAGGGTACTGAAAATCAGACAGACTACGACAGCCAAAGCTATGAGAGCCTTTCTTCTGCTCACCATCGCAGCTCCTTTCTTACATCAGCTATAAATAAGAAACGGTATCTCGTGACTGTGATGCCTGTCATTCCGCCTCTTCTGACTTCCGGAATTTCTTTTTCCCACGGCATCCGTCCAAACATCATACCATATCTTGTGGATATATACAGAGACAATGCCACTAATATACAATCTCAGTATAATCTTTCCATGTTACAGAATGATTACGACGCGTTTAATATATATTTACAAAGTCGGGCGTTCGAAAAACCTTGATTTTTTCATGCCTGTCTTTCTATAATATTATATCAGACGATATGGGAAAATACGTTATTTTTGTATATTATTTCGATTTTATGCCGGTATGATGCGGGAAAGCGTGGCAACCTTTCTTTCCTGCTCTCTTCTGCAGTGACCGTTATCGATCATATCGAATTCTATCGATGCTGCTTTCCTGACAGCTGCAGAAAATACCACCTCGTTCATTAAGGAGAAAAATCGTATGGCAGTACTGAAAATCTATACTGACGGCGCCTGTTCCGGCAATCAGAATGAAAAAAATGCAGGCGGCTGGGGAGCTGTTCTGGAATATGGCGGGGCCATAAAAGAGCTGAGCGGCGGCGAATCAGATACCACAAACAACCGTATGGAGATGACAGCTCTCATCGAAGCTCTCTCTGCTTTGAAAAAGGACGGCCTGAGCATCGATGTCTTTTCCGACAGTTCCTATCTCATGGAGTGTTTCCGAAAAAAATGGTATCTGTCCTGGCGGAAAAACGGATGGAAGACGGCAAAAAAAACACCTGTGGAAAATCAGGAACTCTGGCGCAGGCTTCTGGAACTGACAGAAAAACACGATATCCGTTTTTACCGCGTCAAAGGGCATGTCAATCCCGACAGTCCGAATGCCGGTCTGAACGGGCTTTACCGGAAATTTACCGAATGGAACGGAAAGCAGTTCTCCATGGACGATTTTATTTACATCACCAGGATGAACAATCGCGCTGATGAACTGGCCAACGAAGGAATGGCTCCGTATAAACCGAAAATATAAAGACCGGTCCGTACAAAAAGGTACCGGTCCGATACAGACAGAAGATATGGAAAAATATTTTCTTACAGAAAGGAAGGGCTGAATATGATGTACGATACAGGACTTATTCTGGAAGGCGGCGGCATGCGCGGGACATATACGACAGGCGTCCTCGACTTTTTCATGGATCATGACATCTATTTCCGTCATATTTACGGTGTCTCGGCCGGCGCATGCCATGCCTGCAGTTATATCTCCAAACAGAGAGGACGCGCCTTTGAAATTTTTGAGAAATATCTGAACGATGAGCGTTACTGCAGCCTGAAGAGTCTGAGGAAAACAGGAAATTTTTTCGGCGTCGAGATGATATACGATCTGATTCCGAACCGGTATATTCCTTTCGACTATGAACAGGCTTCCGTGTACGAAGGGGAACTGTACTCCGTCGTGACAGACTGCCGGACAGGCGAACCCGCTTATCTCAGAATCGGCGACCTTCACAGTGACATGGACAAGATTCGCGCTTCTGCTTCACTCCCCCTCCTCTCCAGAACGGTAAAGATCGACGGAAAGGATTATCTCGACGGCGGAATATCCGATTCCATCCCTCTGGAGGAATCCATCCGCGCCGGCAATCGGAAAAATGTTCTCATTCTCACGCGCGAAAAAGGTTATAAGAAGAAAAAATCAAAAATGAATCATCTCGTCAGCCGTGTCTACAAAAAAAGTGCTCCGGGACTTGTCCGGGCGCAGAAGATGAGACATATACAGTACAATCAGTCTCTTTCTCTCGCCGAAAAAGAGGAAAAAGCGGGAAATGCCTTTATCATCAGACCGAGCGTCAGACCCCGGGTGGGACGTCTTGAAAAAAACATGGACAAACTCAGGGACTTGTATGAACTCGGATATTCTGACGCCGAGATTTACCACGACAGTCTCATGAAGTTTCTGAACGCCGATCGGTGATTTTCACAAAAATCCCGTTCAGGAGAAAAGCGGCTGCCGTAAAAACCGCAGCGCCCGCACACACCTGAAACGGATAACTCATCAGCTGATCTTCCGCAATGATCATCGGAAGAACGGCAAGAGCGGCTGCCGGAGGAAACCGAAGGCGGAAAAGAGCCATGAATATCATTACCAGAACGATCGCAGAAAGAGCAGACAGCGTCATGGGCAATCCCGTCTTCTCTGTCAGGATTTCTCTCGAGGCGGCCCCGGCAAATGCACACAGAAAAATAAGCGCGACTGTCCTGACCCCATGCTTTTTTCTCTCACCGGGGTCTGCAAATTTCTTCCGCATCATTTCTGTAAATACGACGAGCAGAGGCGGCGCAATGCAGAAACGGTATCCTGCCGCAGCGGCAACAGCAGCTACTGCAGCCACACACAATATACGCACCGCTGCTTTCGCCATATCCTCTGCATCCGCAGGCGGAAGCGGCGTAAATTTTTTCTCTTCGCGCAGCCCGGCTCTCTCCAGGCTTTTCTGCATCAGTGAAACAAAAACGGTCATCGAAACGGCGGAAATCGGATAAATCCAGCTATCTGTTCTCAGTATCACCGGCATGGCCGCCGCCGAAATCACAGGAACAAAATCTGTCTTCGACGCAAAAAAGAGCAGCTGTCCCGCAGCATAAGCCACAGCTACGGCACCCCACACAGGCAGGCTGGCTGCAGCCGATACTTTCTCAAGCAGAGTTCCCGCGACAGCTGCTGCTGCGATCATAACAATCATGCGCTTTCTGTCCGCTCTCCAGCTCTGCTTCGGAACAGCCAGCATACCTGTAGCTAAAGCAGCGATCTCAGGAAAGATTATTTCACTCTCCGACAGAAGTTCGGACGCTCCCGTCATTACAGATATTACAATACAAACTGATATATATCCCGATCCATTTCTCATTTTCTGCGAATACAAGATACGTTTCCTCCATCTGTTTTTTCTTTTTCACCTCCTCAGTATATCATATATTCTGTTTTCTCATTTCACTCCGACTTATCATTTCGCGATCCGGAGCATTCCACGTCATCAGGATCTCTCTTCCTGATTCTGATAATATCTCTGATCGCTTCCGCAGTATCGTACATATCTCTTTCGGTATTAAACATGCTGACGGAAATCCTGACACATCCTCCATCTTCCGTTCCGATCGCTCTGTGAGCGAAAGGCGCACAGTGAAATCCCGCCCTGACCGCTATTCCGTATCGCCGGTCCAGAAGATCTGCCGCTCTTTCGCTGTTCATTCCCCGGATATTAAACGAAAAAATTCCCACCTTTTTATCTGTCTCACCGGGACCATATGAAAGAATATTTTCACTGATATCTCTGCTCTCTCTGATCAGAGAACTGAGATATTCAATCAGTTTCTCTTCTCTCTTTCTTATCTGATTTAATCCCGTTCTTTTCACAAACCGGATTCCCTCAGCCAGTCCGGTGATTCCGGGTACATTCAGCGTTCCGGATTCCATCCCTTCGGGTACGGTCTTTGGCTGGATAATACTTCCCGATTCGGAACCCGTACCTCCTTCTGTCACCGGCGAAACCGGTGTCCCCCGCCTGATATAAAGAAATCCGGTACCCTGAGGACCCATCAGAGATTTATGACCGCTGGCCGCAAGAAGATCTATCCCCATGCTGTCCACATCCGCTTCCAGTACTCCCAGTCCCTGGGATCCGTCCATAAGAAACAGAATTTTCCTTTCCGATGCAATCTTTCCTATCTCTTCTACAGGCAGAATTGTACCTGTCACATTGGACGCCATAGTGCATACGATCATACGCGTATTGTTTCTGCATGCGGCACGGACAGATTCAGCCTGCAGAGTACCATCCTTTCCGCATCTGATTACAGTAGTCTCCACACCATATCTGCGCAGTGAATTCAGCGTTCTGAGAACAGAATTATGTTCCATCATCGTCGTCACAACATGGTCGCCCGGCTTTAATACCCCATGCAGTGCCAGATTCAGTGCTCCGGTACAGTTTTGTGTAAATACGATTTCGTCCGCTTCCGCACCGATCAGATCCGCGATTTCCAACCGTGCCCGATATACCGATTCTGCAGATCTCATCGCCATTCTGTGACCGGAACGTCCGGGATTCGCACACCATTCCGACATACATTCCTCCACCGCACTTCTCACCGAAACCGGCTTCGGAAACGTTGTCGCCGCATTATCCAGATATATCATACCTTCTACCGCCTTTCCGCTGTCCAACTTCTATCCGATCTTCCGATACTCCAACATATAATATGTATCCTTTCTTCATTTCGTACCTTTTATATTTTATATATAATTCCATTTTATACACTTTTTCACATATTCATTTGCTTTATATATCACACAGTATTATAATGATAAAGATTTACAGTGAAACCCCGCGAATCAAATCCAAAAGATGCAGATGAGCGGCCGGTTTCACGTATGCGACGACCTCTTAGCGATCCGCGAGCCTGCAAAAACAGGCGAAGTCGGAGCTTAGAGGCTCACCGCTACAGTGAAACCCCGCGAATCAAATCCAAAGGATGCAGATGAGCGGCCGGTTTCACGTGAAACATCAGGAGGGAAAAAATATGCCTTATGCAATTTTAGTAGACAAAATGATCGAATATTACCGTGGCGACACAAAGAGAATTCAGCATTTTCTTAAGGTCTATGCCTATGCATCCACAATCGGTGAATCAGAAGAAGTTGACAGTGAAACATTGCACATTCTCCGTACTGCGGCTATCGTTCACGATATCGGTATAAAATCATGTGAGCAAAAATATGGTTCCTGCAGCGGAGATCTTCAGGAAAAAGAAGGACCTTCCATCGCACAACAGATGCTAACCTCTCTTCATTTTGATGATAAAACGATCCGAAGAGTATGCTGGCTTGTCGGCCATCACCATACATATCACGATATTGTCGATAAAGATCATCAGATTCTCGTAGAATCGGATTTTCTGGTAAATATGTGTGAAGACCAGATGTCTCCTTCACAGGTCATCTCTGTCTTCCACAAGATCTTTCGCACTGAATCCGGTAAAAAAATCTGTTCCAATCTGTTTGGACTGAAAACAGAGGATACATCGATTTTATAAAACTATCCTTTCATTTTTGGCATTATCCTGGAAGATTTTTCAAAGGGGAGAAAACTATGATTTATATCAGAAGATACAGATCGACTGACTGTGCGCAAATACTGAAGCTTTTTTTTGAAACAATTCATTCAGTGAACCTAAAGGATTACAATAAAAAACAGATACAAGTCTGGGCATCAGGCGAAGAGAATCCCATTCTGTGGAATAATTCTCTGTCAGAGCATTTCACGATTATCGCCGCAGATAAAGATCGGAAAGATATAATCACCGGCTTCGGCGATATCGACAAAACAGGATATCTCGATCGGTTATATGTTCATAAGGATTATCAGAATCAGGGGATAGCTACTATGATCTGCGATCAACTTGAGAAAGCTGTAAATACAGCTTCTATTACAACTTTTGCATCTATCACAGCTGTCCCCTTTTTTCAATCGAGGGGATACCGGATTATTCAAAAACAGGAGGTAATCCGAAAGGGAATATCTCTCACAAATTTCAGAATGGAAAAACTTTTAACTAACGATATCTGAAATCATAACAGCTCCTACAATCAACTATCATTTTCCATCTCGAAAAACGGTATGCAAAACAGAATATAAAAAATCAATATAACTTCTATCTTTGAAATTATATTGAAACAGCAAAAACGAAAAAATGCGTATGTTTCACGTGAAACATACGCATTCCGGAAAGATCCGTTATCAGCATTCTCTCATTTTTTCAGAGATTTCAACATTTCCACCAATCGTTCCAATTCATCGCGGGAATAAAAAGAAATTTCAATTTTTCCTTTATCCGCTGATTTCGGTAATTTTACTTTTGTACCGAAAACTTCTTTAAGTTCATTTTCTATCGCAATAACTTCAGGATTTTTTTCCGTTGTTTTTCTCTTTTTTTTCTCCCGCTCTTCAGATGCGTCTGCTATCATCTTTTCCAGAACTCTGACCGACATCGCTCCGTCTTTCGCCATTTCAGCCAGCTTTACCTGGAGCTCAGCATCTTCCACTCCTGCGATCGCTCTGGCATGTCCACCGCTCAATCTCCCCGCTTCCACGAGATTTTGAACTGCCTCAGGAAGCTTCAACAAACGAAGCGAATTTGTTATATACGGTCTGCTCTTCCCCACACTCTGAGAAATTTCAAGCTGCGTAAGCTCATACCGACTGATCATTTCCTGAAATGCAGAAGCCTCCTCTATCGGATTTAAATCCTCACGCTGCATATTTTCAATGATGGAAATAAGCATATTTTCCCGATCTGTCAGTTCTCTGACGATACATGGAATCTTTCTCAGTTCCGCTTCTCTGGCAGCCCGCCAGCGTCTTTCTCCGGCTACAATTTCAAATCCTTCACCGGATGAAGCGGAGCGAACGATAATCGGCTGAATCATACCATGGATTCTTATAGATTCGGAAAGATCTGAAATTTTTGATTCATCAAACTTTCTTCTTGGCTGGGACGGATTCGGTCTGATTTCATCGATATCGATATAATGGACAGAATTTGAAGATGAAATCTCTTCTTCATTTTCAGCAGCGCTGTCCTCCACGGAAACCTCCTGTGAGATCAGCGTATCTTCAAAAAGAGCTTCCAGACCTCTTCCAAGACCTCCCGATTTTTTTACCGCCATACCCTACTTCCTCTTTTCCTTCGCTTTTTCCAGTGCAAGGAATTCCTCGGCAAATTCCATATATGCTCTCGCACCATTAGACTTCGGATCATATTCCATAATAGGAAGACCATAACTCGGAGCCTCTGCCAGGCGGACATTTCTCGGTATTACAGTAGTGTATACTTTCTGCTTAAAATATCTTTTCACTTCTTCCACTACCTGAATAGACAGATTTGTCCGGCCGTCAAACATACTGAGAATAACACCCTGAATCTCCAAATTTTTATTCATGCTCTTTCTGACAAGTTCAATCGTACTCATGAGCTGACTTACACCTTCCAGAGCATAAAATTCACACTGAATCGGAATTAAAACGCTGTCTACAGCCGTCAGAGAATTGATCGTGAGCAGGCCCAGTGAAGGAGGACAGTCGATAAATATGTAATCGTACAAGTCCCGAATTTTATCGAGTGCCTTTTTCA
>CAJFPD010000178.1 GCA_904398315.1 Candidatus Alangreenwoodia gallinarii | reverse complement strand
TATCAGTATTACTACGACAAGGTCAATGAAATGGACAGGCTGACGCAGGATTATCTGCACATGGTAGAGCTAAAGGAGCTGTATGATATGGAGCTGATCCGCTTCGGAGAGGAACTGAGGGACTGTCGGAGAAAGCGGCGGGAATACAAGGATATTTGTGATCATCTGCATCCTGTCGTGGAGTTCTTGGAAACAGAGAAAGGGCAGGCAGCCCATAATCAGCTGAAGCAATTACTTGGTAAAATGCGTGAAACGGAAAAGCGTCTGGAAAACAGACAGTACATACCGAGGACACTGAAGGAGGAAGAGTGGGGATGAAAAAATATATCGCTGTAGTAGCCATCGCCGCCGGATATATCATCCTCTGCCGACTGACCAGAGGATACTGGAATCTCACCGGCGATGCCATCGTGATCGCCATGGCCTTTATTGCCTGGGCGGTCCTGAGAGCAGGTCTGAAAAGAGATGCCGGCGCCAGAGAGGTGGACGAGCCGACACCGATCCGGATCGCAAAGGCGACCGGCGGAATCGTCCGGTCGAACCGTCATGCAGAATGAAAACAGGCGCTCGCCTGCAGAAACAGGACGGGCGCCAAATGGTAAAAAGCTTCAAATGGAGAATAGCATAGAATAAGAAAAAAATCAATGAATTCAGAACAGGAAATCTATGTTTTGGTTGCAGAAAACAGATACCAGAAATTAAAAAGAACGGAAGAAAGATATAAGATTTTGAAAGCTCTTCTGGCTATGTTCGGGGAAAATCCGAAACAGGCAGTTGATCTGATGCAGAGAACGGTATGGTATGAAGAACGCAAGGAGGAGATGCAATGATCGGAGAAACAGAAATGGAAAGCATGTATGGAACCTGCCGGTTTTGTGGACAGACCCGGATGATCGAAGCTGCCGACCAGCAGGATGCGGATATCAAAGCAACGAAGTCCTGCACTTGCCCGGACGCCAGGCTGGCGAGGAAAAAAGCGGAAATCCGCGAGATGGTGCAGGATCTATGCGGTGCTGGAGGCGCGGAACTGGGATTTACAGAAATGACATCCGAACAGGCCGATGTAGTGCTGACGCTGGCAGAAATGATCGTATCCGGCAAAGCGATCAGCGCAGCCTTGAGAATCGCAGATTCCTCGGTAAAGATCAGTACCGCTGCGGACGGAGAGCTGAAGTTCAGCCGCAACCGGATAGAGTCCATGGAAGCAAGAATCTGAAGGAGAAAAAATGGATAAACGGAAAGAGCTGGCGGAATATTACCGTACCTGTGCGTTCCCGAAGCCAGTAGAGAAAAAGAAAAGAAAACGGATGAATGGTTACAAGGACAAGCCGAACCGCTATTGTGTGGAATGTGGAACGCCGTATGCGGAACGTCATGAGATTTTCGGAGGAGCAAACCGACAGAACAGCATAGCGGATCGGTTGCAGATAGATCTCTGTCCGGCATGTCACCGAAGATGGCATGAAGGGACAGATGAGGAAACGATCGCCTGGAGGGAAAACTGGAGAAGGAAAGCACAGAAAGCGTATGAAGAACGCCTAATCGATGCAGGAGCAAAACCATCCCTTGCCAGAGAGCTTTTCCGGAGGCGATACGGATTTAACGTACTGGAGGAAAACGAGTGAAACATATGGTCATATTGGTATGCTCGCCCGGAGCGGAGGATCCGGAAGTGCGGATGATAGAGAATACATTGGAGGAATGCCAGAAGGTAGTGGGCGGACGGATCGAGATTGCACTGACGTCGCAGAGCTTTCCAAAAGACATTCTGGTGATCTGTAATGAAGAGGGACTTCTGGAGGACCTTCCTCCGAACAGGTTCGGAATCCGGGGAACCTTTTTCTGCTGCCGGCGGAATGGAGAAGAATTCGACAGTCTCACACCGCGCCAGATCGTCTTTCTGAAAAAATATCTGGAAAGCACTGGATGGTAGAGGCCTGAAAAAGATAGCAGCTCTGATCCGGATCTTTTCGGATCGCTGACTATAGCAATAGAGCAGTCTGATGAAATCAGCTCCGGAGGACAACTGCATACTCTGATGGAGCCGTCAGACTGCTTTTTTTCGCGGGCGCCGATGCGGCCGCAATATACCTCGATAAAGATATTAATGTAAGGGACAGGGAACAATCATGATCCGGAAAGAAATTATTGTGGCCGGCAGTCTGATCAGCTGCCGGATCTATGACAGCAGAAAAAGAGTGCCGGGAGAGAAGAGACAGAAAAAATCGAAGCCGACAAAAAAGGCTGTCATGGAGATCAACCGGAGAAATGCGGAGCGGGAGCTGATGCTGAAGCTGCATCATAATTTCGGACCGGGAGATTTACATGTGGTGCTGACCTATGCGGGAGAGGAGCCTACGATGGAGCAGGCAAAGAAGGAGGTGGAAAATTTTCTGAAGAGGCTGAGAAGATATTTCCGGAAAAAAGACATGACACTGAAGTGGATCATGGTAACGGAATACAAAAATAAGCGTATCCATCATCACATGATCCTGTCCCAGATGGATACGTATGATCTGGACAAGCTCTGGACAGCGGGAAAAGCACGTCCTACCCATCTGGACGGAAGCGGTGACTACAGGAAACTCGCGGCTTATCTGATCAAAGAAACGGAAAAGACATTCCGGCAGCCGGACGCTTATGCGAAACAGCGTTATTCCTGCTCCAGAACGGTGGTAAACCCGCCGAAAAAAACAGACGAACGGATCAGCCCGTCACAGATCGAAAAGGATCCGGAACCGGTAGATGGCTATTACATAGATCCGGACAGTATTTATCGGGGAATCAATCCGGTAACGGGGATCCCTTATCTGGAATATATCATGATCTCCCTGAATCCGGTACCGAGGCTGCGTATCTGGCCGAGAGGAAAGAAAGGCAGATATAAGGAACGATATTATCAGACGAAAGGCCTGGAAGAGGAATATCAGGTCGAATTTATCATGCCGTGGGAGGAGGAAGAATGAATCAGGTTGTACTGATCGGAAGGCTGACCAAAGCGCCGGAGCTGAAATATACCACAGAGGAAAAAGCAGTCTGCAATTTTACTCTGGCTGTGGATCGTCCTTCCGGAAATGAGAGAGAAAAGAGAGCGGATTTTATCCGGATACAGGCGTGGGGAAGGCTGGCGGAGAGCTGCGCAAAATATCTGAGCAAAGGAAAACAGGTTGCCGTAGCGGGCAGCATACGTACAGGTTCCTATCAGAACAGAAACGGAGATACTGTCTATACGACGGAAGTCTGTGCGGGAAACGTGCAGTTCCTCGGAAGCAGAAAAGATTCAGAAAATGGTTCGGAGAAACCGCGGCCGATGCAGGATACAAAAGCTGAAGAGGCATTTCCGGCCGGATTTGAAGCGCTGGACGAGGATGAGATTCCGTTTTAAAGGAGAAAAACATGATCAGGAAAAAATGCGAGTACTGCGGAAGGATCCTGTGGATGAGAAGCAGCGCCCAGGAGATGTGTTACCGGTGTTTTACCGAGAAGCAGAAACAACTGGGAAATACCACAGGAACCTGC
>CAJFPD010000177.1 GCA_904398315.1 Candidatus Alangreenwoodia gallinarii | reverse complement strand
GTCGACGGTGGGGAAGAATATCAGCGAGGTGGAGCATCTGACCTGCGAAAAAGTGGGCTGCGGACACGCGGTGGCTCTCGCTTCCGGAACGGCGGCGCTTCACATGGCGGTGAAGCTGGCGGGCGTGAAGCCGGGAGAAAAGGTGTTCTGTTCGGATATGACGTTTGACGCGACGGTGAATCCGGTGAAATATGAGGGCGGGGAACCGGTGTTTATCGATACGGAATACGATACCTGGAATATGGATCCGGCCGCTCTGGAGAAGGCCTTTGAGCTGTATCCGGAGGTGCGCGTCGTAGTGCTGGCGCATCTTTACGGGACGCCGGCAAAGGTGGACGAGATCCGGGAGATCTGCAATCAGCAAGGAGCGGTCATCATCGAGGACGCGGCGGAGTCGCTGGGAGCGACGTATCAAGGGGTGCAGACGGGAACGTTCGGCACGTATAACTGCATTTCCTTCAACGGAAACAAGATCATCACCGGATCTTCCGGCGGGATGCTGCTAACGGACGATGAGGAGGCAGCGAATAAGGTGCGGAAGTGGTCGACGCAGGCCAGGGAAAACGCGCCGTGGTATCAGCACGAAGAGCTGGGATATAACTACCGGATGAGCAACGTGATCGCCGGCGTGGTGCGGGGGCAGTATCTGTATTTGGAGGAGCATATCGCGCAGAAAAAGGCGATTTACGAGCGGTACCGGAAAGGGTTTGCCGGTCTTCCGGTGAAGATGAATCCGTACGATGAAAAAAACTCGGAGCCGAATTTCTGGCTGTCCTGCCTTCTGATCGAACCGGAGGCCATGTGCCGCCAGGTGCGGGGAGACTGCGAAGCGCTGTACGTCAGCGAGCCGGGAAAGAGCTGTCCGACAGAGATCCTGGAAACGCTGACGAAGTACAACGCGGAAGGCCGTCCGCTGTGGAAGCCGATGCACATGCAGCCGATTTACCGGATGAACGCGTTTGTAACCCGGGACGGAGATGGCAGAGCGAAGACGAACGCCTACATCAGCGGCGGAGCGACGGGAAATGACGGAAAACCGCTGGATGTGGGAATGGATCTGTTTCACAGAGGGCTGTGCCTGCCAAGCGATAACAAGATGACGGCGGAGGAGCAGGAGAGAGTGATCGAAGTGGTGAGAGGGTGTTTTGGGTGAGAACACAGCGAGAGAAGCGGAAGAAAAAAACTGCAGCGGAGGATGCCGAAGCATTCTGTCATCATTGTAATGAAGACGGAGAGAGGAGGGGAAAAAAGCATGTATCGAAAATACATAAAGCGGTGGATGGACTTCATCCTGTCTCTGATCGCTATCATCTGCCTTTCTCCGGTGCTGCTGGTCACAGCGATCCTGGTCAGAGTAAAGCTGGGGTCTCCGGTTCTCTTCCGGCAGAAACGTCCGGGAAAGGATGAGAAGATCTTTGAGCTGTATAAATTCCGGACGATGACCGATGAAAAGGACGCGGAGGGGAACCTTCTTCCGGATGAGAAACGTCTGACCTCTTTCGGAAAAAAGCTGCGGTCGACCAGCATAGATGAACTGCCGGAGCTGTTTAATATCCTGAAAGGGGATATGAGTATCGTGGGGCCGAGGCCGCTTTTGGTGGAGTATTTGGAACGCTATGATGAGCGGCAGAGACATCGCCACGATGTGAGGCCGGGACTTTCCGGTCTGGCGCAGATCAACGGTCGGAATGCCATCGACTGGGAGACGCGGTTTGAGTATGACCTGCGGTATATTGAGCGGATTTCCTTTTTCGGCGACTGGAAGATCATCTTTCAGACAGTGGGTTACGCACTGAAAAGAGAAAATATCACGTCGGAGACCTCGGCGACGATGGAAGAGTTTACAGGAGAGAAAAAAGCGGGATGAGGAAACTGTGGATTATCGGAGCAGGCGGCCACGGAAAAGTGGTGGCGGATATCGCAAAAAAAACGGGTCGTTATGAAGAGATCGCCTTTCTGGATGATGGGAAAGCTGCCGGAGAAACCTGCGGAAGTTATGTAATCCGGGGAAGGCTTTCCGACGGATTACGGCAGATTGACGGATCGGAGTTTTTTGTGGCGGTAGGAAACGCATCTGTCCGGAGAAAAATAACGAAGCAGCTAAAAGCAGCAGGAGCAAAGATCCCGGTTCTGATCCATCCGGATGCGGTGATCGCGGAGGACTGCCGGATCGGAGAGGGAACTGTTGTCATGGCGGGAACGGTTATCAACAGCGGATGTCAGATCGGGAAGGGCGTGATCGTCAATACCGGTGCATCCATCGATCACGACAATATAATCGGTGACTTTTCTCATATTTCCGTAGGAGCGCATCTGGCGGGAACGGTCCGGATCGGTTCCGGCGTGTGGGTCGGAATCGGAGCAGTGGTAAGCAACAATCTGAGCATTACGGATGATGTCATGATCGGAGCGGGAGCGGCCGTGATTCGGAATATCGAAGAAAGCGGAACGTATGTCGGCGTACCGGCAGAAAGGATAGAGATGATGGAAAAGCATATCAATGTAAACTATCGGGGGGGGTAGTACGTAACAACGGTACTGTCATTTCCCCTCTTGTCTTTTCTCGCGATAACTTCCGGGAGGCGATGTGATGAACCGGGATCTGATCATCGCCGGTGCAGGAGGTTTCGGCAGGGAAGTGCAGTGGCTGATCGAACGCATTAACCAGAGCACACAATCCTCGGAAGAACGATGGAATTTACTCGGCTATGTTGATGACGGAATGGAACAGGGGACTTTGGTGGATGATCTGCCTGTTTTAGGCGGGATGGAATATCTGCAGAAAAGGAAACAGCCTGTTCATGTAGCCTGTGCGATCGGAAATGCGGAGGTAAGAGGAACAGTTGTCCGGAAACTGTCGGAAAACAAAAACATCCATTTTCCGAATCTGATCGATCCGTCCGTGCGGATGTCGGAGCGTATTAGGATGGGCAAAGGTAACATTCTCTGCGCGGGAACGATTCTGACAGCAGATATTGTTCTGAAGGATTTTGTCATTCTGAATCTGGATTGTACAGTAGGGCATGATGTTCAGCTGGAGTCCTATGTAACGGTTTATCCGAGCGCAAACATTTCCGGAAATGTGACAGTGGGAGAAGGCTGTGAACTGGGAACAGGATCGCAGATTATACAGGGAAAAATACTGGGAGAGAGAACGATCGTCGGAGCAGGGGCAGTTGTCATTGAAGATCTGCCGGGATGCTGTACCGCGGTGGGCGTACCGGCGGCAGTGGTGAAAAAAGAGTGAGGAGAAACGTTTGGGGAAGAAAGTATGGATCATGAATCACTATGCGACGAATATGTTTGTTGATAAGGCAGGCAGACATTATTGGTTTGCAAAGGGACTAAAGGAGCATGGATATGATGTTACCGTATTTTGTGCTACTACGTTTTTGAATAGAGATGACGTGATTGACACGAATGGAAAAAAATTTATAGAAGATCAGACGGAAGGAATTCCATTCGTTTTTGTCAACACGATACCGGCACAGGGAAACGGAATAAGGCGAGTCAAAAGCTGGCTTTTATTTTATAAAAATCTTTTTCCGGCCACACGGAATCGTGCTTTGAAGAATGGAAAGCCG
>CAJFPD010000176.1 GCA_904398315.1 Candidatus Alangreenwoodia gallinarii | reverse complement strand
GTAGTAAGTTATGTACTGTCTTTTTCGACATCGAATAATATAATTGGAAATGTTCACGTATATGCTACGAGTTCTGGAATAGCATCTTATATTACATCGAAGATAACGCTCCAGTCTGCATCCCTCGGTTCTTCATCTTATACCGATGTATCTGGTGTTATTCCATCGACTTATACGGTTTATGATACATCTAGTATTCACCATCTTTGTAGTTTTCCTATCAGCAGTAGCCGAAATTATCGTATTAAAATCGAGATTACTGATAAAGTAAATGGAAAAATTGCTACCACCACATTGTACAAAACTCTATCAAGATAAATTTATAGTACTACGAATCTTATATTTATTATTAATCAATTTTAAATAATATCTGATTTTCTAATAAAGTTGAACCAATAAAAAAATCCATAAAGTCCTTTGCGTGATAAAATAAGCTTGTTACAAAATATTCCCTAACACGCAAGGTGACTTTATGGATCAGGAACGTTCTATCACAAAACATGTCAAGAGCAAACATCTGAATTACACAGAACGTGTTTCCATCAAGGTTTTTCAAAAAGTTGTCACACACTATGATAAACTGGCGGTATCTTTTTAGAATTTTTTCACTCAGACTCCATTTGGATTTTATTGAAATGATACCAAGAATTTATGTTTTCAGATACTCACTAATCAGCTATTTTAGATTCGATGCAATATTTATCATCTTATCACGATCAATGTCTCCTTTAACATCTATTAATTGTTGATTTAATATAAAACTGATACCATGCGTTGACGTATATCGATCTTCATAATAATAAATTTTTATGTTATTAATGATTATTTCTTCTATTTCTCCAACTAATCCTGTTATTGCTTCATCATCGAAATTGGAGTAGGATGTTATTTCATATTTTTTCTCTTGATCATTTTTAAAACTATAAGATGCACCATACCCACCATCCATATACTTCACCACCGTCAGCGTCTCCAGCTCAAATCCCTCCGGGATATACCCCGGTACGGGAAGATCCGGCATGAAGTTTACCGCATCCTGGATGTCATCCATGCTGTCGATAGTGATGGAAATCTGATTTTCCTCCGTTTCAATCTCTTTTCCGTCATCCGTGGAAAAAAACGTCCCGGAAATCCTGTGTAAAGTCTTTTCGAGACTGAATTTCACAGCGTGGGCCGCATCGGAACTGATCCATATTGCCATGCCGCTGGACGTGACGAGCAGAAGAACCATGCAGGCCGCGATGGTGGCAAAACGGCGCAGCACTCTGTGTTCCTTCCGCTTTTTGGGTTTCTCCTCCTGCAGAAAGGACAGATCGGGCTCAGGTATCTGTTCTCCCTGATCCTTCAGATATTCATCGTACATATCGCGGAAACGGCGCTGTATCTCCGCCTCGATCCGGGATTTCTTTCCGTCACTCATCGGCGTCACCTCTTTCCAGAGCGAAATAGAGGTCCCTCAGTTCGTTCAGACCTCTGTATAAATGAACTCTCATCGTACTGTAATTCATCTGAAGCACCCGCGCGATCTCCTTCTGCGACAGATCTCCCAGCGCCCAGAGCGAAACGATCTCCCTGTACCTCGGAGACAACATGTCAAACGCCCGGAGGAGCAGTCCGGATCTCTCTTTTTTCAGGAGAATCTCCAGAATATCCGCCTCGGCTTTTTCAGCTTTTTCACAGTCGACCCGGCTTTCCGGTCCGTCAAAAGAATCCGTCCGCTGCGTATCGCGGAAAAACACGTTTACCTCATTTCTCGCAATGCGGTATACCCAGGCCTTCACGCTCTTTCTGTTTTTCAGCTGATACAGATTTTTCCATGCCTTCTCCATCGTATTCTGTGCGATATCACGCGCAGTCTCTTCCTCTTTCACCATGGAGTGAGCAAAACGGTAAATATCTTCATACAGAACGGCGATCGATTCTTCAAAAAATGTTTCATCCTTTTTACGCCCTCCCACAGATAACACCGCCTTTTTGCGCTGCATAACGCCGGCAGATCTGCTCCATTCCGTTTCCAGGATGGTGTCAGCGCTTTGCTTTACGGTATCCCGCACTGATCGCCTCCTGTTCTGTCTGAAAAACGACCAGATATTTTGAGTCAGCCATTTCCTCATAATCCGCCTGTCCCGGACAGTGATATATCTTTGAACGGGAATTTCCGCGGATGACGCCCTGCTGCGCGTCAGAACCGCCGGCGGAAGAGTTATCGCCGCTCAGGCTGCTGTCCCCCGTGGCATAATCGATGGTAACTCCCGGCTGAACGTTGAAGACGAAAACATTGAAGCTGATTTCCTCTCCGCGGTCCTCCACAGAACACGCCTCAATCTGCACGCCGGATGCAACCAGATTATCGCCTTCGAACGCCGGCGTAACACGGTAGAGAACGTGATTTCCCGTCTCTCTGACGTAATCGGCCACCATATTTTCAAATGGCAGCATGCCTTCCACGTTGAAATAGCGCGTTCCCGTGATGAGATTTTTCTCGTTTGCATTTTCTCCGCTCAGCTGATAACCGATGAGATGACATCTGTTGTACAGATATTTGCCGTCGACAATATCATATTTCACCGTATGCCAGCCCGACGGCTTCACCTGGCCGATGCTTTCCCTGTCCTCCGTCGGCATCAGATCTCTGCCGATATTCGCAAAAGCGGGACCGCAGCGTCCCAGACTGTCCAGCTCACTGTATGTCTCAAAGGAAGATGCGGAAAAGTCACTGTCGTCGAAGGAGGGGACATTGTCGTTGAGTTCGACGAAAATGTTTCCCTCATAAGAGGGAATCTCGTCTGCCGAAAGCACATTTACGGAAGATGCCCCGTCTTTTGCTCCGAGGATCAGATCTCCCGTGCTGTATGCCGGTTCCTCTTCCGCAGCGCTGCTCTGAATCTGCGCCGTTTCTCCGTCGGAGGAAAAATCCGGTGCCTGTGCTGTGCAGCCGCTCAGTGCGATGAGGACGGCCAGCAGTGCCGGAAGGAACCGGATGCCATATTTTCTGTCATGTTCACGTTTCTGTCTGAATTTTTTCATCGGTAAACCTCTCTGGTTATTTTTTCGTGCGAAGATCCCGGAAATTCCTTCTGCCCGGTCAGACGCCGTCCCTGCAGCAGAGCGGCGTCGAAATAAGTGTCCGCAGGATAACGCCGGTTCCACCGGTACAGAACGATGCTGCCGATTTTATCCCGGTAAGGAGCCGGATCACAGTCCTCCATGAAGCAGAAATCATCTGTTCCTGCATTCTCCGGAAAATCGGGATCGCAGATCTGAACCGAATAACCGTAGCGGGAAAACAGTCCGTCGGAATATTCATTTACCCAGAGTTTTGAACCTTTGCAGAGTTTTACAGCGTCTTCCACAAGAGCGGAATCCCTGCTCAGGCGCCGTCCGTTAAAGAGCATTCCGAGACGGTCGTCCACACACAGAATGATATGCATCCCTTTCTTCCTTTCCTGCCCCACCAATAAAACAGAGGGATCATGTGTTTTTATTATAGCACGAATTTCCAGTTTTCCTTAGTCATATGGCAGATCAAATTTCTCACCCTTTTTTTTTTCCGAAAATTTTCCACACAAAAAAACTTCCATACAGCGAAATTTTTTCACTGTACGGAAGCTGTGCTTTCTTTTATCTCCGGCCTGTGCCGCTGCCCCGGAAAAAAGAAGTTCTCTCCAATCGGCCGAGAATCCACGCCGACGCGATTCCCAGAAGGATGCCCGTTATCATGCCGGAAATCAGCAGAGCCGGCAGATAGAGATAAATCTGCGATGTCTCGACGATAAGCGC
>CAJFPD010000175.1 GCA_904398315.1 Candidatus Alangreenwoodia gallinarii | reverse complement strand
GGTCCGTGCTCTGCGGGCCTCATCCATTCCGCGCTGCTGCAGATGGATTTCATCCTCTCTCTGCGGTTTTCCGGTGTGATCTCCACCACCTTAACCTGAGGATGTTCCCGCACCCGGTCGAGAAATTCGCTGCGCTTCGGCTTGATGACGCCGATCACCGGCGTATTTCCGTCCAGAATCTCCAGGATTCTCCGCTGAAAGAGAAAGGCTTCCGATTCCAGAAATCCCAGCTCATCCATGACGATAATATCCGCCCGTCCGGTATTTTCCAGAAGACGACATCCCAGACCGTCAAAAACCTCCGGATAGGAATCCACATTGCAGCGGTCCATATAGCGGTAACCGCAGATATTCTTTTCCGAACACTGGGAAATCGTCTGATCGGCTCCCATGATATAGACATACCGTCCGAGATTTACCGTCCGGAATCCTCCCAGCGTTTTTCCCCCGCAGGCTTCGGAGGAAAGGAGTCTGCGGATGATCGTGGATTTTCCCACCTGTACTTTTCCCGTTAAAAAAATATGCTTCTGCGACACACTGAACCCTTTCTTCTTTTTCTCCACATCATACTGTGAAATCCTGCAAACCCGGCTCAGAAAGCAAACCGGTTTCACATATATGCAGACCTTCTGCTCTAGATAACGCTTTTTTCCCACAGGAGAAATGCCGCCGCCGCGAGCGGAGCCAGGATGATTACGATCCGGTCCCGGACCGAAAGAATCAGCCGGCGCATGTATGTGCGCTGCGGGCGGCTCCGGAATCCCCTCATCTGCATGGCGCACGACATGGCCTCCGCTCTGCCCAGCGTCCGGGAAAGCAGCGGCAGCATCAGCGACAGATAGACGCCGGCTTTCCTGCGAAGAGGAATTCTCTTCAGATCGATTCCTTTCATCTGAACCGCGTTGACCATGTCCGCCGCCTCAGCCGACAGCAGCGGCAGAAAATGCATGGCTGTCATGATCATAAAAGCCAGTTCATATGGTATTCCGCACTGGATCAGAGCCAGCAGATAATCTCTCGACGGACTCGTCGCGATAATCAGCGCCGAGATCACGACGGTGAGAATCCGCAGAACCATCAGAGCTCCGGCTTTCAGGCCCTCGTCCGTCACCGCCGCATGACCGGCTATAGTCAGAACCGGTGCTCCCGCTCTTGTAAAGAGACACTGGACGATAAACAGAGGTATGAGCATGACGACGGTAGCCTTGAGAAACGGCGCGGCTCTCCGGACATCCGCGCCGCACAGGATGGCGCAGAGAACTGAAGCCCCGAAGAGACCTGCCATATACCGCAGGTCCCCGACGAAGACGGCCGGCCCGGAAAGACAGATGAGAAGCATGAGTTTCGCACGGGGATCGAGGGATATCCCCTTTTGTCCCGATTTCATCCGGGATCACACCTCCCTTCCCGCGCAGTCCGTCTCTGAAGCCGTCCGCACAGCATCTTCCGAAACCGTCCGCGCAGCGTCCATACGGACCACGCGGTCGGCATACTTTTCATGAAACCGTTCGTCGTGGCTGATGAGAAGGATTCCCTTCCCGCTGTCTCTCAGCCTGCGAAGAAGCCGGCCCAGACGTTCTCTGCGCTTCATATCCAGTGCGGCGGCCGGTTCATCCAGGATAAGATAGTCCGCTCCCAGCGCCATGACAGCCGCCATCTCCAGACGCTGCTTTTCTCCGATGCTGAGATGACCGGGAAAGACATCAGCATATGTCTCCAGATCGAAATAATCCAGATAAAATGCGATTCTTCGATCTCTTTCTTTGGCAGGAATGCCTCTGTTTTTCAGCCCGGTCTCCATCTCTTCCCGCACCGTCAGGCCCAGAATCTGGCAGTAGGGATTCTGCATGACAAAGCCGATACGCTCCGCGATCTGCGCGATGCTCATCTCCTCGATATCCCGGCCGTCGACGAGAATCCTGCCGGATGACGGACGCAGAAGACCGGTCATATTTTTTACCAGCGTCGATTTGCCGCAGCCGTTTCTTCCCGTCAGAGCCGTAATCGCGCCGCGCGGAAATTCCGCGGAAAAACCCCGGAAGACGGGCATTTCTCCCCGATAGGAAAAGGTGAGATCTCTGACAGAGATGGCATCTTCCGGTGATCCGGCCCCTCCCGTCTGCCGTCTGTCATTTCCCCTGTTTTTTCTATTTTGTCCCTCTCCGTCGTTTTTTCCGTCCTTACCGTTTTTGCCGTCTTTGCCGCTCTCAGGGAAAAACGCCGTTTCCTGCTGTTCTCCCGTCTCTCCCCGTCCGTTTTCGCCGGCGTCCTCCGTGAGATACGCTTCCAGAAACGGGATCATCTCCGCGGGAGATCCTTCTTTTCCGATCACTCCGTCCTCGAGAAAGAGAATCCGGTCAGCCATATCCAGATGAAAGAAATCGTGTTCCGCCATCAGAATCGTCCTTCCCATGGATTTCAGTTCCCGGATGAGACGGCGGATTTTTTCCCGCCCTTCCTCATCCAGATGGCTCACCGGTTCATCCATGACGATGACAGGCGGATCCGCCGCGAAAACAGAGGCGATGGCGACAAGCTGCTTTTCCCCGCCGGAAAGAGACTGAGGACTGCGCATACGCAGAGGACCGATCCGAAACAGCTTCAGCATTTCCTCCACCCGCTCCCGGATCGCTTTCGGAGGAAGACACATATTTTCCAGGAGAAAGGCGATCTCGTCCTCTACGACGGTGGCCGCCATCCGGTTATCCGGATCCTGAAAAACGATGCCGATTTTCCGAGAGATCTGCGCCGGAGAAACGCCGGCGACGTTCTCACCGCCGACCCGGACTTCTCCTCTCAGCTTTCCCCTCTCCACATGAGGAATCACGCCGGCGATGCAGTGCAGCAGCGTCGTCTTTCCGGATCCTGACAGACCCGTGATACCGATGATCTCTCCGGCGTGTACGTGAAAGCTTACTCCCCGCAGGACGGGCTTTCGTTTCGGATAAGAGAACGTGAGATTTTCCACTCTGATCTGTTCACTCGATTCTGTTGATGTTTCCTCTTTCATCGCATTTTCCGCTTTCCTTTCAGGATACCTCGATCCGTGTCAGATACTGTGTGGATCTGGTACCGTAGGTATCGTCCGCCGCGACGATGCGCAGCGGGCCGCTGCCGCCTTCCGACCGCTTTTTCAGCGGTTCGCCGTCCTTTTCGTAGACGACGGCAATGCTGTCCGAACCGGTGATCTCCGACATGGAATAGACCGATACAAAACCGTCGGATGCCGTTCCCGTCACAGAGGAGCATTCCGACAGAATCGATTCGTCTGCTGCGGCTAGGATTTCGCGCAGAGGCACGCCCCGGTAGACACCGCTCTCATTGCCTTTGTTTCCCGACACGATTTCCTTTTCAAAGGAGGCACTGTCCATCGAACAGATTTCCTCATAGGAAAACTGCCGGATGACTTCGCCGTCTCTTACCACTTCCAGAGAGCCGTCGGCGTCGCCTCCCGAAGATCCGTTATTCTGCTGATTGATCCAGGCGGCGGCTCCGATGATGACGACCAGAACGACAATCACAGCGATCATCAGTTTTGACGCAGAAATCTTTCCTTTCATTTATTCTATGTCCTCCTCATCTTCCTCTGTCCGGCCGATGTGATATTTCTTCAGTAGAAGCAGAAGCTGCCACGACAGGATTCCGCCGATCCCGCCGGAAAGAGCGGCCACGGAAACCGTCAGAATCAGATAGACCGCCGGAAGCCGGAAAAATACCGCGTTGACGCTCATAGTGCCCGCGATATTGGCCAGCATGCCGGCGAAAAAAGCGCAGGGCCGGCAGCAGACTCTGTGGCGTATCAGAAGCAGGCCCAGATCCATGACGATGCCCGGAAGCGTATAGCTCACCAGCGTCATGATTCCGTGAGATCCCGTCACGCCGGTGAGCAGCACCGCTGCTGCCTGAACCAGACCGATCAGCGTGCCGGTGCCGTATTTTCCCGTTATGCCGAATCCGACCACCAGCCACATCATGTAGAGTCCGCCGGCAAAGGAGCCTGCCGGTATTCCCATCGGCGCCGCCACCACGTGGGCCAGCGGGACGAGTACCGGCTTGAGGACCACACCCAGAGCCGCCATGACCGATATGACCACGAGATCATAAACTGTAAATTTCTGCAGAATCCTGTGAAGAGACATGTTTCTCACTCCCCGTCTGACATCCTTACGATGCGGTTTTTATCCAGCTGCAGACGTTCCTGCCCGATCTGCACCCACGTGTCCGTGGTGAAGACGACGACAGACTGTCCGCCCTTTTCCGACTGTCCGTGAAATCTCCGGGAGGACACGGAATTTTCCAGAAACAGCGTCCCGGGCGAAATCACCCGTTCATGTCCGCTGTCATCCGTCACGTTGACGGCAGCCGGCACCTCTGCCGGATCGTCGGCCACCGTCACGACGTATTCCATGGCCTTCACATTGGAGCTGGCCGGATACCCTTCATTCATCACTTCCCAGCCGTTGGCGCCGAAGACCAGATAATTCTCTCCGAGAGAGGAGGCGTCTACCGAAGACATCATGCCGTCGTATCCGGCGAAATAGATGTGGGAAGCGTCCGACACGATACCCGCCTGCTTCATGACATCGGAAAGCAGCACGCCGCGGTGCTTTCCGCCTTCAAAGGTAAAGCTATGCACCGCGCATTCCTCCGGGTTGCCGGACTCCGTTTCCTGCTCCGCTTCTCCGCTTTCCGCTGCCTCTGCATCTCTTTCACCGTTTCCGTCCTCTTCCGTCCGGGCGACGGACAGGAGATAGCGCCCCTCTTCGTACCGCAGGCTTACTGCCTTTTCCACGTCTCCCACGAAGGAAAGCTCCGGCTCATAGGCTCCGTTTCCTCCGCTTCCCGCCGCAAGATACACCGTTTCACATACGACGACTGCGGCAAGAATGATGATGACCGCCGACAACAACTTTTTTCCTTTCACCCGTCTCCTCCTGTCATCCGACTGACTTTTTTCACGACGCCTGCGAAACAGCTTCTATGCTGAAAAGTCCCTGAACGGCGGCGTCTCCGTTTCCCGGATCAAATACGACCGTGCCGGAGCTTAAGGAAACCGTGGCATCCGGAATATCGTCATAGGCATACTGCACCTCGGTACCGTCCGTACCCGTGAAGAGATACGTATCCGACGTCATGGATCCGATTTCCTTCAGAATGCCGGAAAACGGAACCGTTCCTCCCTCCGGCGCCCCGTCTGTCTGCAGATAACGGTCCAGAGACAGGAATGCGGTATCTCCGTAGTGAATCGTCACCAGATCGCGGACTGTCATGCCCTCCGGCAGATCAGGCCCGGTGAACTCCGGCGATCCCTCTCCGGACGTGCGGATGTAGGATTTTATGAAGTTCTGCTTCGTCTCATTTTTCGACAATCCGTCCGTGGCCTTCAGATAAGCGTTCCATATCGTATTGTCATTGATATCTCCGTAAGCGGAAATCAGATCATAGGTGCTGACTGCGTAGATCTGCTCTCCCTTCACCGTGATGCTCTGTTCCGTGAGCTGCGGCAGCGCGCTGTCCAGCATCACCAGCTCAGAAGGCGTCATGGCCGAAGAAGTTCCCGTCTCGAAATCGATTCTCGTCAGCATGCGCACCCAGTACATGGCTCTCTGTCCCGTCACCACGACGCGCACAGGGCCGTTTTCGTCGGTAATCGGCGCTCCGCCGTCGTAATAGGCGATGATGATGTCGCTGTCCTCTATGATATCGCTTGGCATGGCGATGGAGTAACCGTCCTCCGCATAAAAGCGGATCGTATTGAAATCGCTCTTTTCCGCTCCGTATTTTTCCAGAATCGTATCCAGCAGCGGTCCCGTAGCATCGACGGAGACGACCTCACCGTTGGAACGGGTCGCTTCGGCTTTTTCCGTCACGCTGTCCAGCTCCTTCAGCTCCGCCACCGAAATCTCGATATCTTCCTCCTCCAGACCGTGAAGCGTGATGACTGCGTCATCGTTGACGGCCAGCTCCTCCGCCGAAAGATCCGGCCCGCCGCAGGCTGTAAAAGAAACTGCAGCCGCCGAAAGGAGCATCACTGCCAGAACCGCGGCAAGGATCCTCTTTCCCTTCCCTGTCTTTTTCATAACAATTCTTCTTTCCTCTTTTCTGTTTCTCTCACCCGTTCCGCCCGTTTTTTCTCTTCCGTGCGTTTTCTCTTTCTGTATTCCGCAAGCTCATTTCTGCTGCTGCAGATCGTAAAGATATTGCGGTCGAAGTCGATGATGCCCTCCCGGCGCATACTGTTCAGCTCATTGGAAAAAACGGACCGGTTTACGCCGAGATGGGAAGCGATGGCGCTCCGGTTGTCGGAAAGCTCGAAGGGCGAACCGCCCGCTTTTCTCTCCGCCTGCAGAAGATAGGACAGGATTCGTCCCCGTATGCTCTTCTCCTGCAGCATTCCGATCTTTTTCATGCGCCGTATGTTTTCATCCGCCAAAAGTCCCGCGATATTTGCCAGGAGCTTGATCTTCAGACTGTCCTTCAGCTGGCGCCTGTTGAGAAATGCGTCGAAGGAATAGGTCATCACCGTCACATCATCTCTCGCCGTCGCTGTGAAATAGCTCGTCCGCTCCGCCGTCATCATCACGTCGAGCCCCAGTATATTTCCTCTGCGGTAATCCTGCTTTGAGGTGACCACATTTTCTCCCGCTCCGAGCGGTATCGTCAGCACGCCGTTTTCCACGATGAGAAAGCTGTTCATCTTCTGCGTGTTGAAAATGACGATCTCTCCGTCGCCATAACTTTCCTCCGCGTATTCCATCGCGTCGGACAGAGACCACATCTCTCTGTCCTCCAGCCCCGACAGAATCCCCACATCACGCAGAAGCAGCATCGCCCGCTTTTTCAGGCTGTTTGCCTCTTCTTCCGGCTCTTCCGAAGAGAAAAAACTGTCCGTTTTCTTCTGATGCCTGCTTTCCAGCAGATCGTCGGCCTGCTTGGTATTTTTCCGCAGCCATTCCTCGATTTCCGAGTGTTTGAACCGCCACCTTCCCGAAGCCCGGTAAACCGGTATTTTCCCGTTTTTTATGTAACTGTATATCGTCGCCGGCCGGAATCCCAGATAGTCGGCGACCTCCGCAACTGTCATCATTCTTTCTTCCTCTTCGGAATGATTCATACGAGTCAGCCTCCCCAACAGCAAATCAGTTATCCGTTATTTTCAACCATGTACAGATTGCCCGTTTCCGGATCGCGGTACACGGTTCCCATCTCTTCATATTTTCCGTCCTCGCTCAGCTGTCCCTGACCTTCGCCGAGATTTTCCAGATCGGTCACCTCCTGTCCCTGCTCCACCTGCACGGAACCTTCCAGAACGGATCCCACATCCACATTCCAGTTTACGATCAGGGCCAGCATGATGCCGCAGGCAAAGACGAGCATAACATCTGCCAGATTGGCCACACCGTCCATCGGATTGATTTCCTCCGTCAGATTTTTTCCGCCGCTCAGTCTTCCCGAGCCGAATCTTCTGATCATGATTCCTCCTTATTCTCTGCGGCTTCCCTTTCTTTCTCCGCAGCTCCGCTTTTTTTCTCCGCGGTATTCTTTTTTCTGTCGTTGCTGTTGTTTTTACTCTCCGGCGTTTTTTTCGCCTCCGTGCCGTTTTTTCCGTCTGTTTCCGGCTCTTTTCCGGCGTCCGGCCGGTCCGCCGCGTCCTCCGTCTCCTCTTTTGTCACTTCCAGGATACATTCCATGGCCATTTCCAGAGCCGACATATAATTGGCATACCATCTCTTGCGTACCGCCGAGGTCACGAAAGCCGCAGCGGCAGCCAGCAGGCCCGCGGCTGTCGTGTCGAATGCGGTGAGCAGTGATGTGGACAGCGTATAGGTATCTCCGCGTCCCAGTGCGATGATGCCGGGCCCCAGAGGAATCAGTGTCCCCAGAAGTCCGAACATAGGTCCGAGACGGGCGATCAGATCGGTGATCAGAACGATGACGTTATAGTGAGCTCTTTCCTCTTCGAGGAGGCGGACCGCTAAAGACTCTCTCATGGCCGGCGTAATATCCGGATGTGAGATAAGCTCTGTCAAAGCCTTCCTCTGGCGCTTCAGCAGACCGCTTTCGCGGATTACCTCTTCGACGGGCTGCTCTCTGCTCCTGAGATCGTCCGCCAGCTTCGGCATCTTCGCCTTCATGCGCAGTCTCTCGGTAAACAGTTCTGCGATCAGCGTTCCGATCATGATGACCGCCAGTGCCACAAAGATCAGAAGAACGATGATGACCGGAGTCTGCATGGAGCTGGTCACAGCCCGAAGCGCGTCGCTCAGTTCCGTAGATGAAAACATAAAACCTCCCTTACTGATTATCTGATATCGATTCTGAATTTCAGAATGCGCAGCACAAATCCGACTGTCAGCATCCCCGCCATTCCCCAGCCCATAACAGGTACCAGAGGATTATCCTCATCGACCTCAGCCAGTTCTTCGGCGGTTTCCGACATTTCGTAGACCCTCCAGTTCTGTACTCCGCCTTCCCTGCCCTCCGAATCCACGTAATTTTTTACGATCTCGTAACCGGATCCCTGTATGTCGTTCTCCGGATCGGAAACGCTGTCGGATCTCGCACCGCTGCCGCCGCGGCTGTCTCTGTCGTCTCCGCCGCCGGTTCCGCTGCCGGTGCTTCCCGTGCCGTTTCCGGCATCAGCCGGATTCTGCTCCGCAGACGGGCTACTCTCCTCCGGTTCTGTGCCGTTGACCGTCATAGAAGCAGAAGCGCCTCCCGCCGTAGCGGTGATTACTACGGTGCCCTCCGCAAGTACGGTGACATTGCCCTGATCGTCCACGGTGGCGATGCTCTCGTCGCTGCTGGACCACCGGATATCCAGATTCTGCTCGATGACCGGATCCGCCGCGCTGATACTGGCAGAAGTTCTGAACTGACTTCCGACCTCCGCATCTACATTCGGCTCCTCAAGCGTGATTGTCGGTGCGCCTCCCAGCTCCACCACGATGGAATGGACCCACCGCGCAGAACGGGATGCTGTCTGCTCACGGGCGTTCGTTTGCCCGAAGATCAGGCGAAACCGGGTCGTCGTGTCGAGATTGAGATAGTCGCTTCCGAAATCGGCGCCCGCAATGCATCTGTTCCAGTCATCCGCCAGGGAGATGACCGTATCGACCCGGTCGGAGACGGAAGTGGCGTATTCGTTTCCCGCGCCCGCACTGTAATCAAAATTATCCGGCAGACTGTAATAGCAGTATCGCGGTGTGTCGATCAGTTCTGTCTTGGAAAACGAGGTATAATAATCGCTGGTCTTGTCCCGCGTCCAGAAGTAAAAATTCTGGATCGATCCCATATCGATGCCGGAGGCGGACATCAGATCCGCCAGTCTGACTCCCTCCACGTGATCGATAACCACAGAAGGCATGCTGTCGATAAAGGTATAGTCCGCCCTGACCTTTTCCATGGAATTCAGCTCGTCCAGCGTAAATACATGTTTTTCATAATACGGACCGCCGAAATATCCGACCTGAACGGTCAGTGTATCGGCCACCACACCGTTGTCTGCCTCTTCGTCCTCTGCGGAGCAGAAGGACGTCACAGACGCGATGATCAGAACAGCGGCAATAACTGCGATTCCGGTCCGGAATCCGGGCCGCCTCCTGTTTTTTCTTCCGTCTCTGCGATGCCCGCTGTCTCTTTTCTTCATCGTGCATCCACCTCTCTCTGTCCCTTCTGTCTTTTTTGTCTTCTATATTTATCTTTACCTTACCTCTATCTGTGCCGCATCGCCGTCCTGTCGGGTTCCGTCTTTCCTGACGATATCTTCTTTGTCTCCGGCGATAATCTTCACGTTTGATATTATAAAGCAGTTTTTGGAATACATCAATATTTTTATATAAGTTTTAATTAGTTATTTTTGAATTTTATTTTTATAAATTTAGATAATTTATTTTATTTGAATTATTTTTATTTTTTATCTGTTTTATTTTTAAAATTATATCAGATTATTATATGATTTGTTTAAGCTAAATCGAATCGTATCGAAACCGAAAAAAATATCTTTTCCGCCGGCAGGTCTCTGCAAAAGCGCCGGGCTTCTCTGAAAAAGACGGGAGAGAACGCGTCCTGCGCTCTCTCCCGTCTTCCGCTGCCCGTTTTCCGGACCTGAATTTTCCGCCGTTTCTTTCCGGAACTTTTCCGGAATTCTTTTATACCTTTATTTCCGGATCATCTCCCGATTATTCCACCTGCCGGAACAGGCGGGGCACTTCGCAAAACAGATCCTTTTATATTCCCGTATAAACGGCAAAACGCTGAACCATCGTAGCTACCTGGGCACGGGTAGCCGTTCCCTTCGGAGAAAGCGTCGTGGCCGTCGTTCCGTTCACCAGACCGCTTCCGACACACCAGCGCATGGCATCCGCGGCATAAGCGGACACCGATGCGGCGTCACTGTAGGAGGTCAGCTGTGCCGACACGGAGATGTCGGCGCCCTCCGCCTGAGCGTAGCGATAGAACATCGCTGCGATCTGCTCTCTGGTGATGCTGGCCTGAGGATCGAAGGTCACATCGCTCGTACCGTTGACGACACCGCTGGCATAAGCCCAGGCCACCGCATCGGCATAGGAGGCGTCCGCCGGCACATCCTGAAACGATGTGGAAGAGGATACGGCAGGAGAGCCTGACAGGCGATACAGCGCCGTCACCAGCATAGCTCTCGTCATCGGCTGACCCGGTCCGAAGGAACCGGTGCCCACCGCATCGAAAAGACCTTCCTGCGTAACGTATTTTACGCTGTCATAATACCAGTTGGATCCGGACACATCGCTGTACGGATTCGTCCAGGCCGCTTCCGTTCCGGAGGACTGCAGCGTCAGCGTGACGACTCCGGCATCGGTGCATCCTTCCTTCACCGCCTGAGCCGTCATGGTCACCGTTCCCGACGGAAAATCAGACTTCGGCAGTCTCACCGCCGTGCCGTCATAGGCGCTGGTCGGCGCGTAGCTCACGGACTCGTAATTGCTGTTATAATAGACTGTCGCTCCCGGCGTACTGCAGGAGAAACGGATATAGTAATAATCATCGTCCTCCGTCATGGTCGCCCGGGGTTCAGCCACCGTCCCCTGAGACGCGATATCCGGCGCGTCGTCCATCTCCAGCAGAATGCGGGCAACCCAGTAGCGCGTGTCGGCCGCCGTGGACGTTCCGTTTCTGAGTTCCTCCTCGGTCATCGGCTTCATGACGCGGATCGTCCGCTGGGTATCCATCACGCCGGAGTTATACCACACGTTTTCCATGTTATAATCGCCTGTGCCGTACTTATCGGACGCCATATACCGGGAAGAGTAGGCTTTCACCGACAGCAGAAAGACTTCCGGCTCGCCGTTTTCGAAGATATAATCGATCACTTCATCTCCGGACATATTTCCGTCCGGATCGTAATAATCCTGACTTCTGTAATCCCAGTAGCGGTAGAGCATCGGGAAATTATATCTCGTGACGCCGTACAGCTCCTCATATGTATAGGAATCCATGTCGTCATATCCCGTCTGATCTATTTCCCAGAAATTTACAGAATCCTGACCTGTAAATGTGAGATCCGCGTTTCGGATCGCGGAAACCGTCGATTTATTCCTGGCGTAATCGACGAATTCACCCACCGTAAAGCCCTGCGCTTCCTGGTGAACCGTCGTCACATAACGGTCCAGCAGAGAATAATTGTGAACCGTCCGGTCGATATTTCCCGCTTCCAGATCGGCTTCCATCTCGCTGACCGGAATCTGAGACGCGAGAATCCGCTCTCCGCTGCTGTTTTCCACGTAAAACAGGACGGTATCCACCGTCTGCCCCGCAGGATTCGTCTTTGCCGACGCCTCAAAGGCCGGCACCGTAAGAACGCTCATCGTCAGCGCCGCCGAAAGCAGACAGCTGACGAGTTTTTTCGTTTTCTTTTTCATACTTTCTGTTCCTTCTGCTCCTTTTTCGTTTTCGTTTCTTTTGATTCCTCCGGCTGCTCCCGCGTCACCGCGCCGCGAAAATTCCGTTTCGCGTCACGCCTCAGACCTGCGCGCCGATGCTCTCACAGAAATTCATGATGATCTGTGCTACCTGGGCACGGGTGGCGCTGCTCTTCGGCGTAAGAGCGCCGCCGGAACCGTTGATCAGTTCTTCGCTGCAGGCCCAGATCATCGCATCCTCTGCCCACGCGCTGACGGATCCTCTGTCCGAAAAGCTGTCGAACCGGCTGCTGTCAGCCGTCACGTCGCCTCCGGAAAATACGACATAATTGTACATGATCGCCGCCATCTGTTCTCTCGTGATCAGGCCGTCCGGATCAAACCGGCCGCCGCCGACTCCCGTGACGATGCCGTTTTCCGATGCCCATTCCACGTAAGGCGCGTAATATTTATCCGCTGTCACGTCGGAAAAGCTGCCGGCGGAATACTGCGAGGCATCGATGCCCGTCAGACGTCCCAGAACGGTGACAAACATGCCTCTCGTCATATTGTCGGATGGCGAGAAGGCCGACGCGGAAGTGCCGCTGAAGTAGCCGTTTTCCGCCACATAATTCACCGCTTCATAATACCAGCTGTCCGCTGAAACGTCGGAAAATCTCAGCGCCGGTGCGCCTCCGATCTGAACGGTCACACTCTGAGAGGAAGGCTCGTAGCTGTTGTTTACCAGTTCAAAGACATAGGTTCCTTCCGTCTGAATTTCGCAGGAAGGAGAATCGTAATACGATGTGAGCACTTTCACCTGCCCCGGCACCGTTCTGTCCAGATAATTCGACGAGATCATCACCGGATCGCTCTTTCCCGGCGCCGTCACATACATGTAAAGGCCGTTCTGATAGCCGGAATCGTCAAAGGTAAAGGTGATTTCTCCGCCCAAAGCCGCGTTCTGCGCGCTGATCTGCGGAGCTCCCCGCTTCACCGTCAGCGATACGTTCTTGTTGGCAAAATTCCTCGCGTAGAAGGAAAAGCTGTAGGAACCCGTTTCGGTAAAGACATTCTGACCGATAGTAATCGTCTTCGCGTCATTGTCTATCGTGTAATCCGACGCATCCAACGGCGCATATCCCGTGGCCGACGGCGTCTTCACGGAGATTCCCAGAATCGCCTGCGTCCATTCGTTCCAGTCCGCCTGCGTCACACTGTCCTCCGCCTCGAAGACGAGATCCGATCCCGTCATGGCGCTGTACTGCGTCTTAAACGTCACCCCGGACTGAGGATATCTTACCGTGACGATTCCCGCATCGTCGTATCCCTCCTTCACCGCTGTCATATAGAAAGTGACGGGATCGCTCTCCAGATTTCTTCCGCTGACATCGTAAGTGACCGTGCCGCCGTAGAGTGTCTGCGGCGCTCCGTCAAAGGAATAATAAATCTGCGCTCCCGGCGTGTCACAGGACATGCTGATGCTGAGAGTTCGGCCGTCGGCGCTCAGCGACACGGAGGATTCGGGAGCCGCCACGGTCCCCTGAGAAGCCGGCGCTCCGCCGCCCTGCATGTCCAGCTGTATATTGTAGATCCACTTGAAATTGTCATACGCCGTCCGGTGAGCCGTCATCAGATCCGCTTCGGTCATCGGAATGCACAGACGCAGGGCCCAGGTGTCTTCCAGCACATCAGACAGACTCCCGGCCGCTTTTCCGCCGTTTGCGCTGATATAATCCGAAATGCCGATCTCCGTGGACGCTACCAGAGAGCTGCTGGTAGTGCGGCCGGAATAGGATTCCGTCGCCAGTATAACTTCTGTCTCCTGACCGCCTTCAAAGACACTGCGCTTCGCATCATAATAAGGATCCTGATCGCGGTACTGCGCGTTGTAAGTCGCCAGATCCATCCCGTACTTCGAATTTTCCTCTCCGGCGATCTCCCAGCCGCTGTTCCACCCCGTGGACGCATCGTACAGTCCCTCGAAATAATATCTCGTTTCTCCGTACAGCTCGTCGTACGTCCAGGAATGCATGTAATTTCCGTAGCTGTCCGTGGCCATGAAGCTTATCACATCGTTTCCGCTGTAGGAAATCGATCCGGCTCCGTCCACAGGGCTGGTTTCCTTCACATATTCCACCAGCTCCGGAATGGTAAATCCTCTGGCCTCACAGTACTGAGTGGTGGGATAATTGTCCGTCGTGGAGATACAATAGTTCTCCTCCTGTCCCGAAGTTCCCGTGCCGCTCTGCCCGTGGCTGAGTGCTTTCAGTTCGTCGAGGCTCATCACCTTCAGCAGAACGCTGTTTCCCTGATCATCCTTCGAATAGAAAAACACGTTCTCCGCGGCGGAAGACTCCTGGGTCTTCGCGGAAGCTTCCGGCACCGGGCCTGCCAAAATACCCGCCGAAAGCGTCAGGACCATCGTCAGAGCTGCCGCCAGAAGCCGCTTTTTCTTCATGATATTCTGTCACCTTCCTTTTTTCGCCGGCTTTCCGCCGGCTCACTCACACGTGTTTTAACGATATTCATCCGCCGGCCGTCATGATCCGTATCTCATGAAAACGGCTGCGCACTGTGCTCTCGTTGCGGTGGCACCGGGCTGCAGGAGCAGACGGCTACCTTCCCGCGTTCCGGAGAAAATACCGTTTTCCACCGCCCAGACCATAGCTTCCCGGGCATAGGAGGAAATCTGTTTTGCATCGGCAAAACCGTTCAGCACAGTCTGAGCGTCAGTGTCCGTACCTGTTCCGGAAGTTCCGCTGTCCGTCTCCGTGACATACCGGTCGTACCGGTACAGGGCCGCTGCCATCTGCTGACGCGTAACCGGTTCCGACGGCGAGAAATGCGTCTCGTCCGTTCCCGTTACGATACCGTTTGCCGCAGCCCAGGCGCAGGCATCCGCGTAATACGCATCAGCCGCCACGTCGGAAAACGCGATTTCCGACGCGCCACCGGCCGCCCCGGCCATCCGGTACAGGACCGTCACGAACATACCCCTCGTCATAGAACCGTCCGGCGAAAACAGACCGCTTCCGGTTCCGCTCATCAGACCGCAGCTGCTGACATAATCCACCGCATCGGCATACCAGGCGGAATCTGCCACATCGGAAAAGCCGCCGTTTTCCGCTCCGCTGCCCGGATCCGCCGTTTCGGGATTTTCATCGCCCGTCGCTTCCCCGCTGCCGCTCTTTTCCCGCGGCCGCAGCGAGCAGTAATCGAGCTCGTTTCCGTCACGGTCGTACGTCATGACCTCCAGTGTTGCTCCGTCGATACGCACCACCTGACAGGTACTGGTGGAATAGATCGTTCTGGCCTGATACGTCTCGTCAGCAGACGTATAGAACTTCTGACCGGAATTTCCCATGATATAGGTGATGCCGTCCTCGTAATCCACCACTCCGGCCTTCATAGGATATGAGCGGGAATAGACATGCTGATGTCCGCAGAACACGAGATCCACGCCGCATTCCTCAAAGATCGGAGCCCAGTTTTCCCTCACCTGCGCGGAAACATTATCTGAGGCCAGCGAATAGACAGGATGATGCATCACCACGATATTCCAGACGGCATCGCTGTTTTCCAGATCGCTGCGGATCCACGCCGCGATATTTTCGTAATCTTCCTCCGTCAGGATCTGTTCTCCCGAAAAGACCCAGGAATTCAGCGCGGTCACGTGGCAGATTCCGTAATCGAAAGAATAAAATTCTTCTTTAAATCCCTCCGGACCGTTTTCCGGAAGAGTGAACATATCCATATAAAGCTCCGGTTTGCCTCCCGGAATGTTGCTTTCATGATTGCCGTTCACAGGCATAAACGGAAGAGACGAGAAAATTCCCGACGCATTTTTCAGAAAGGCATCCCATTCCGCGGTGCGGATCCCGTTCTGTACGATATCGCCGCCCATCAGTCCGAAGGCCAGATCCGGATTTCTCCGGTACACGGAGGATACCAGCTGCGCCCAGTCCTCATATTCCTGTTCCATATCCTCTTCAAACTGGATATCTCCCATATAGAGGAAGGAAAGACTCTGCTGATCCCGTGCCGCCGTCGTAAATTCCGAAATCTCACTGACTCCGCTGTCACTGCGGATGAAATAATAATAGGTCGTTTCCGGCTGCAGATCCTTCAGGAGAACGCTGAAAATGCTGTCCTCCATATCCGCTCCGCTTTCCGCCGGGACGCGTCTGCCGGCCGCCGACAGCACGCCGCTGTCATCCCCCGACTCTCCGGCCCGGATTACCGACTGTTCCTTTGGGGCATAAATCACATATCCCGCATCCGTATCGCCGTCATCATGCCACGTTATGGTCTGCGATGTGCAGACATCCGATGTCACAGACAGCATGATATCCCGGGGACCGCCCGGATCATCCGTATCTCCGTACACCGGAACGCGCAGAGATAAAAACGCGCTTCCGATCAGAATCAGAGATAAAAGCCACGCTGTGCACGTCATCGTCCTCCGCCGCCGAAATTTTTCTGTCATTCTTCCTCCTCCCTCTGCTGTCCGATGATATCCCGCCGCCCGCAGCTGAGTTTCCTGAGATCCGGATTTTTGGCGGAATATCTTTTTCCTTAATTATCAGTATATGATGTTTCGGGAAAAATCTCAATTTGTTTTTATTTGTTTTATTTTATTTTTCATTTATGTTGTTAAATTAACTTATTTTATATTTCTTTTTATTTCTTATTTCAATTTTAATTTTAAATTATGTATCAAATATTTTTATATAATTATATTAATATATTTAGTTATTTTTAATTTGATTTTATTTTGCCTTACCTGTTTTTCTTCCACATATCCTGTTCACCTGTGTAAGAGCTTTCTTCATAAAAAAGCTCCCGCACAGATATCACTCTGCGCGGGAGCTCTTCCCGTTTTTTCCCTCTTTATCTTTTCCGTCTTTGCTGACTCTGCCTTTT
>CAJFPD010000174.1 GCA_904398315.1 Candidatus Alangreenwoodia gallinarii | reverse complement strand
GGAAATGGTCCTCTTGATCACATCTGCCGTATCCGCTGACTGAACTGTTGTTTCCGCCATATCCGGCGGAACAGAGACATCTATATCCGCTCCACCGTTTTCATCTGTTATCGCTCCGACATCCGGCAGGCCGCCTGAATCCGGGCCATTTTCTCCATCCTGATTCCGTGCAGTCTGCCGGCTGCCTCTATCCCCGAAATTTTCCGGACCGCCTCCCGTCATATCGGACATACTTCCCATTGCGGACAAATCGATACCGGAAGCATCCACAAAAGACGAACTGTCCTCACTCTGTCCCTCACTGTCCGATGGAATCATTCCGGACAACTGTCCTTCTATACTCTGCGCTCTCAGCAGGCAAAATTCTTTCAGTGTCTGCGTTCCATTCTGAAATTCTTCATATGTGTAAAATGCTGTCGGATCTTCCTCTGCATATGGCGCTATCATTTCCGTTACCGCATCGAACAGTTCTTCAAAATAACCGCTGTCAAAATATTCTGTGAGGAATTCCCGGAAATATTGATGATAAAGCTCTGTGTATTGTTCATCGCTGAAAATCCAGGACAGCATCGGCCTGGAATCTGTCGTTTCACCGGACACCGGTGTATCGATCGGATCGTTGATCACATCAGAGGCATCTGATGCAGCCTGGAAACCTCCGAAAGCTAAATTATAATCCCATGGAATCATAGACATCTGCCCGTCTTCTTCGTACAGATAATAATTGTGTATAATCATACCTGTATAACTGTCGTAATTACATACAAAATTATGGACAACGAAGTAACGGATCACTTCTTCCACATCGACGACAGATTCTATATTTTCTCCCTCATTCAGCTGTTTCAGAGATTCAATAAGCCGATCCCTGTCCGCATCGGTAATCTCTGTCTTCACGTTATCAAAAATATTGGAGTAGCTGTCATATTCGTCATCCTGATATACAGATACTGCGTTTTTTTCCCGTAGTCTTTCATTTTCCGCACATATCTCCGTTTTCGCAGTCTGATCCGTTGTTTTTTCATCATGCCGCTTTTTCACAGGATCTGTCAAGAGGCGGATTCCGGTGATTTCCATAAAAAAAGCGCCCCCGAAGCGGGCGAAAACCGCAGATCTGCTTTTTCCGCCGCGCTCCGAAAGCGCTCTTTTTATACTACCGCTGACAGAAAACCGTATTTTTCACAACTTGGTTTCACATCAGGCCGAAACTGATGCTGTCGAGTTCCAGACCGATCATGACAGAAGTGGCCTTGAAGACCGCAAACACATCCATTCCCCGATGAAGTCCGAGTTTTCGGATCGACTCCATGGAAATGGTGGAACTGATCTGCTGTCCGCTTCCGATATCGATGAACACCATACCGTTTACCGTACCCTCCAGAAGATCGACAATTCTTCCGGGCAGCTGATTCCGCGCACTGATTCTCACCGGCTCTGCGGCGACCATCACCTCTGTAGCCTTGATCACGGCGTAGACCGGCTTGTCCTCCTTCAGCTGCATCCATTCGATCGCCTTCATGGAGATATTCGCGGTGATAAGGTGACCGTCCAGAAGCCGGAGTCTCACAAGACCGTTGATCTGCCCCTCTGTGATTCCGGCCACAGATGCCGCCAGCTGATTTCTCGCACTGAGCTTCATAACCGTACCTTCCTGTCTGCCGCCGGAAAGAAGAATGCTCCCGCAAAAAAGACAGCGGATATCTCCTCTCAGGATCCTCCCTCATTCCGCGCTCCGGATCTTTTCCTACTCTACACCTACCATGACAGATGTCGCCTTCGCAACAGCTACGACATTCCTGCCCTCTTTTACATCCAGATCTTTGATAGCATTCATGGAAATCGTAGAAGATACGACGACTCCCGGAGCGATTTCCACCTTTACGATACCGTTTACCGCACCTTCTTCTACGGAAACCACTTTGCCGGGGAACTGGTTTCTTGCGCTGATCTTCATCCTGTCTTCCGCGATCATCATCTCAGTGGATTTTACGATGGCATAAGCCGTCTTTCCGACTTCCAGCCCCAGCTCTTTGATGGAGGACATAGAAATTGTTGCGGAAACATTCTGGCCGCCGATATCGATTACGACGATGCCGTTTACCACGCCTTCATTGATCTCCTTAACGGTACCTTTCAGCTGATTTCTTGCGCTTATTTTCATTTACAAATCTCCTTTCTTTCCGGATATAATATTTTATATCCATCTTTTTTAAGTATATACTCATCTTTACTATCTTTCAAGCATATATTATATATTATTATATTTTATCTCTTTTATTTATATTTAATAGTTATAAAATATATTTTATTGTAATATTATCTGTATATTCAGATCAGAAAAAATAAAATCACAGCTCATCAAGGTCTGCCGCCGGAAGGAAAGAATTCTTGCTTTTACTATCCAATGGGCTAAAATAAAAGACAGAAAGAAATACTGGCAGGGACAGATTATGAAAAAGGAAACGGTACATACCGACGGAAATCACTGGCGGAAATCGCTGGCGGTAACTCTGATACTCATCTTGGTAATGATAATTATGTCGATCTTTATCGTCCACCGGATCAATCACATGGAGGAGGATTACAGTTTTGAAAGACTGTATGAGGAAGCAGCTGCGCTGTCTCAGGATATGCAGATCTATGCGAAAAATGACGGAGAACAGCTGGAAATTCTTTCTACTCTCGTCTCCGGATATGACGACCCGGCATCTCCCGAACTCTGGCGGCTGTTGGGTTCCTACGACAGCATCGGCATGGCATCCGATATCGCCCTGTTGCTTCCTGACAATACCGTCATTACAGGAAGCGGACAGCGAATCAATGCAGAAGGGAAAATTTCCTTCGAAAAAGAATCTGCTCTCGGAGCTCACATATCAAACAGGGAAACGTCCCTCACCGATGAAGAGGAATATGTCGTCCGCCACTATGTACCGGTCATCAAGAATGGGGAGACGACAGCCATGCTGTACGGTGTCATCGAACTGAACCGGCTGCCGGAGGAAATAAAGGCAAGTCCGTACGGAGGAAAGGCCGCGATCTATATGATTGAAGGAAACAGCGGAGACTTTCTGCTGGACACCTGGCACGATAAGCCCGGAAATATCTGGGATCTCGGAGAACGGGAAATGGCACCCGGTTATGATCATGAGCATCTGAAACAGGGACTGATCGACGGAGAAAGCGCCTATGTCGTCTTCGTATCGCAGACCACCGGTGAATATCTGTATTTCTATTACACTCCTCTGTCGGTCAACGACTGGCGACTCGCACTTTCCGTGCCGGAGGATGTCGTATTCGCCCGGGCCGGCATCATCGAAAAGGTTCTGAATATCTTCCTCATCGTGGAAATCATCTGTTTTGTTCTGTATTTTCTCTGGATGCTGCGCTACACCAGGATTCAGACCGGAGAAAAGCAGAAACAGCTGGATATGCTCAGCCATATTTACGACGTGGAGAAACTGCTGTTTAATGCCCACGAGCAAAAATCTAACATCATGCTGGCTCTGGAGAAAATCGCACGCATCACCTCTGCGGAAAAGGCTGCCTTCTGGATGGTACCGCAGCCGGAAAACGACACGGACGATACCTTTTTTATCTGGAAATCCGCCGGAAAAGAGCAGTCTGCGAATGACAAGGAGCTGACATCAGAGGAGAAGGGACTGACGCCGGACGAAAAGAAACTGACTGATGAAAAGAAACTGACT
>CAJFPD010000173.1 GCA_904398315.1 Candidatus Alangreenwoodia gallinarii | reverse complement strand
GGGCGAAGGGGCTTCACGTACTGACTGAGGCGCTGGCTGCCGTGCCGGGAAACCGGGTCTACGTTTCCGCGCCGGACGGGCAGAGGAGCGCATGCGGTCACGGGATCAGCATGCTGGAGCCGCTGAAAATCTACACGAGAGAGGTGGAGGGAGCCGTATGGGCCCGCTCTATTTCCGGTACGCCCGCCGACAGCGTGAAGTTCGGGATAAAATATCTGAAAAAAGAGATGGACGTCGATATCGATGTGGTCTTTTCGGGAATCAACCACGGGGGAAATATCGGCAGCGACGTTCATTATTCGGGGACAGTCTCGGCTGCTGCGGAGGGAATCCTGTGCGGAGTGCCGGCTGTGGCTGTTTCACTGGGAACGCACAATCCTACCGATGAGATGCTGGAAAACTGCGCGACACTGATTCAGGAGATCAGCGTCAAGGCGGTCCCGAATCTCGATAAGAAGACGCTGCTCAATGTGAATTTCCCTCCGGTAAAGCCGGAAGAGATCAGAGGTCTGCGCATCACGCGCCTGGGACCGAGAGAATACAATGAGAGTTTTGACGTGCTCAAGAATCCGCGCGGACAGGAATACTGCTGGTACAGCGGAGAGATCGTCCGCTTTGAGGGACTGGACGAGGATACCGACACAGAGGCGCAGCAGGAAGGATATATTTCCATTACGCCGCTGCAGCTGGATATGACGGATTATTCCATGGGAAACCAGGTCAGGGCATGGAATCTGAAATTCTGAGAATGCCGGGATCGTGAAAAGATGGAAGTTCTGCCGCTGTCCGCGGTTAAACGGCGGTGACAGCGGGTATAAAGGCGTCTGTATGCACACGAAAAACGTGTGCATACAGACGCCTGATTTATATCGGGGATCTGCAGGCGCGGATCCGGCGCGCCGTTGCGCGCCGCTGTACAAAAAAGAAAGGAATCTGAGCTATAAATAAATGGAAATTTTTAAAAACGAAATCAAACTGAGTGACAGAGAAAAACTGGAAGAATTTATCGGAGGATTTCCTCATGAGACGTCGGGGATGTCCTTTTCTTCCATTTATATGTGGAGCCGGGAGTATACGTATCGCTATGAAATCATCGATGATTTCCTGTGTATGGCCGGGCTGGGAAACTTCAAGGGCGAGGAGGAGGAACCCTTCCTGTTTCCTGTCCTTCCGCGGGGCGGAAAATGCGATAAGGACAGGCTGGCCGCTGTGCTGGAAAATCTCATCGGACGCTTCCGGAAAGAGGGTAAGCCTTTCGTCATGCGTCTGATTCCGGCGAAGCTCCGGGAAATTTATGAAGCGGCGCTGCCCGAAAGATTTATCTTCATCGACGATCGCTCCAATTACGATTATCTGTACCGGGTTTCCGATCTGGCGGAGCTGAAGGGAAAGGCTTTTCACGGCAAAAAAAATCATCTGAACCGTTTCAACTGCGAATACGGTTCTTCCTGTGAAGTCGTTCCCATGTCTTCCGCTCTCACGGAGGAAGCTCTCGATTTGGTCAAACGCATAAATGACGGCAAGGAAGTGTCGAGATGCGAACGTATCCTTCTGGAGGGCGAATCCCTCATGCTGGAAAAGGCGCTTCCCGATTTTGAGAAAATAGGTCTGGAAGGAGTAGCTCTCAGAATCGGCGGAAAGCTGCAGGGATTTGCCTTCGGCGGTCCCCTGGGAAAGGATACCATCGTCGAGCACGTGGAAAAGGCAAATATAGCCTATAACGGCATCTATCAGAAGCTGAATAACGAATTCTGCAGGAGTCTGGGTGACAGATATGAATTTGTCAACCGCGAGGAGGACATGGGGCTGGAGGGCCTCCGGAAGTCGAAGAATTCCTATCGGCCGGTTCGTCTGATCGAAAAGTGCATCGCGCTTTTAGACGGAGATGAAGAAGCGATGGAACGCTACGGAAAGCCTTACTGATAAAAAGAAGCCGCGGAAAAAAACGAAGGCCGCAGCTTTCAGCTGCCTGCGGCTGTGGTGTTTCCGGGCCGGCGGGCCGGCGGCCCGTCGCTCTTTTTTGTTCAGCTGCACAATTTATAGGCGCAATAGAAAATATCGGGGACAGATTTTCGATAGAGAGAATATATGTAAAAAAATAATTTGTATGCAATAGCAAAATTGGTTGGATTTAGATTAAAAGAATGTTAAACTGTAATAGGCGGAGAATAGGCCGGCGTGACGGATTCAGTGGCTTATCTGTAATCGGGAAACAGCCGGCGGATTCGTGGAGCTATTTGTGTAAATCCCCTCGATAAAAGAAGGAGGTACGTCTATGAAAGATGTTGTAATTGTAAGCGCGGTCAGAACACCGATAGGGCGGTTCGGAAAATCATTGAATAACGTCACGGCGGTGAAGCTCGGAGAAGTGGCGATGAAAGAGGCGGTGGCACGTGCGGGTATTTCCGCGGATCAGATCGATGAAGTCATATTCGGCTGTGTTCTCCAGGCAGGGCAGGGACAGAGCGTAGCGCGGCTCGCCGCTATGGGCGCGGGCATTCCGAAGGAAGTTCCGGCCATGACTATCAACAAGATGTGCGGATCCGGCCTGAGGACGATCAGTCTGGCTGCGCAGGCAATCAAGGCAGGCGATGCGGACATCATCCTCGCAGGCGGAACGGAGAGCATGACGATGGCTCCTTACCTCGTTCCGAAGGCGAGATGGGGCGCGCGCATGGGCAACGTGGTAATGGAGGACGCGATGCTCAAAGACGGCCTGACAGACACTTTCAGCGGCAACCACATGGGTATTACGGCGGAAAATGTCGCGGAGCAGTGGGGCGTGACGAGAGAAGAGATGGATGATTTCGCTTTCCAGTCCCAGCAGAAGTGCGAAGCCGCTATGAAAGCGGGAAAATTCAAGGATGAGATCGTACCGGTGGAAGTTCCTCAGTGGGACGGAAGCACGGTGGTTTTCGATACGGATGAGCATCCGATTCCGGGAATTCAGAGAGAAGCCTTTGCCGGCGCAAAACCGGCATTCAAAAAGGACGGAAAGGTGACAGCTCTCAACGCATCGGGAATCAACGACGGAGCCGCAGCGGTCATCGTCATGTCGGCGGATAAGGCGGCAGAGCTTGGAATTAAGCCGCTCTGCAAGATCAAATCCTATGCGGCAGCGGGCGTAGATCCTTCCATCATGGGAATCGGACCGGTTCCGGCTACGAGAAAAGCGCTGGAAAAGGCGGGCCTGACTCTCGACGATATCGATCTGATCGAGGCGAATGAAGCGTTTGCGGCACAGTCGGTGGCGGTAGGCAAGGATCTGGGATTCGATCCGGCGAAGCTGAATGTAAACGGCGGAGCTATCGCACTTGGCCATCCGATCGGAGCATCCGGCGCGAGAATCCTCGTTTCTCTGCTCTATGAGATGGAAAGACGCGGATCGAAATACGGTCTGGCGACGCTCTGCATCGGCGGCGGCATGGGAATCGCGATGGTCGTCGAAAAATAGATTCCGTCCGGCGTAAACCGTCAGGAGACGGAAAAATAGAAGGCGGAACAAAATAAAATATAAAATAATGTAATGTAATAACTGACGTAAGGATATCCTGAAAGTCCTCCTGCAGCACGCAAAAATCCGGATACCGGCTTCCGGATACCGGCTATACGGCCGGGAGAGATCCGGCACCCGATCTCATCAGGAGGAAAACGTAAGGATATCCTTTTTGTCTGTTTTATAATCTGTCATCTGCGCATTGTCATTCCCGTGATTTTTCTGTCGCGGGCGGAAAGGGAGGGAGAAACATGAAATCTTCTGTTCAGCTGAAAACCTACGCAAAAATAAATATGTCTCTCGATGTTACGGGAGTGCGGGAAGACGGATACCATGAGATGATGTCCGTCATGCAGGCAGTGGATCTCTGTGATGAACTCGATCTGACCGTATCCCCCGCGCCGGAAGACACCATCGTCCTTAAGACCGATCATCCTGAGATTCCGGATGACAGACGGAATACGGCATATCGGGCTGCGGAAAAAATGCTTGAGATCCGCTCCCGGATCCTGCGGGAGCGCGGAGAGACGGAAAGCGGGATAAAAGCGGAAATCACCATCAGAAAAAAGATTCCTGTAGCTGCCGGACTGGCCGGCGGCAGCTCCGATGCCGCCGGCGTGATGCTGGGGCTCAACAGTCTGCTGGAACTGGGACTGAAGCTGGATAAACTCCGGGAGGCAGGAACGCAGATCGGAGCGGATGTTCCCTTCTGCATCATGGCGGCTGCGGGGCAGCAGCCGTTTCTCGGCGTGAAAGGCGGAGCGGCCTGTGCGCTGGCGGAGGGGATCGGGGAGATTCTCACGCCGCTGCGTTCCATCGTCTTCTGGACAGTGCTGGCGAAGCCTCCCGCTGCGGTATCGACGGCTGAGGTTTACCGGCTGTACGATACGATCACCGTCCGCAGACATCCGGATACGTCAAATCTGATGGAAGGTATGACTTCCGGAAATATGCAGAAAATAAAGGCATCGATGGCCAATGTTCTGGAAAATGTCACATTCCGTCTGTGTCCTCAGAGCGAAGAGCTGAAGCGCAGGATGGAGCAAAAGGGCTGTCTGGCGGCCATGATGAGCGGCAGCGGCCCGACGGTATATGCTCTGTGTGCAAGCCGTCAGAAGGCGGAAGCGCTCGCCGCATCCCTGCACGACCTGGAAGATGCGGGCTATCGCGTAATTTTGACGAAAACCCTTTAGTCCGCATCTTGTATACACAGTACAATTCGTTTATAATAGACAAAGAATAGTCACAGACGAAAAACAATGCGGAAGCGATACAGGAGTTTACAGGCTTACCGTTTACTGTGTAAAATGACGATGCATGGAGAAGAGGAGAGAAGCGCAGGTGTTTAATATTAATATGCAGGAGCACAAACCGCTTAGAGAATTAGTTTACGAAGAGCTGAGACTTCTGATTATGACAGGAGAACTCAAACCGGGCACGCGGATGATGGAAATCGAGCTGGCTGAGAGTATGGGCGTCAGCAGGACGCCTGTGAGAGAGGCGATACGTCAGCTGGAAAAAGACAATCTCGTCACAATCGAGCCGAGAAAAGGCGCTTATGTATCCGACATTTCTCCGGAGGATCTGGACAGCATGATGCTCGTCCGGGAGCCTCTGGAGGGACTGGCCACTTACCTGGCCACAAAAAACATGAGCGATCTGGAGATCGCCGAAGTCCGGAGAGCGGCGGAAGACTGCGAAAAAGCCATCGCTTCCGGGGATCAGGAAAAGCTTACGGAAACAGATACGCACTTTCACAGCGTCATCACCCGGGGAAGCGGAAATACCTACCTGATCCACCTCTGCCAGGATCTTCAGGAACAGGTGATGCGGTTCCGCTATGTATACTTCAAATCCAATAAGAGAGCGGGAGAAGTCAGAAACGAACACCGCAAAATCGTGGAAGCCATGGAAAAGCGGGACGCTGAAGCGGCACGCAGCTGCTCCATTGAGCATATCCGGAATCTCAGAAAGTCGATTCAGAAAGAAGCGGATTTTCAGCCTTCCAGTAAAGCCTGAAAAGGAAAGGGGCGTGAAGCTATGCCAGACAGATCTTTTGAAATCGGGCCGATCCGGCCGCCCAGCGAGGCAACCAGCCTTCTGCTGCAGGTAACACGGGGATGCACGTGGAACAAATGCCGTTTCTGTACGGTCTACCGGGATTCCCGTTTCCAGATTGTTCAGCCGGAGGAGATCAGGAAAAATATCGATAATATGGCGTATTTTCGTGATCTGCTGATGTCATGTGCGAAATCGGACGGAACCATCGACAGGAGCAGGCTGTACGATCAGCTGGAAAAATTCAGTCAGGAAGAGCTTCAGTGCTTTTATATGGTATATAACTGGCTGTCCCACGGCGGACGTTCCGTATTTCTCCAGGACGGAAATTCCATCGCGCTGAAACCGGAAAAACTGGCGGATGTGCTGGTCTACCTGAGAGAAAAATTTCCTCATATCGACCGTATCACCACGTACGGACGTGCGGAGACACTGGCTCACTGGTCGGAGGAACAGTGGAAACTGCTTCGCCAAAGCGGACTGGACAGAATCCATTCCGGATTTGAAAGCGGGTCCGACAACGTACTGAAGATGATCAATAAGGGACTCACCCAGGAGCAGCAGATCGACGGAGGCCGGAAGGTGAAAGCGGCCGGTATCGAGCTTTCCGTCTATTTCATGCCGGGAATCGGCGGCGCGGAATATGAACGGGAAAATGCGGAGCAGACAGCTTATGTGGTAAATCAGATCGATCCGGATTTCGTGCGCCTGAGAACTTTTGTCCTGAAGCTGGATTCCGAGATGTATCTCATGAAACAGAGGGGCGAATTTGAAGAACTGACAGATATCGAAAAGCTCCGGGAGATCCGCACGCTGATCGAAGGCATCGACCGGCCGGACGTAACAATTGTCAGCGATCATATCGTCAATCTCGTAGGTTCACTCAATCATCCGATCCGGGAAAAAAACAGGATGCTTCAGAAAATCGACGAGGTACTCAATCTGCCTGAAAGAGAGCAGAAGCGATATCAGCTGGCGAGGCGGCACGGTATCGTGGAGGAATATTCCCATATGGCATCGGTTCCTCAGCAGCGGCTGGCCCATCTCGACAAAACGGTATCCTTATATGAAAGTCCGGAAAGCTGGGAGGCGCATCTCAGCGAGATTCTGCGCCAGTATGTATAGCGATGCTCTGCAGACGTGCGGATACAACAGGTTTGAAGAGGGACAGAAAGAAAAAAGAATGATAAAAGGCAGAGTCGGCTGCGTGGCCGGTTCTGTCTTTCTTTTATGTACAGAAAGGAAGATTGCCGGATTGCCCGATGCGAGCGGAAAAGGAAGCATGCCTCCGGCGTATCTCCGATCCCGCTCTTTGATCATACCCGAGTCATAAAAAAAAATCTGCCACATAGTCTGTTACTGGGAAACCCCGCAGACCGATGATTCTCCGGCCCGATTTCCGAAGGAAATCACCGCCGGATTTATTCGGGAGATTCGAAAATCTGTGATTTCGTGAATATTACGGAGTCCGTAGAACGGAGACGGCGGCCGGTTTGCCGTTTATATAGAACGACCGGGTATATAAATGGAGGGCACCTATGAATGATATCGGCAGGAAAATGGAACTTTTCCGTGAGACTTACGTGAGGGGAGCAGGAGATGCAGGTGAGACAGATATTTCCGGAAGAGCAGAGGAGCGCGGTGAGGATGTCGCTGCGGAAAAAACCGCTGTGGATGCCGGTCTTATGGATTCTGTGGGCGGCATGCACACTGCCGGCGATCCGGAACAGTACCGGACGGCTACGCAGCAGCCGGAAATCCGGTCCGAAGAAAGGAAAGAGATCGTGCGGCCGGAGGGAAATGCTTTTTTTACAGAAATATCTGCAGAGGAAAAAGAAAGGACCGGAGAACAGGCGGTACAGGCAGAAGACGATGCGGGAGAAAAAAGAGAAGATCCTGTAGAAGGGAAATTACCGGACCGGCCGGATGATGTCGTTTCGTCAGAGAGACAGGCGGAGAGAGGCAGAGATACGGGAGAGATTCCGGAGCGGCAGGAATCCTCTGTTTCACGGGAAACACTGCCGGATTTTGCCCTAACACCGGCCTCGGCGCAGAATCCTGACAGGCTCATTCCCGCAGACGGCGACCTTCGGAGCAGCCGGCTGAGAATTACGGAACTGTACCGCCGGCAGCTGCCTGTGATGACAATAGAGGAGGATGTTTTGGTGCCGGATGTGGAGCCGGATCTGGAGCAGATCATAAATATCGATGCCAGGCCGGAAATTACGTCGCACGACGTTTACCGGGCTCCGAACGGCCGGAATATGTACCGGATCGGCGGCGCCGTTTCCGTCAGCACGCTGTACGTGCCTGTGGCCGACAGCGGCGAGCTCGTATCCATCACGTCTCAGATCCGTTTTCGCAGAGAGTGTGAGACAGGTGAAGAGGAGGAACGGAACGAAACCGGCAGAGAATCAGCGGATGCTGAGATTTCGGTGGAACTGCTGTCCGTGAGCGCAAAAGTGATAAATGAGAGAAAGATCCGGGTCAGAGCGGAAATTCGGTGTACCGCCAAAAAATATGTACAGGAGGAGACGGAATTTCTGGAAGGCGTCAAAGACAGCGAACTCAGCCTGAGAAAAGAGACGATCAGGTTTACCGATATCGCGCAGCGCCGTACCGACACGATGGATGTCAGCGGTGAAGTGCTTTTCAAGGAAAATATGCCGGAGGCGGAAAAAATTCTGCACTACGATATCGACGTGATGGAAGTGCGGAGGCAGATAGGAAAGGGCAAGGCGGTCATCGACGCCTGCGCTTATTACAGCATTCTCTATTTTCCGAAGCAGGAAGAACGGGAGGCGGTAAATACGGCGGATTCCGAAGGAGAGCGGGAGACGGAAAGCGGGAGCGGATTTATACCGGTATTTTACCGCGGAAAACTGGAATTCACACAGTTTATCAGACTTCCGGACATGACAGGAGCCGGAGCCTCCGACAGTCAGGTATCGTTTGATGTCATATCGTCCGATCTGAGATTTGAAGAACCCGAGAGCGGTGAGGACGGGCGCCGTCTGATCCTTTCCTTTACCGTAGCGGCGGCCATAGATATTTTCCGCGATATGGAGCGGGAGATCGTGACCGATATGTATCACAGATCGCGCGATGTGAAATTTTCCGCTGTTCCGCGGCGCGTTTCGGAACTCTGCGGAAGCGGAAGCACCGAAGTATCGGTAAGAGAGATTATCACACTTCCGGAATCGAAAAAAGGATTCGGCAGAGTACCGTATATTTCCGCTTCCATCGAAGGAATAGAGGCGACAGCGGAAAACGGAAGATGCCGGATCGAAGGAGTGATCGCGACGAACACCGTCTATGAGGCCGAAACAGAAGAAGCCGGCTTTTCTTCTTTTTCGGAGAAGCTTCCCTTCAGGACGGTAATCGACATTCCGGATGCGAGAGAGGGAATGACGATCGACTGCAGCTGCGGAATGAAAGATATCTGGTTTGACAGGATGAATGCCCGGCAGACAGAATTCAGCTGCACGCTGGCCGTTTCGGCATATGTCTGGAAAATAGAAGAATACCGTTTTATCGATAAAGTCTGCTATATCGAGAGGGAGGAGGATGCGGAAGAGAGCGCCGGCATGGTCGTCTATGTAACACGTCCGGGAGATACGCAGTGGAGTATCGCCAAGGAATTCCGGACGACGATGCGGGAACTTCAGCTGATCAACGGACTGGAAGACAGCGATTATGTGGAAGCGGGCAGGAAACTGCTGATTCTGTGATAATAATTTTGTAAAATACCGTTCCTGCGGGAAAAGAACAGACAATTTTTCCGATAAGGTATAAAAATCTCCGTTTCTGGTCAATATTTTCTGCGGAGGTGAAGATATCGCATGGAGAAGATCAAGCGCCTGCTGCCTTTTCTTCTGGCGGCAGCCGTTGTCGTTGCCCTTTGTGCGGGAATGGTATACAGGTACCAGAATACATGGACAAATGAGGATTTTATCCGCTTCCACGTCGTGGCAAACAGCGATTCAGAAGAGGATCAGGAGCTGAAGCTGAAAGTACGCGACGAACTGGTGGACTTCATCAACGACAGGCTGCGGGATGAGGCGGTCAAAAGGTCCGACGGGAAAGAGGAAACGGCGACGCTGAATATCGGGCAGACGAGGGAATTTCTGAAAGAACATATCGGCGAAATCCGGCAGGAAGCGCTGAAGATCATCGAACGTGAGGGGTACCGTTATTCCGTCTCCGCAGAGCTGGGAGTGCGGTTCATACCGGAAAAGACGTACGGGTCTCTGAAATTTCCGGCAGGAAATTACGAAGCTCTGACCGTTACTATCGGCTCCGGAGAAGGAAAAAACTGGTGGTGTGTCCTCTATCCGCCGCTCTGCCTGATCGATACCGCACGGGGAGAACAGGAGGCTGACGATGTGCTCCGTGACGCGGTGATGCAGGGCAGATATTCCGGACTTGCGGAAGCGGCGCGCGGAGAAAAGACTACTGTGCTCAGACTGAGATTTAAGACACTGGAATGGCTGGGACTGGAATGAATCCGGCAGAAGGCCGTCGGAAAACACCGCTGAGGGTTCCCGCACCATCCTGTGTCCGTATCGTTTAAATCATCTCATTCATGGGAAAATTATGATATAATGAATACAGACAGTAAGATCAACAGAGAGGAAAAGAGGTTACACAGATGAAGAAATTGGGTGTCAAGACCAGTAAATATGCGAATACTGAATTATATACGTTAAATCCCATCGATGAAAAAGGCCAGGGAACGATAAAACTCGACGGTCTGAAGTACGGATTTGAAAGAGGTTTTCAGTTCTATCGCCTGGATGTTCCGAAGGAATGGCTCAATCCTACCGGAGAATATGAGAAGCAGGTCAAGCCAATGTGTACGAGAGAAAATCAGCTTACCGACTGGAACGAAATCGAAGCTTATTTTAAAACCTGCGTGGAATAAGACGGGGCAGCGGGATGCGCTGACAGCAGAAAAAGAGAAAAAGACGGAAAAAGAAAGACAGGAAGCAGTCTATGGAAAAGAAAAACAAGGCTATTACCGCGATGGACCGCAGCGGATCTTTTCGGGTATACATGGCGATTACAACGAAAATGGCCGATGATGCGCGAAAGATTCACGGGACGTCGCCGCTGGCGACGCATCTTCTCGGCCGTGCTCTGACAGGAGCAGGGCTGATGGGGCTTATGCTCAGAGAACCCGGATTCAAGCTGACGCTCCAGTTCAGGGGTGAAGGTCCGGCGCAGCAGGTGCTTTGCACCGCCTATTCTGACGGAGCGGTCAAGGGATATATTGCAAATCCTCAGGTGGATCTTCCGCCGAAGACTGACGGCAGTCCGGATGTGGGCGGAGCTTTAGGTATCGGCGTTTTGACGTGTATACGGGATACAGGACTGAAAGAGCCATACGTGGGCAAGATTGATCTCGTATCGGGTGAGATCGCCGATGACCTTACAGCGTATTTTTTCATCTCGGAGCAGCAGCAGACTTCCGTGTCTCTGGGAGTGAAGCTCGGAGAGGACGGCGAAGTTGCGGCGGCAGGCGGCATGATTATACAGGTACTGCCGGATGCATCGGAAGAAGCTATTTCCGCTCTGGAGGAATGGCTGCCGAAGATGCCGAAAATCACAGAACTGGTATCGGCGGCGGAAACGGAAGAAGAGGAAGAAGCGGCTGTGAAAAAGCTGCTGAAGGATGCTTTCGCCGGTCTTCCACAGGAGTTTGAGATGGAACTTCTGGATATGCCGGATATCGGCTGGAAATGCGACTGTTCAGAGGAGCGGCTGGAGCAGGTCGTTCTCAGCCTGGGTGCAAAAGAGATACGCAATATCATCGAAGAGGACGGAGAAGCAGAGCTCACCTGCCAGTTCTGCCGGAAACGCTACCGGTTTGACAGAGAACATCTGAAGCGCCTGCTGTATGAGTCGGTAAAGCGGAAGATGAATTAAAGGCCGTAGTTCGGAAGAATAACGGAAAATAAAACGGAAATATCGAAGAAAAAAGATCGCCGGATCGATTTACGATGCGGCGATCTTTTTTTCAGAAAATATTTTAGGAATATATCTATTTTAAAAGCTCGGCTTTATCCGTCTTTTCCCATGGAACATCGATATCCGTACGGCCGAAATGACCGTATGCGGCCACCTGTCTGTAAATCGGTCTTCTCAGATCGAGGTCGCGGATGATGGCAGCGGGACGGAGGTCAAAATTCTTTTCGATCCGCGCTTCGATTTCGCTTTCCGGAATTTTTGCCGTGCCGAAAGTATCCACCAGGATCGATACAGGTTTCGCTACGCCGATGGCATAAGCGATCTGAATCTCGCATTTATCCGCAAGGCCGGCGGCTACCACATTCTTTGCCACGTATCTTGCAGCATAGGCAGCGGAACGGTCCACCTTGGTCGGATCTTTGCCGGAGAAGGCACCGCCGCCGTGGCGGGCATAGCCGCCGTAGGTATCGACGATAATTTTTCTGCCGGTGAGTCCGGCATCTCCGTGAGGTCCGCCGATGACGAATCTTCCGGTCGGGTTGACGAAATATTTTGTATCGTCATCCAGCAATTCCGCCGGCAGAACAGGTCTGATCACCTTTTCGATGAGATCTTTGCGGATCTGCTCTGTCGTCACATCCGGATCGTGCTGGGTGGAGATGAGCACCGTGTCGATGCGGGCAACTTTGCCGTTTTCATCATATTCTACGGTGACTTGGGTCTTTCCGTCCGGTCTCAGGTACGGAAGTGTTCCGTCCTTTCTCACCTCGGCCAGTCTGCGGGCCAGCTTATGGGCAAACATGATCGGGGCCGGCATGAGCTCCGGCGTCTCGTTGCAGGCATATCCGAATACGAGTCCCTGGTCCCCGGCGCCTGTTTCTTCGATGATATCTTCTTCTGACTTTGTCATCTCGCCGGTTTTGTACTCCAGTGCCTCATCGACGCCCATGGCGATATCAGAGGACTGTTCGTCGATGGCGGTCAGAACGTTGCAGGTACTGCCGTCAAATCCGTATTCTCCTTTTGTATAACCGATGTCGTTGATAACGCTGCGGACGACTTTCGGAATATCGACGTAGCAGTTTGTGGTAATTTCGCCGATGACCAGTGCCATACCTGTGGTCACTGTCGTTTCAGCGGCAACCCGTCCGTTCGGGTCCTGTTCGAGAATCGCGTCCAGAATCGCATCGGAGATCTGATCGCAGATCTTATCCGGATGTCCTTCGGTCACCGATTCGGAAGTAAATAATTTTCTCATCTGGAATAGCTCCTTTTCTTATTTTTATCACCGGGGGATTTCCCGGAAAATATGTGAGATTTTCAGTGTACAAAAAAACCTCTTCGAAAGAAGAGGATATTTTACGATCGGAGCACACCTCATCTCTCAGAAAAAATCTGCAGGAATTGGCACCGTTACATATCGGCTCCGCGCTTAAAGATATGATGGTTGCCGGGCTTCACAGGGCCTGTTCCCTCAGCCGCTCTCGATAAGGATACCTACATATGAAATTCTACACGAAAGGTTTGAAATGTCAATATATATTTCCTATGAAACTCTGCGGACTGTGAAATTCCGGGATACGGGTCAGATCTGAAAGCTGCGGACGGCAGTCGGTATGCGGAAATATGAATTTTGTTTTTGAGTATTTTTCTCGTATGTTATACAATTAAGAAAATGCAGGAAAAAAGGGGGAATTTATTTATGAAAAAAATCATTTCCGTAATCGTCTCGTGTCTTCTCGCCGCCTCGGCGGGTACTGCGGCGTTTGCAGACGATACCGTTATCTTTGCCGATGTTCAGGATACACCGTATGAGACCGCTGCCTCATATCTGGCGGAGGAGGGGATACTGAACGGTTTTCCTGACGGCAGTTTCCGTCCGGGGCAGTCGATTTCCCGGGCAGAGGCCTGCACGCTGGTGTCGAAGATGATGGATGCTGCAGAGACGGAGCTGGCGGCTTCCGCCGCCTCGGCGGCCGGAGCATTCTCCGATGTGACGGAGGACAACTGGTTTGCGCCATATATCGGATATTGTGTCGCAGAGGGATATGTGATCGGCTACACCGACGGCACGGTACGGCCGCAGCAGCAGATCAGCTTTCATGAATTTGTGACGATGATCTGTCGTGCGGCAGGTGACACAGACAGTTCACTGGGAGGCACGTGGCCTTCCAATTATATCGAAAGCGCGAGAGACAGAGGCCTGTTGGAAGGGCTTTCCGATTTCGATGAGCAGACGGAGGGATCCGATCCTTTAGACCGGGGAAATGCCGCGATCATCGCATATAATTATGAATTGTCTCGGGAGGCGGGAGAAGAACCCGGCGGCGGAGAACCTGAACCGGAGGACAATCCGCTGGAGTCCTTCAGCGGCAGAGCTCTGGGAATTATCACGGAGACGGGCACCGCGCTGAATGATGACGGAGATGAGGTAGGCTGCATTACTTTCATGATGGGAGAAAATACCTATGAGCTGCTGACATCAGCGTCCGCGAAAGATATCGTATCGAAATGCAGCGATACCGATGCTCTCGTCTGTCTTCAGATGCGGAGAGGTGAAGTGAGGGATATCATTCCGATCACTTACGGAACGGCAAATGCGGACGGTGTCCGTTACATTCTGACGCCTTCCGTTTCCGGAGAAGATGAGGAAACTCCGGCCTTTGTCAGAGTCGGACAGAGCAACGGCGGTTTTGTCAGATATTACGGCACCGGCGGTGAAGAGGGATCTTTCAGTCTGGAGGAAGGAAACTGTGTGATCTATACCTGTTCTTCCGACGGAGATTCTCTGAAATATGAAAGAGGAACTGCCGGAGATATCTGCGAGGGCTGTTATCTGATCGCTTATACGGTGGATGAGGATTCTCAGGGACTGGCAAATGTGGTAATCGTCATCGATGCAGACGATGCGGATGAGATCCTGGCTCCTGCGGATGAAGCGGACAGCAGCGGGCCGAGAAACTTCCTCTGAGATCCGGTAAGCGGAACCGGAAAGAACGGGGAGGATTCCGGACGATCGGGAAAACGGAAAATTTAACAGGATAAGGCTTGCGGGCCGGAGAGAAAAAGAACATTCTTTTTCTCTCCGGCCCGTCTTCGTTTCTGAAAACGAACGGCTTTCAGAGAGAAATCCTGCCGGTAAACTTTTTCCGGGCGAATGCGGACGGATACGGAAAGATGACGTCATAATCCGCTGAAATAATATATATTGTAAAATAAATGAAATAAATATCAGCAAAATTACAATATATTGTGTATTTCTTTGTCGAATTCTGTAAAAGTGTAACAGATAATGCCGGATGAATCCGATTGAGACGAGGTATAAACCGTTTTAAGATAGAATCAGAAAGCCGGAAACCGGGACAGACGGCGAAAAAACGGAATATCCGGGCGGGAAGGACCGGAGCCGGCGGAGGTAACTGTTTCAGCTTCAGAGAGTGAAGAAGGAGGAGATGACGGAAATGAATTTAAAGATGAAAGAATGCCGCAGGAGGTACGGAATTACTCTGGGAGATATTGCAAACAAGACATTTGTGCCGATTGACACACTCCGTGCGTGGGAGGAGGGTGACAGCACTCCGAGAGACAGGGCGGCGGCACGTCGTGTCGCAGAGATGATTAAATGCGATATTTCCGATCTTTATACCGCCTGAATTCGTTGGAGCGATCTCCGGATAATATCCGATTTTTGTGCAGACGAACAGAATTTTCTTACATACTTTATACATGACCGATTGCCTTGAAAATAAAAATTGCTGTAGATATAATATATAGTAGAAACAGTTTGTATGACAGAAAAGGAGAAGGGCAATGTCTTATGTTTTGACCGAAAAAAAAGACAATGTCTGCACCCTTACGATCAATCGTCCCGAGTCACTCAATGCGCTGAATGCGGACGTCCTGAGAGATCTTGACAAAGCGGTGGACGCTGCTGCGGCTGACGGAGGTGTGCGGGTGATCGTAATCACCGGAGCCGGCCGGGCTTTTGTGGCAGGGGCAGATATTCAGGCGATGGCGGATCTCGACATGCAGGAGGGCCGGGCCTTCGGGCAGATCGGCCAGGTACTCTTCCGCAAGATAGAAAAAATGGAAAAACCTACCATAGCAGCGGTCAACGGTTTTGCGCTGGGAGGCGGATGCGAACTCGCTTTATGCTGCGATATGAGAATCGCATCTGAGCAGGCCGTATTCGGACAGCCTGAGGTAGGGCTCGGCATTACGCCGGGATTTTCAGGGACTCAGCGTCTCACCGCTCTTGTCGGAAAGGCGAAGGCGGCGGAGCTGATTCTCACAGCGCAGAATATCGATGCGGCGACGGCTCTTGCGATGGGATTGGTGAACCGCGTCGTACCTGCGGACAGGCTGATGGAAGAGACATCGGCGCTGGCTTCAAAGATTGCGGCAAATGCTCCGCTGGCAGTCAGATGGGCAAATTCAGCCATCAAAAGAGGAATGAGAACGGATCCGGATACGGGGATTGCCATCGAGTCTGATCTGTTCGGCATGTGCTTTGCGACAGAGGATCAGAAGGAAGGGATGCATGCCTTCCTGGAGCGCAGAAAGCCGGAATTTAAAGGCAGGTAGCGGGATATCGGTTTTCGGACAGATATTTTTCGAAGCGACAAAAAAACAGTTTCGGAAAATATTTTCCGGCATGTGCGGATCTGTCCGTCAGCGAAATGTTCCCGGCAGCGATACATATTAAGTGGAAGTGGTTTACAGCAGGCGATTTAAGGAGGTAATCATGAAAATCGGTATTTTAGGTGCATCGACGATGGGTACGGGGCTGATTCAGATCTGCGCGCAGCATGGCTTTGACGTGGTATATCGTGCGCGAAGGCATGAGTCGGTAACATCCGCATATGAAAAGGTAGCGGCAAATTACGAGTTTATGATTTCCAAAGGATGGCTCACTCCGGAGGCGAGGGACGAAAGCCTGGCGAGAATCAGCGGATCCGTGGATATCGAGATCCTGAAGGATTCCGATTTTGTCATCGAAGCGGCTTCGGAGAGCATGGCTACCAAGAAGGAACTGTTCCGGCAGCTCGATGAGATGTGCCGTCCGGAGGTTATTTTAGCGACGAATACCTCCTCTCTTTCGATCACGGAGATCGCTTCCGTGACAAAGCGGGATGATAAAGTCATCGGCATGCATTTCTTCAACCCGGCTGCTGTTATGAAGCTGGTGGAGATGATTCCGGGGTACAATACTTCTCAGGAGACTATCGATTTTGCCATCGATATGGCCAAAAGACTGGACAAGGTGCCTATTGTCGTGACGGAGGCTCCGGGATTTGTCGTAAACCGTATGCTCGTTCCTATGATGAACGAGGCGGTATCCATTTATGCGGAGGGACTGGCAAAGGCTGAAGATATCGATATGGCCATGAAGCTCGGAGCAAATCATCCGATGGGCCCTCTGGCTCTGGCGGATCTTGTCGGACTGGATATTGTCCTTTCGATCATGGATGTCCTCTACGAAGAATTCAGAGAGCCGAAATACCGTGCGCATTCTCTTCTGAGAAAGATGGTCAGAGCGGGCAAGCTGGGACAGAAAACAGGAGAGGGTTTCTATAAATATTAGGCATGGAATGCCGGAATATCAGGAACAGACAGACCGGTGTTCTGCGGCTGCCCTGCGGTTCTGCCGACCGGATGAGCGGGCCGGAAACGGACGGATCTGGTCTGCCGCCGCTGCCCGGGGTATATCATACGGAACGAAAGATCAGATATTAACAATTTCTTAAAAAACACCGGGAATTTCTCCGTCTTCACGGAGAAATTCCCGGCCTGTCTATAGCACTTTTCCCTGAAAAAACGGGAACTGCGGGGATTTAGGAACATACCGCGGTTTTCGCTTCAGAAGCTTTCCGGTATCCTGCTGCGGCCGTTCAGGCCGTTTTTTTTGTTGCGCTTGCCTGGAAATCAGTATATGATTAATTATCGGGGTAAACGGAAAGCATATTATTCTGTCAGATATAAAGTTTAAAAAGAGGAAAAAAGAGAAAAAGAGAAAGTAGAAGGGAAAAACAGGAAGAAGAGATGGCGAAAAGTTTTGTTAAAATATTTCTGATCTGCCTGGTTCTGTTTACTTTGATTCTGATACCGGTAATCAAAGTAGTATCCAATATTAATCTTTTCAGTGGTGACGGTGATCTGAGCGGTTCCATCGAGGATGAGATCGATGTACTTGTGGATCCGAACAGTCCGTTTTTTGAGGCATTTTCGGAAGCCAACCGGGTCAATCTGCTGGCTGTAGGCGTAAATGACGGGCTGACGGATACGATCATGCTGGTCAGCTGGGACATGGATGCAAACAAGGTAGATGTCATTTCCGTTCCGAGAGATACGTATTATGAACGCCCGGGGTATTCCAGTCCCGGACAGAAAAAGATCAACGCGGCTTATTCCAGCGAGGACGGCATCGTGGCGACGGCAAATGCGGTCAGCGATGTGCTGATGGGCATGCCTATCAATTACTACGCCGTCATAGATTATGAGGCTGTAGAGGAAATTGTGGACGGAGTAGGCGGTGTACCTATCGATGTTCCTAAGGCGATGAAATACGATGATCCTTACGATGATCCTCCGCTTCATATCGATATTCCGGCAGGTCAGCAGACACTGGACGGGGAACATGCAGTTCAGTATCTGAGATACCGGCACGGTTATGCCAACGGTGATATCGGCAGAGTTGAAGCTCAGCAGAAGTTCATGAAATCCCTTTTTAATCAGTGTATTGAAAACGGTATTCTGGATTCCGCAAAACTGATCACGTCGAATGTGAAATCAGATGTCACGCTGGGTGCGGCATCGAAATTTGCCCTGAAGGCAGCCGGGCTGGAGAGCGATGCGATCAGGACCTATACTCTTCCTGGCGAAGGAAAGTATATCGGCAATGTATCCTACTACGTTCAGGATGAGGAAAAAACACAGGAAATGCTGACGGAAATTTACCAGGTTGCATCGGGTACAACAGAGGAAACGGATTCCGGATCTGATGCATAAATGCATAGAAGATGAATAGCAGATAATTTTGAAGGAGTGAAAGACGGCGATGGAAAAGACGGATATTGCGATGGAAAAAGAGACGAAGCTTATGGACAGAAATCTCGGTCTGGCTCTGGCACGTGTCACCGAGACGGCGGCCATTTCATCCGCGAAGTGGATGGGACGCGGTGATAAGAACGCTGCGGATCAGGCCGCGGTTACCGGTATGCGCAACATGTTTGAGACGGTCAATATCGACGGTGTCGTGGTGATCGGCGAGGGAGAAAAGGATGAGGCTCCTATGCTCTATATCGGCGAGGAGATCGGAAAGGCCGGTCCGGATGCCGTAAAAGTAGATATCGCAGTCGATCCTCTGGACGGTACGACGTCCACCGCCAAAGGACTTTCCAATGCGATCGCTGTCATCGCTCTCGCTCCGCGGGGGAATCTGTATCATACGAAGAATTACTACATGTCAAAGCTGGCGGTGGGTCCGAAGGCGAAGGATGCCATCGATCTGGAAAAACCGCTGAAGGAGAATCTGCTCAATGTAGCGGATGCGCTGAATAAGAAGATCGAAGATCTCACGGTCACGATCCTGGAGCGTGACCGGCATAAGGACATCATGGCTCAGTGCCGTCAGCTCGGATGCAGGATCAAGCTGTTTACCGACGGTGATGTGGGAGCTGCTATCGCCACCTGTTTTGAGGACAGCGGTGTCGATGTGCTTGCCGGTATCGGCGGCTGCCCGGAGGGCGTTCTGGCAGCAGCAGCTCTGAAATGTCTCGGAGGGGAGATACAGGGTCGTCTGGTGGCTCATACATCGGAAGAAATCAGAAGATCGCAGACGGATCCGTCTTACTATAAGGTGATGAAGACGGATGATCTCGCGGCCGGAGATGACGTTCTGTTTATCGCTACAGGTGTCAGCGACGGAGATATGCTCAAGGGCGTGAGATTCCTTCCGAACAATAAAGTCAGGACGCATACTGTCGTCATGAGAAGTGCGACGGGAACGGTTCGCTTTATCGAAGCCCTCCACGATATGAATAAAAAGCCGCCGTATGCAAAAGTGGTGAAGTAAAGAAGAATGTTCTGAAATGCGTGCGGATCCGTCGTCAGATGACGCGGATCCGCACGCTTCGGATATGGAGGAAATAGCAGATGAATCATTTGGACGCAAGTGAAATAAGATCCATGAAGGTGGGGCAGCTGCGGGAGATCGCATCGGGACTCGGAATTGAAAATGCCGAGTTTATGCGGAAGCCTGACCTGAAGGAACTGCTGATCGCGAGGCTGTCATCTGAAAATACGCCAGACGCGGCAGATATACGGGCAGAGAACAGGTCAGAGCAGACGGCGGATCCTGCAGGCGCAGAAGATACTGCCGATACGGGAGCTTCAGCCGGTGCCGCACAGTCGGAAAAGATTTCCGGCAGGACGGCACAGAGAGCGGAAACCGCAGATGCGGATCGTGAGGAACGGAAAGAACAGAGGGATCCGGAACGGAAGCAGGAGCTGAGAGTTCACAGAAGACCCGAAAGCAGGGCTATCGTACCGGTGAAGGTCTACAATCTCTCATCCATGACGCAGCCCGATGCGTCGGAAAAAAGTGCGGAATCTCCGCAGAACGGAGATATTCAGAAGGAAAATCAGACAGAAGAAGCTGTTCAGAAGGAGAGAGACAGAGAACGGGACAAAGAAAGATACGGTCATCATACAGAGGCTCACGAGCCGAGAGAAAACCGGCATTCCCACGGAGTTCACGATAAGAACGGAAAAGGCGAAGCGCGGGAAAAAGGTGAAAAGCGACAGTATTCCAACGAGGAACGCCCGCAGGTAGAAGGAATTCTCGATATTGCGGAGGGCGGATTCGGTTTTTTAAGATTTCATAATTTTCTTACCAGCGATAAAGACATTTATGTATCTCCGACGCAGATCCGGCGTTTTAATCTGAAAACAGGCGATAAAATTAAAGGCATAACGAGAAGACCGAACGAAGGAGAACGTTTCGGCGCTTTGCTGTATGTAAATACGGTCAACGGTGACGAGCCGGGCGTTTCCATGAGACGGCCGAATTTTGAAGATCTCACACCGATTTTCCCTTATGAGAGAATCGTGCTGGAGGGAGGACGCTCCGATCTGTCCATGCGTCTGATCGATCTGGTGGCACCTATCGGTAAGGGGCAGAGAGGTCTGATCGTGGCGCCGCCGAAGGCAGGAAAGACGGTTCTGCTGAAAAAGATCGCATCTACCATCGAGCGGCAGCACCCTGAGATGCACGTCATCGTCCTTCTGATCGATGAGCGGCCGGAGGAAGTGACAGATATGCAGAGATCCATCAGCGGCGACGTCATATATTCCACTTTTGACGAGCAGCCGGAGCATCACGTAAGAGTAGCGGAGATGGTCCTCGCCCATGCGCAGCGTCTGGTGGAACACAAAAAAGACGTGGTCATTCTTCTGGACAGCATCACCCGTCTCGCCCGGGCCTATAACATGGTCGTTCCTTCTTCCGGAAAGACGCTGTCCGGCGGTCTGGATCCGGGGGCACTGCACAAGCCGAAGAAATTTTTCGGAGCCGCAAGAAAACTGGAAGAGGGCGGAAGCATTACGATTCTCGCGACGGCACTGGTGGAAACGGGAAGTCGCATGGATGATGTTATCTTTGAGGAATTCAAGGGTACAGGAAATATGGAGCTTCATCTGGACCGCAAGCTGTCGGAAAAGAGAATTTTCCCTGCGATCAATCTCAACAAGTCCGGAACGCGCCGGGAGGATCTGCTGCTCTCCTCCGAAGAACTGGAAGCCATCTGGACGGTACGCCGCGCTCTGTCGAATCAGGGCATACAGGAAGTGACCGAAAGCATTATCGATAATCTGGCACATACGAAAAACAATCAGGACTTTATAGATATCGTAAACAAAACGAAGATGTTAGGGTAAGGGGCAGAAGAAGGAAATGGATTTCAGCAAGATATTTATCAAGGATGCCAGCCCGACGAAAATGGGCGGGCAGGCTGTCATGGAAGGAATCATGATGAAGGGTGCCGACCGCTCCGCGGTGGCAGTCCGCAGGGCGGACGGCACCATCAATATCAGGGAAGAGCCGCTTCCGCCGAAAAAAAACTGGATGAAGTGGCCGATCATCCGGGGTGTGATGGCTTTTGTGGATTCCCTCGTCACAGGAACGCGGACGCTGATGTATTCCGCCAGCGTCGTGGAAGAGGATATCGACGAAGATGCGGAGGAAAATACAGAGCCCGGCAGGCTGGAGCGATGGATTACGGACAGATACGGAGAAAAGGGTGTCTTTAATTTTCTTCTCTACGGTTCGGTAATCGTCGCGCTCGTCGTATCGGTGGGCGTCTTTGTGCTCCTGCCGACCTGGGTCGTCGGTCTGTGTCATGCGTTTACGGAGAATGCCGTTGTGCTGAATCTGATCGAGGGAGTTCTCAGAATCGCCATGTTTATCGTCTATGTGGCGCTCATCGCGAAAATGCCGGATATCAAGCGGGTTTTTCAGTATCACGGAGCGGAGCATCAGACGATTCACTGTTTTGAAAACGGCCTGGAGCTGACACCGAAGAACTGCGCTCAGTTTGAGACGCTTCATCCGCGGTGCGGAACGAGCTTTATCATGTTCGTATTCATCATCAGCCTTCTGCTCTTTTCGTTTCTGGGCTGGCCGAATGTCGTCATACGTCTGGTATCGAGAATCCTGCTGATCCCCGTGGTGGCGGGTCTGTCTTATGAACTGCTGCGCTGGGCGGGCAGGAGCGATACGGCTCTGGTAAAAATTCTGAGCGTCCCCGGTCTTCTGATGCAGCGTCTGACGACGCGCGTTCCGGATGAGAGTATGCTGGAAGTGGCCATTGCCGCGGTCAATGTCTGCCTGAGCGAGGAACCGCCTCAGAGCCGGACTTTTGATGTTGACGGAAAGGGCAATGAGATCGACAGGGAGCGCTGGCTGAAGGAACGCGCAGTGGCCGAGGGAAATATCAGCCCGGAGGGCGGGCAGTCCTTTGAAGGGCGTCCGGACCGTTCCGAATCGGCGGCTGATCTGACAGAGGAAGAGTCCGCCGGCATATCGGCGGAAGCTATGCAGGAGACCATCGCTTTTGCCGAGCTGCTGAAGGAGCTGGAGCGTCCGGATCCGGTACGGCCGGAAGCACAGGAAATGCAGGAAACGGCTGCAGGACCGGCAGAGGAGCCGGAGACGGCGCCGGAGTCTGGAATGGATCAGGCTCTGAACAGATCGGAAGCGGCTTCTGAAGCGGCAGACACGGAAGAGAAAGCGCCGGAAAGAGAAAGCGCCGGAAACGGAAAAATGACAGAGTAATTCGGAAAGTTGGAAGCAAGATGTTTATTACGTTCGGAGAAGTGCTTCAGATCGGCATCAACAGGCTGAAAGAGGCGAATATCGCTGATGCGAAGCGTGATGCGGAAGATATCATGCTGTTTCTGATGCATGAGGACAGAAAATTTTTATTTCTTCACTATAAAGATGAGACAGATGAAGATCATGCTGACGCGTATTTCGGCATGGTGGACCGGAGAGCTGCGGGTGAGCCGCTCCAGTATATCGTAGGCAGCCAGGAATTTATGGGGCTGCCTTTTGAGGTCGACGAATCCGTTCTGATTCCCAGGCAGGACACAGAAAGTCTGGTGGAGCTGGCGCTGGAAAAGGCAAAGGAAAAGAAGCGGTCTCTGTCGGTGATGGATATGTGCTGCGGCAGCGGAGCTATAGCCGTATCCGTCGCCCACTTTCTCCCGAAGGCGAAGGTGACCGCCTGCGATATCAGTGAGGATGCGCTGGAGGTGGCGAGGCGGAATGCGGAGAAAAACGGCGTGGCTGACCGGATCGAATTTCTGCAGTCTGATCTTTTTTTCATAGAGAAAAAGAAAAAAGTGACACAGATAAAAGAGACGTTCGATATGATTCTTTCCAATCCGCCCTACATACCGACGGCTGTGATCGGAACGCTGCAGAAAGAGATCCGTGAACATGAGCCGATGAGCGCTCTGGACGGCGGAGCGGATGGTCTGGACTTTTATCGCAGGATCGCGAAAGAGGCTTCCGCCAATCTGAAAAAGAAGGGATTTCTGATGCTGGAGATCGGCTCGGATCAGGCGGAGGCGGTGACGGAGCTTCTTGAAGCGGAAGGAGTCTACGAAGGCATCGAAGTGCATCAGGATCTGGCGGGGCTGGACCGGATCGTCTTCTGCCGGAAACGGGATCAGAAGTAGCGGCGGTATTTGAAATAACTTCGGTGAAATTCATTTTTTACGTGAAAATTACTTGCTCTTTTCTTTTGACAGTGTTATACTGGTTAAGCTATCGCCGGAGCATCGGCGACGGCGCATGTCAAAAACAGAAGAGAGATAAAAAAACGTGAAGTTAACATATACTCCACGCGAAAAGAGGTGAAAAACATGAGAGAAGGAATCCATCCTGATTACAAGGTCTGCAAAGTAACCTGCGCCTGCGGGAATTCTTTTGAGACAAAGTCCATGAAAGAAGAGATGCGTCTTGACGTATGCTCGGCATGCCATCCTTTCTTCACAGGTCAGCAGAAGTTTATCAACCGCGGCGGCCGTGTCGAAAAATTCAAAAAAAAGTTCAATCTCGAATAAAGAATTCAGACATTCGGACCGGAATTTCGATTCCGGTCTTTTCTTATGCAGAAAACGGCTTTTGCCGTCCGTGCTTTTATTTTCCGGGTAAAACGGGAAAAAGAATTCAGAGGAACAGCGAGATATATTTGTCAGCATGATACTTTTTTCGGAAGTTATGCTATAATGTACGCTGAAGAAATTTAAATACAGGATTTCAGGAGCAGATTGTTATGTATGATAAACTCGATTTTATTCAGAGTAAATACGAAGAGCTCAGTCTGAAGGTTTCCGATCCTGCTGTCATCGCCGATCAGGCGGTGTGGCAGAAGTACGCAAAGGAAATCGGGGAGATGGAGCCTATCGTTCAGAAATATGCGGAATATAAGAAGGTTACAGAGAGTATAAAGGAAGCGAAAGATATTCTTTCGGACAGCGGTTCGGATGAGGAAATGCGCGAGCTGGCCAAGATGGAGCTGTCCGATCTGGAGGGGCAGGACGAGAAGCTCAGCGAAGAGCTGAAGGTTCTGCTGCTGCCGAAGGATCCGAACGATCAGAAGAACGTCATTCTCGAGATCAGAGCCGGTACCGGCGGTGAAGAAGCCGCGCTCTTCGGAGCGGACCTCCTGCGTATGTATACCAGATACGCGGAGCGCCGGGGCTGGAAGACGGAGATCATGGACATCGCCGATACGGGAATGGGCGGCATCAAGGAAGCCGTGATTCTCATCAAAGGCAAAGGGGCTTATTCCAGACTCAAGTATGAGAGCGGCGTGCACCGCGTGCAGAGAGTTCCGGAGACGGAGTCCAGCGGCAGGATTCACACTTCGGCGGCTACGGTTGCCGTGCTGCCGGAGGCGGACGATGTGGAAGTGGATCTGAATCCCAATGACGTCCGCGTGGATGTCTACCGGGCTTCCGGAAACGGCGGGCAGTGCGTCAATACGACGGACTCCGCCGTGCGGCTGACTCATATCCCTACGGGAATTGTCGTCACGTGCCAGGATGAAAAATCCCAGCTGAAAAATAAAGAGAAGGCATTCAAAGTGCTGAAGGCCAAGTTGTACGACATGATGCTCAGACAGCAGCACGATGAGCAGGCGGAGGAGCGCAAGAGCCAGGTGGGCAGCGGCGACCGCAGCGAGCGGATCCGGACGTACAATTTCCCTCAGGGCCGCATCTCGGATCACAGAATCGGCCTGACGATCTACAAGCTGGATTATTTTCTGGACGGAGATCTCGACGAGGTGATCGACGCGCTGATTACGTCTGATCAGGCGGAAAAGATGAAGAATTTCTGATGCCGGGAGCAACGGCAGTACAGGAGGTTGTATTTTATGGAAACGAAGATTTATACGATTACAGATCCGGAAAAAGATCACGATAAAATTGCCGAAGCGGCTGAAATCCTCCGCAACGGGGGCCTGGTGGCCTTTCCTACGGATACGGTATACGCGGTGGGCGCTTCCCTCAACGATGAAGCGGCCATCGACAAACTCTTTGAGGTAAAGCAGCGTCCGAAGGACAATCCGGTTTCTGTGCTGGTGGCACGGGATCTGGATATCCATCTCGTCATCGACATCACAGCGCCGAACAATCAGTTCATGTCCAGATTTGTGGAAAATTTCTGGCCGGGTCCTCTGACTATCGTCATGCCGAGAATCAAGGGCAGAGTTCCGTCCAATGTGACGGGCGGCGGCGAAAACGTCGGCGTGCGTCAGCCGGACGATCCTATCGCGCAGGCTCTTATCGATGAGGCGGGTATGCCGCTGGCGGCTCCGAGTGCCAATATTTCCGGCCATCCGAGCCCGACGACAGGTCAGCACGTCATCGACGAACTGAACGGAAAGATCGACATGATCCTCGTGGGACCGGACTGTAAGACGGGAATCGAATCCACCATCGTGGATCTTTCCGGCGAATATCCTGTCGTCGTCAGACCGGGAACGGTGACGAGAGATCAGCTCCAGGAGGTCATTCCGAAGAGAGTGCTGGAGGTCCCCCGGGAGGACTCACTGTAGAAGGCGATGCGCACAGTGAGGGAAGACCGGCATCGCCGGGGCTGAAGTACAGGCATTATGCACCGAACGCTCCGATGACACTGTTTACGGGAGAAAATCTCTCTGATGTCAGCCGCGCCGTAAAAGAAGCGGCACAGAGGGCTGAGGAGGAAGGTCAAAAAGCGGGTATTATCGATTTCAACGGAGATGCGGAAACTGCCGCACGTCTGTTTTTTAAAGAACTGCGGGGATTGGATTCACAGAAGGTGGATGTGATTTTTGCAGCTGGGGTAAGGGAAGAAGGAATCGGCATCGCTGTGATGAACAGGATGCGGAACGCTGCTGACGGCAACATTGTCCATGTGGAATGAGGAGGTTTGAAAATGATTGCATTAGCCAGTGACCATGCAGGATTTGAACTGAAAGAGGCGATTAAAAAGCATCTGGTGGAAAACAATTACGATATTCTGGATTTCGGAACGAATTCCAACGCATCGGTCGATTACCCGCCGTTCGCCAGGATGGCGGCGGAAGCTGTCGCGGCAGGTGAATGCGACAAGGGCATCATATGCTGCGGGACGGGAATCGGCGTATCGATTGTCGCCAATAAGGTCAAGGGAATCCGCTGCGCACTGTGCACCAATGAATTTACCGCAGAGATGTCCAGAAAGCACAACGATGCGAATATGATGGCTCTCGGCGCGAGAGTGACGGATCAGGAGCTGGCGCTGAAGATGGTTGATATCTGGCTCAATACGGAGTTTGAAGAGGGCCGTCACAAGAGACGCGTGGACATGATAGAGGAATTAGGCTGAAAGAGCTGACAGAACAGAGAAAGCAGGACAGTTGGAGGAGAACGTATGAAAATCTATGACGAACTGGTGGCGCGCGGTCTGATCGCACAGGTCACAAATGAAGAAGCGATACGGGAGATGGTGGACAGCGGAAAGGCCGTCTTTTATATCGGATTTGACCCTACGGCCGACAGTCTGCATGTAGGTCACTTCATGGCTCTCTGCCTCATGAAGAGGCTGCAGGAGGCCGGAAACAAGCCGATCGCTCTGGTGGGCGGCGGAACCGGCATGATCGGAGATCCTTCCGGCCGGACGGATATGCGTCAGATGATGACGCCGGAGACGATTCAGCATAATTGCGACTGTTTTAAAAAGCAGATGAGCCGCTTTATCGATTTTTCCGAGGGGAAAGCGATCATGGTAAACAACGCGGACTGGCTGATGGATCTGAACTATATCGAGTTTCTGAGGGAAGTGGGACCTCATTTTTCCGTCAACAATATGCTGCGGGCGGAATGCTATAAGCAGCGCATGGAAAAGGGCCTCAGCTTCTTTGAGTTCAATTATATGATCATGCAGAGCTATGATTTTTACGAGCTCTACAAGCGCTACGGATGCAATATGCAGTTCGGCGGAAATGACCAGTGGAGCAATATGCTGGGCGGCACGGAGCTGATCCGGCGCAAGCTGGGCGTCGATGCTCACGCTATGACGATCACTCTCCTCCTCAATTCCGAAGGCAAAAAGATGGGAAAAACCGGAAAGGGCGCCGTGTGGCTCGATCCGGAAAAAACATCACCTTACGAATTTTACCAGTACTGGAGAAATGTAGATGACGCTGACGTCATCAAATGCATCAAGCTCCTGACCTTTATTCCGCTGGAAGAGATTGCCCAGATGGAGACGTGGGAAGGCAGCAAACTGAATGAGGCGAAAGAGATCCTGGCCACCGAGCTGACTACGCTCGTTCACGGCGCCGAAGAGGCGGAGAAGGCGAAGGACGCTTCCAAAGCGCTGTTTGCCGGCGGCGGCCATATGGAAAATGTTCCGACTACGGAGATGGAAAAATCCAGATTTGAAGGCGAGGGCATGGGTCTCGTCTCTCTCATCCGGGAGATCGGACTGGTACCGAGCAACAGCGAAGGTTTCCGCACCATCGAGCAGGGCGGCCTGCTGGTAAACGATGAGAAGATCACCGACAAGAAGCAGCAGGTGACGCTGGACATGTTTAAGGATGATGCCCTTCTCATCAAAAAGGGAAAGAAAAAATTCCACAGAGTTGTGGTGAAATAAAAAACGGCAGAAGACGGGCCGGAGCGCCATCGGGGGATGATGGCGCTCCGGCCCGTTTTTTTGCTGCCGCCTTCGGGCGGATGTGATTTTCAGGTTGCTGCTGTCTCCGGACAGATGCGGTTTCCGGCCGGGAATGAGTTCCGGGCGGATTCTGTAAAACATTTTTAATCTGCATGATCTGGATATCAAATAACGAAACGTTTATAATTTTAGTACAGAACTATTGTTCTGCGTAAGGCGGAATGCGGCCGGATTCGATGCGTGCGGTGGCGGGACGGGGAAAAGCCCGGAAAGAAGGGTTTTATTTTATGAAGCTGAAAATTATCTTCTGCGATGACGATGCGGTGTTTTTGAATTATCTGAGGGAGCGGACCGGAGAAATTCTGTCCGGAATGGGCGTGGAGACGGAGACGGCGGTCTACAGCTGCGGGGAGGAACTGATGGCAGAGCTGCGCGGAGCACAGGACGGCGGCGGGGCGGATGTCGTTTTTCTGGATATCGACATGCCCGGCATGTCCGGATTCGAGGCGGCGGAAATGCTGAGGGATCTGCCGGGAAAGCCGCTGGTTCTTTTTGTCACGGGTATGGACGATCTCGTCTACGATGCGTTTTCCTATCAGCCTTTCTGGTTTCTGAGAAAGACGGATCTCGGACGTCTGCCGGAAGCGGCGGAGAAGATAGTCCGACATTTTGAGGAGCAGGAGCGTTTTTTCTGTTTTGAAGCCGGCGGCCGGAAGGTGCGCGTCCCTGTGGGAGAGATCTTTTATTTTGAGATCAGAAATCACGAGGTGACAGTCTATGCGGAAAGCGGCACGTGGAAATACCGGGAAAAGCTGGCCGGTATCGAAGAGAGACTGCGGCAGTATGATTTTGTCAGATGTCACGCGGGATTTCTGGTAAACTGCCGTCATATCGCTCTGGTGAGCAAAGGTGAGATCCGGCTGCGGCAGGGATCTGTCATCCCGGTCAGCCGGAACAGACAGAAGGAGACAGAACGGAAATTTATGGAATATATGCGGGGGATGCGACTGTGAGACTGGCGTGGGAGCTGCTGATCAACGCGGTGGAGGTTTTTCTGATCTATGATTTTCTGGTGCGCTATTTCGGGTATCGCGCGGAAGGGGCTGCAAAATACGCAGGGACGATTCTGATCGCAGGAACTGCCTTTTCGGTGATTTCGGTGGTCTCCTATGCAGTTCCCTTTGAGATGTTTTCCACTGTGGCAGTGGCCGTGATTAACATTATTTTTTGCAGCTGTCTGCTGAAAGGTCATATTTTTGAGAAAGTTTTTATCTCAGTATTTATCATGGCGGCAGTGAATATGATCGCTGTGGGGACAGCGCTCGTTTTCAGCCATATTCAGAGTACGGAAGTTTTTTATCTTTTTGCGAGGCTTGATCCTGTCCGGATGGCGGCGATGGTGACGACAAAGGTGATTTTATTCGCAGTCACCCGTCTCATCCTGCGTCTGCGCTTCCGGTCGGAGCTGTCTGCGCAGGAATTTTTCATACTGCTGCTGCTGCCGTCTTTTTCTCTGGCAGCCGCGGCTGTCCTGATGCCGGCTGCGCTAAAGCATCCGGAGATACAGAATACGGTTCTGATCGCCGTGGCCATCATCGCAGCGATGAATGTGCTGATCTACATCCTCTTTCTCCGCTTCAGCCGGCTCAGCCGCATCCGGCAGGATTACGCGCTGCTGAATCTGCAGTATGCCGGTGAAAAAAAGCGGATGGAAGAAGTCAGGAGGCTGTACGAGGAGATCCGGTCGGTACGCCACGATCTGAAAAATCATTTCGTCTGCATCGATCTGCTGGCAAAACAGGAGAAGTATAAAGAAATCCGCGATTACATACGGAAATTTTCGCAGGAGGTGCAGAATCCGGACGGAGCCGTGCTGTTTACGGGAAACGATACGCTGGACGCGATTCTGAATACGAAGTTTTCTTTCGCGGAGCAGAAAGGTATCCGCTGTGCGGCAGAGGTGAGCTACGCGCAGCTGCCTCTGGCCCAGGGTGATATCAGCGTATTGATGGGAAATCTTCTGGACAACGCCTGCGAAGCTGCCGAACACGCCCGGGAAAAGAAAATCTCCGTCAGAATTCTCCGCCAGGGAAATTATGTGAGCATCTGTGTGGAAAACACGGTGGCGGCGCCGGTTCTGGCAGAAAATCCCGGACTTGAGACGACGAAAGAAGACAGGTCGCTGCACGGACTGGGAACGAAAAATATACGGAAGATCGTGGAAAAATACGGAGGAATGATGGAGTACCGGGAAGAGGGAAAACTCTTTATATGCGATATCCTGATCCCGTTCGATACCGGTTACGGCGTATAACATACCAGATACGGCAGATGTATTGAATAAAAAACAAAAAGCAGTTATCCTGCAGGTATACCGGAGGAGGAAACCGACATGTATATCGCGCGAAGGATGACTGCTTTTTTAGTCCGCAGGGGAATTATTGCAGAAGACCGGAGGACGATGGAGATTTATGAATACGGTCTGGAGCTGATTTCAGGAGATCTCATCAACTTTGCGGTCGTGCTTCTGCTGAGTGCGCTTCTGCAGAATATCGGTACGGGAGTATTATATCTCCTGTGCTTCGTATCCGTCAGGCTTTTCAGCGGAGGGTTCCACGCAAAGACCCATTTTCGATGCGGGTTGGCGATGGCGGTCTTTTATCTGCTGTTTTCGGTGATCTATCGGAGTCTGTCAGCAGCCGGTGCAGAAGTATTGTCGGCAGGGACTGCGCTGGCGTATATTCCGGTGGCGGTATGCATACCGGTCGTCAATCGAAACAGACCTCTGAATGACGCGGAACGGCGGAAAAACAGGAAGCGGGCGGTTATCCTGTATGTACTGTGGACGATGCTGGCGGTATTACTGGTTTTCTTCGGTATAGAGGCGGGAAAGGTTATTCTTTCTACACTCTGGATCATATCTATCAATATTATTTTCGCACGATATGTGCAGTTTTGGGAAGGACGTGAAAGAGATGAAAAAGATTGTTGATTTTATTCTGGAAAAGATCGCAGGAATCGCGAGAGTTGCGGCTGAAGCTGCAGTAGGTACAGCATCTTATGGTGGTATGTACGAGCCGAAAAGGCCGGAAGGAGTGGAATAAAATTGAAAAAGAACAGGATAATTATGAAAAAGAAAATCATATCTATTATGATGACGGCTGTCATGATTTTTTCGATGTCGACAGCATTCTCATTCGCAGGAGATACGTCATCTAAAATAATCGTTAATTCATCCGGAGATAAACTGATTCCGGAAGATGTGGCAGAAATTATTGCAGAACGTTTTATAACGGATATAGCAGCTGCAGATCTGGATATGACATGGACGGATGATACGGAAGTTGATGACTGCACTGTTTTATATGATGAAAACAATGACATCTCCGGATATTCTTTTGATTTGGAGACGGCAGGAGAAGATAACGGCTATATTGTGATATCAGCATATACAGATATTGAAAATCAGATTCTGGAATATTCAGATAGTTGTGATCCCCTATATGAAAGCCTGGATTTGGATGCAGGCGATAAAGTAATCTATACCGGCACACTGGATTATTATAAGGATACAGGGAACTCTTATGTAGTTTCATTAGATAATAAAACAGTCGCTAAAACACAATTAAAAAGTGATTTTGAAGCATGCAGAAGTGCATCTTATCAGCTTTCGAACCGTATAGAGATGCAGAATGCTCTGTCAGGTGAGAG
>CAJFPD010000172.1 GCA_904398315.1 Candidatus Alangreenwoodia gallinarii | reverse complement strand
TTTATCGTAATTATCTGCAAATCTCTTTCTGAATTTCCGGCGGTCACCGCCGGCTGTTTCCTTTTCCGTTTTTTCTATCCTGCTCCTTTCTGTCTTCTTTTCTGACGTCACGCAGAGCATTATACAGAATATTATTTTTATGCATAAGCACAATTCCGTTAAACAATTGTTAATAAATGGTATTTTCTTTCACTGTATTTCTTTTTCGGATGTCCGTTTCCGCCCTGAAATATTTATAAAATATTATTTTCGGAATACAAAAAACGAAAAGACCCGAAAACAGTATTTGAAATGCCCCCAATAATTTGGACACCAAATTATTGGGGGCATTTCATTTTTCCGGGTTTTGTCTCCTCTATACTTTCTGATGCGTCTGCCTTCCTCTCCGTCGCTGCCACTGAAATATCACTTCCACGGACGCACATCTCCGTACCATCCTCTCTCCCGCCAGTAAATGCGGTCCGCCTCATTCCAGTCCGGGCCGTGAATCTTCTTTCGCACCAGATGAAAAAAAGCTCTCGTCTTTATGCCCGGCTTCACCCTGCCGGCACGTTTTATAATTTTTGCGGCCAGAGCTGTGGTCTTCCGGTCGATATCCGCTTTGATCTCCCCGCTGATTTTCGCGTAAGAAGCGGCCCGCACGGCAAATCCGAGACGGTAGACCGCCGGAATGCCCCAGAAGAAAAAGCTGTCCGCCATATCCTTATTGGCGGATTTCATACCCCCGCCGGCTGCGGTGGAGATGCATACCGCCTGCTTGGAAAACATGGACGGCTCCGGCCGGTGCAGCATCCAGCGCCAGGCATAGTGATCCAGCAGCGCTTTCATCTGTCCCGTCACGTGATAGACATACACGGGACTTGTGAAAATCAGAACATCCGCTTCGTCCAGCGCCTCCGTAATCTTTTCGAGCTGTCCGCTGTGCGGGCACAGAGATTCTTCCTTTACGATACAGGCGATACACCCCGTACAGTATCCGCTGAAATCCGCTGGCAGAAAAAACTCCTTCACCTCTCCGCCCAGCTTTTCCGCCAGAATTCTTCCCACATGACAGGTGGACCCCACATGGTTCTGCCCGTGTACCATGGCAATTTTCATCTCTGTCTCCTTTCTCACTGAAACAGGTTCCGGATCCGTCCGGAAGCTTTGCTCCGCTCCCCGCCGGATCATTCCCCGGGATATTCTCCGTATATCACTATACTACTGTCATGATAAAAACCGATAAAGAAAAAATCAAGAGATCCCTGAGATGAAGCACCCGGCACGCGGCATGATACGCGATATGTAACGCGATATATGACGATCTGATATGCGATATATAATATGACGGACCGCGTGATATAATAACTCTGATAACGATCCCGGATTCCGTAAAATTCCCCGATCCGCCGGTGCGGATGCTGCCGGTGCGAATGCTGCCGAAACAGATACGGCCGGTACAGACACTGCCTGGAAAAGACGATGACGGAATAATCCGGAAAAAGGGATAAACAGAGATAAGAGATAAGAGATAAGAGATAACAAGAAATAAAAGCAAGGAAGGCTGAGGAAAGAATATGATAAAAAATATACAGAATATAACAGAAGCGATCCGTTCGGTTCAGGGGCTGCGTATAGGTCACGCAGAATCCTCATCGGGAAAAACGGGAGTCACCGTTCTCTGGTTTCCGGAGGGGGCCAGGGTGGGATGCCACATCAGCGGCGGCGGCCCTGCCTCGAGAGAAACGCCTCTCACCTTCCCGGAAACGGCCGACAATCCGGTCGACGCCATCGTCCTTTCCGGCGGCTCGGCCTACGGCCTCGCCGCCTCTGACGGTGTCATGCGCTGCTTCGAAGAACACGGCATCGGATACGACACAGGCGTATGCCGCGTTCCTCTGGTTCTGCAGTCCTGTATTTTCGATCTGGCCTACGGCAGTCCTTCCGACCGGCCTGACGCATCCCTGGGATATCTCGCCTGCAGCCGCGCACTGCAGTCCACCGACGGGCGTCAGGGAAACATCGGCGGCGGCGCCGGCGCCACAGCAGGCAAGCTGTACGGCATGAAACGCTCCGTAAAATCCGGTCTCGGCCTTTACAGCGCTCAGGTCAGAGATCTGCAGATGACTGCCGTCGTCATCGTCAACGCCTTCGGTGATATTTTCGATCCGGAAACAGGAAACAAAGCCGCCGGTCTTCTGTCGGAAGACCGCAGAAGTTTTTCTGACACCTCCGAAGAGCTGATTCATTTCATGGATCCACGGGATCAGTTTACCGGCAATACGACCATCGGCGCTGTCATCACAAACGGAGAATTCTCCAAGGCCGAAATGAATAAGATCGCCTCCATGGCTCAGAACGCCTATGCGCGCTGCATCCGGCCGGCCGGAACTATGGCCGACGGAGACACCGTCTACGCCGCCTCGGTCGGCGGCTTTCGTTCCGGAGCCAACAGTTCACCAGGCAGTCTCTCCGGCGCAGCCGGAACGCCTGCGGGCATCGTCAGAGCCAAAGCCGATATCAACTTCGCCGGCACCCTCGCCGCACGCGTGATGCAGGAAGCGATCCTCTCAGCGGTACGCTCCTCCGCAGGATCGGTTTCCGAAGAGGAATTTCTGAAAAACTGCCTCTGACACTCACCGCCGATCCATCCGGGAACATGACAGCGCCGGTTCGCCCGGCGCCGTCACGTCCGCCTCCAGCCTGCGGCGTACCTTCATCAGCGTGTAGCCCAGCAGATTCTGTCCCTGCCAGCTGCTGCGATCGCCGCACTGAGGATCGTCAAGAGCCATGCCGATGCCCCAGATTTTATCGGAAGGCTCGCACTCCGCCAGAAAAGCATCTCCTGTAGCCAGAAGCCGGGCGCCGAGCTCCGGATTCTGGCTGAATTTTGCCAGCACGCCTTCATATACGATGATCTGCCGGCAGCCGTTCCAAAGGTGATCGTCATATCCCTTTACCTGACGTCCCAGAGCCTTGATCTGAGCCGCGTCGGTGATCTCCAGTACCTTTTGCGCTGTCTCCCCGTCGCCGAACAGCTCAGCTTTTTCATACATCATATACTGTTCCACAGAGGCGAAACGCCGGCCGTCAATCTCAAATGCCGCTTCATACCAGTTGCTGAAGCAGAGATTTTTTTCGTCCGCATTATCAAAACAGATGATATCCCTCATCCTTTTCTCCTTTCCTCCCGGCTTTATGCCATTTCCGAGCTCTGCCCTGCAAAACCATCTCACAACAGATACCGCTCCGACAGAAAACG
>CAJFPD010000171.1 GCA_904398315.1 Candidatus Alangreenwoodia gallinarii | reverse complement strand
ATCAATGACCTGACAGAAAAGGCGGAAAAAATGGCTTTCGGCGATTTTTCCCAGGAAATCCGGGGAAAATCAAATGATGAGATCGGACGGCTGGCGGATATGTTTAATATTCTGCGCCGTGAGCTGAACTACAATATCAATGAAATCTCAAACGAAAAGAGTAAACTTGAGACCATTCTGAAGTATATGGCGGACGGACTGATTGCCGTGGATCTTTCCGGTGAGATTATCCATATCAATGAAGCGGCGCGGACACTTCTGGAACTCTCGGATGAAGAGACTGCAGATCTGGATTTCTCCGCGGTTCTCCGGCGTCTCGGCAAAAAAGATATCACAGACGGAATCCGTCATATCACCTCCAGCGAGACGATGAACGAAGTGATAAACTACCGTTCCCGCATTCTTTCGGTGCGCTATGCGAGGTTTATGGCGGATGACGATAATGATATCGGAGTGATCATGCTGATTCAGGATATTACGGAGGGACAGAAGCTCGAGAAGATGCAGACCGATTTTGTCGCCAATGTATCTCATGAGCTGCGCACGCCGCTGACGACGATACGCAGCTATACGGAGACGCTGCTGGACGGCGGAGTCGAGGACGAAGAGACGAGAAAAAATTTCCTGACAGTGATCGACGACGAGACGGAGCGCATGGCGAGACTGGTCAAAGAACTTCTGCAGCTGTCCCGGCTGGACAACGAGACAGAGAAGATGAATATGGAAGAGCTGGAAGTCGGAAGTCTTCTTGACGACTGTGTGAGAAAGGTCCTTCTGACAGCTGAGAGCAAGCAGCAGAGTGTGGAATGTCCTTTCCGCAGACAGAGGCCGCTGTACATTTTTGCGGACCGGGATAAAATACAGCAGGTGCTGCTCAATATATTGATGAATGCCATAAAATACACTCAGGACGGCGGAAAGATACGGATAGATTCTTTTATCCGGGGTGATACCGTCAATATCTCTGTCGCCGATAACGGTATCGGAATCAGCGAGGCGGAAATCTCCCGTATTTTTGAGCGCTTTTACCGGGTGGATAAAGCGCGCTCCCGGTCCATGGGAGGAACAGGTCTGGGCCTTTCCATCGCCAAGCAGATAACAGAAGTCCACGACGGAAAAATCTCCGTCCGGAGCAGAGAAGGAGAGGGAACCACGATGACAGTCACTCTCCCTCTGATGCACGGCAGAGGAAAAACGGATGAGTCGGAGGAATATCACATACCGCGGGAAAATCCTGCAGCGTATCGTGTGAATAAGGAATGAGGAAGCAGCGTTGAGCAGAAAGAAATCAGGTGTTATACGGAGAGCGGCGGGAGTGATAATTATCCTTTTGATACTGACAGCCGCAGGCTTTTTTATGCTGTTCCGGAATTTCGGCATTTCGCCGGCCAAATTTACAACGGTGAACAGCGAGGAGGAACTGGTGGAAGCTCTGATCGACGGATTTGATACGGGCTATGAACCGGTTTCGGTACGCACGTCGGGATTCCGGCTCGATGAAAGCCGCATCGCTTCCTATATTTCGTCGGAAATTTCGAATGACGCGGAGGATCTCTGCATCATGCCGGAGCGCTATACAGCTTCCGGCATGGATATATTCGGACTGTGGCAGTTTAGGATTTTCTTTTCCGGTTCGGACAGTGCAGATCGGTGGAGTGTATACGGTGCAGAGAAGGATGAAAACGGAGAAGAATCCACTTTTCCGGACAGGGAAGAAGTTTTTCAGGCCCAGTCTCTCGTGAGCGAGGCACTGGACCGCATCAGCGCAGAGATTGCGGGGAGCGTTTCGGCGGAAGGCGGCGGAGAGACAGAACTGCACCGGGCGATTTTTCTGTATCTGTGCGAGCATGTGGAATACGATTACGAGCTTTCCGAGGCGATTATAAACGGCGACTATGGCAGCCCGCTGCGAAAGAACAGAGGCAGCTACGGAGCGCTGATCGAGGGAAAAACGGTATGCTCAGGCTACGCATCGGCGTATAAGGCGATCTGCGACCGGCTCGGTCTGGACTGCTGGGTGGCGTCAAATACGGATCACGCGTGGAATCTGGTCCTCATAGACGGGGAAATTTTCTGCGTCGATACCACCAGCGGAGATCAGGGAACCTGGGTGGCTGACCAGTTTTTCCTGATCGATCCGGCTTCCTATGAATCACTGTACGGTTACCGCCCAGGAGAAGACTGTTATATCCCGGAGCGTTTCCGCGCGTGAAGGCTGCAGACATGCGGGCGGGAGCGGAAAAAATTTGCGAGAGCGGGAGAAAGACTTCCTTTCTCCCGTTTTTTGTCGTTTTTGGCGCGGTCTTCGGCGCTTTTTATGTATATCAGACGGAGCCCTCTCATATTCTTTGACAGGGGGAATCTGATATGACAGAACATACATTGATCTCGGAAAACAGGGAAACGCTGGAGGTGACCGCGGTGACAGATGTGAGCAGCTTTGATGAAAATGCGGTGCTAATCCTTCTTGAAGAAGGCGCCCTGTCTGTGAGAGGACGTTCACTGAGAATAACGCAGCTGGATCTGGATACGGGGAAAGCGGCGCTGTCCGGAGAGATTATAAGCCTGACCTATATGAAAGGAGCCGCCGAGACGGGAAGCGGATTCCTGAAAAAGCTGATGAGATGACGAAAAGATGGATCTGGAAAAATTCGGTCCGGTGGCGGAAAAAATCAGAGACCTGCTCCTGTCCGTATCGGAAGATCTCATAGGGAAAGCACCGACTGGCCTGATTTACGGATATGACCGCATTTTTCTGCAGCTGCGCGAGATTTTCATCATGGCTGTATGCGGCGCCTGCATCGCTTTTTTCTTTGAAGTATATGAGAGTCTCGTACCGGACGGAGGAAGCCGCAGAAGAAGATGGATGAAGGGAGTTTTTGATCTGATATTCTGCCTGATGTCTGCCATGATCGCAGCACGCTTCTGGTATATCAGCAGCTATGGCAGAATCAGCTTTCACGAAACGATTTCTCTGATCGCCGGGATTCTGCTGGGTCGGTCTGTTTTCTTTTTTAAAAAGTCAAAACGCATCCGTGCGGCGGCCGTCGTTTATGTTATAATGCTGATAACAGCATATATTCTGATCTCATAGTCGGCCCGGCGCCGGTACAGAGCCGTCTGGGCCGGATATTATGAGGATTTTTGCAGGTGTGGGGCAGCAGTATGGGAAAAAAAATTATCCGGAAGAAAAAGAGGCGCGATCTGATCGAAGACGACACTGTGATCGATCTGGAAGCGCAGCGTGAGGCGCGAAGACGCCAGCTTCGGGAAGCAGCCGCGGAATCGAGGCGTAAGCGCGGTCTTCCCGGAGAGGAATATGACTATTACGGATACCGTCCGGAGGAATCGGCGTCTGCAACAGATATTGCGGACAATGCGGAAGGAATATCCGCCGGTGCGCCTGCGGCAGAGGCGGTGCAGGCGGCGGAGAGCCGCGGCAGGGCGGCGAAAAAGAAGAAAAAGAAGATGACACCGGCCAGGATTGTCGTTCTCATTCTGGCTCTTCTGGTGGTTCTCGGTATCATGAGCTCCGTATGGAAGATCATCTCTCTGACGATGGAAAAAAATGAGGCACAGGACAGAATTACAGAGCTGAAAGAGGAAAAGGCTCTTCTGGAAGAAGAAGTAAGCCAGATCGGGACCGAGGCATATATCGAGGAACAGGCGAGAACCTGGCTGAAGATGGCGAAATCCGGGGAGATCATCTATGTCTTTGACGACGAGGATTCCGGGCAGACGACAGATCCGCTTCCCTGACGTCTGACAGCAGAAAGAGCGGGCAGTGGCTGACTGCCTGAGACGGAAGGCGGAAGGCAGTTCGGAAACGGAATGAAAGAACGGATGAATATGGAATATTTAGTAAAAGAAGTAATTGTTGTCGAGGGCAGAGATGATATCGATGCGGTGAAAAAAGCGGTCAATGCGGATGTTATCGCGACACACGGATACGGAATCAGCAGGGATACGATCGAACGCATCCGCAATGCGTACCGGACGCGGGGAATCATTATTCTCACCGACCCGGATTATGCAGGCAGAGAGATACGCAGGCGGCTGACGGAGCTGTTTCCGGAGGCGGGACAGGCCTATGTGTCGAAAAACGAAGCGCTGCGGGGAGAGGACATCGGAATAGAAAATGCGGAGCCGGAAGTGATCCGCAGAGCTATCGAGGCTGCAGGCAGAACGCTTACGGAGCAGAGATCGGAATTTACGGAATCCGACATGATATTTTACGGCCTGGCAGCCGATCCTGAGGCAAAGGCGCGGCGCGATTATGCGGGAAGAAAGCTGGGAATCGGCTATGGCAATGCGAAAGCCTTTCTGAAGAGGCTGAATCATTACGGTATCACCAGAGAGGAGCTGGAGGCAAGTCTTCCGGACAGGGATCAGCTGCGGCAGATATGAGCTCCGAAGAGATCGGAATGTGAAATACGCCGGTTGGCCCCGGGTTTTCTGCGGATGACGCGGGAAGCCCGGTTTGTATATGATACAGAGAGGAGTAAATTATGATCAAAGTCATCGAACAGGGCGCCTATATGAACCGCGTGGACAAGACACCCGACGGGAAAATCACAGCGGAATGTTCCTTCCTCGGTACCCGCTACGAATGCAGCGTCGTCATCTATGCCGATGCCCGCGGAATGAAGACGGAAAAAGTTCTCTATGCCGTTCACCGGACACCTCAGAATGACAATCTCGTTCAGGATGAGATCAGCGAGCTGGCGGGTGAAACGTGTACCTTCGGTGCCAGCGGAATCATCAAATCACTTCCGGATTACGACGGAAACGGTCTGATCAAAGAGCTGCTGCTGGAGGACCTCAGAGGAATCAGCCAGGCGGAGATTTACATGCTGGAGGAAATCGGCGTGGCGGATCCCATCGAATACGAAAAGATCTGGCTGGATCAGAAGGTGAATTACTGCCGTCCGTACACCGGAAGAATGCCGGGGCTCTACGACTGGCCGCATCATGTAAACAGCCTGAATCACTACAGGACGAGAAATCTCTATAACAAGTACAAACAGTATACGATCATCACCGAAGGAGGTGATGAGGCGGTCATAAACGGCACCTATCAGGACAGCTTCCACGAGATGCATGCGCAGATCTCCTATTCCATGACGGGAAGGCAGATCACCGGCTTCGATATGACGATGCAGCGCTGGCCGTATGCCGCCTGTTTTGAAATGGATCATACGGCGTCGGGCCTCTTTGTGGGCAGAAATATCGACGAACTGACGAAGCGCGAGATCGGCGGAATGATCGGCGGCCCGAACGGATGCTTCCATCTGGTGGATATCGTGGCCGATATGGCAAAAGCCGCCCGCGACAGACGGGAGCTCGATGAGATCCGCACAAAGACAGAATAAGGAGATCTGACGGTTCATGGACAAGCTCTATTCTCCTTTAAAAATGGCTCAGCTGCGCGATAAATATGATTTTCGCCATTCAAAGAGCCTGGGACAGAATTTTTTATCGGATAAAAATATCATAGACCGTATCATCGAAGGATCCGGAGTCGGAAAAGAAGATCTGGTGATCGAAATCGGTCCGGGAATGGGCGTGCTGACAGCAGCCGCGGCGGAATGTGCGGCTCATGTGACAGCGGTGGAGATCGACAGACATCTGATACCGATTCTGGCTGAAACGCTGAAGGACTATGATAATGTGAATATCCTGCACGGCGATATCATGAAAACCGATCTGAAGGAAGTGATACAGCAGCAGCGTTCCCGGGGCCTGACAGGCAAAGTCAGGATCATCGGAAATCTTCCGTACTATATCACGACGCCTATCGTCATGAAGCTGCTGGAAGAGGAAATTCCTGCCGACAGTATTACTGTCATGATGCAGAAAGAAGTTGCGGATCGCATCCAGGCATCGCCCGGCTCGAAGCGTTATGGAGCTCTGACTGTGGCGGTGGGCTTTTACTGCACTGTCAGCCATATCGCCAATGCGCCGAAGGAAGTATTCGTGCCGCGCCCGAAGGTGGATTCCACAGTGATACGCCTCGACCTGCGCGGCGAACAGCCCGTGAACCTGGTGGACAGAAAACTGTTTTTTGAAACGGTAAAGAACGGATTCGGCCAGAGACGGAAGACTCTGCTGAATGCGCTCACCGGTATCCGCGGCCTGAAGAAGGAGGAGATTTCCTCCGTTCTTCAGGCCGCGGGCATCGATCCGGTCCGCAGGGCGGAAACCCTCAGTATGGAAGAATTTGCCGCGGTGGCGAATGAAGTTGCTGCAAAGGTGCAGCACGCAGAAGAGGGTTATTGATTTACCCTTCGGGCT
>CAJFPD010000170.1 GCA_904398315.1 Candidatus Alangreenwoodia gallinarii | reverse complement strand
GTATCTGTTGCATACACTGCCCACCAGCGCAAAAAAGAAATAAACCGCCGGCTCCGGAAACTGCGGTTTATTTCATAAACGAAATATTCTAGGCTAACCGTTTGCCGACATTACCTGTTTTTACCTGTATTTAAGTTATCACGATCTGAATGCGGAAGCAAGGAGATTTTACGGAGACAGAGACGGATTCTGTTTCTGCAGCGAATCAGGAGGTGCGGCAGATGATGGATCGGAAGAAATACGGGGATACCGTAAAAATATTCATATCTCAGCCGATGACCGGAAAATCTCCGGAGGAAATTCGGAAAACACGGGAGAATATCATAAAACATACCGGGATGAAATACGGCGGCGATATCATAATCCTGGATTCCTGGTTCGGAGAGGAATTCGGAAAAAAATCACCGCTGTATCTTCTGGGAAAGTCATTGGAGCTGCTGGCGGAAGCGGATATTGCCATATTCGGAAGCGGATGGGAACAGTCGCGCGGATGCAGAATCGAACATACCTGCTGTGAGGAATACGGTATTCCGATGGAATATGCGAAATAAAAAGATTCTGTCTCCGGAAAATTTAAACGAAAAAACCGCCTGAACGCTGATAATACAACGCTCAGACGGTTTCTTTTTCCTGTGGTCGAGGTGACAGGATTTGAACCTGCGACCTTTGCGTCCCGAACGCAACGCTCTACCAAACTGAGCCACACCTCGAAGAAATCCGTATCGGAAAACAACAATAATTATTATAATACAGAATCGGGAAAAATCAATAGAAATTTTCAGATTTTCTTTCTAATCTGTGGCGTGATGATAAAAATATGAAATATATACGGTTTATATATGATTTTGAAAAAATAATCACGGCTTAGAATGAGGTTGAAGAAAAATAATAAATTGACAGGCGTTTTTTCTTGTTGGATAATATACATAGTGTGAAAATGTATGCAATATTAATGTTCGGATTGCGCTGCCAGAAGCATATATTTTCCCGGACATCGTCGAAGTACGATATTAAGCAATTAAAGCAATATTTCGAGAGGAGAGAATATATGGAAACTTTTTCAAACCTCATCTCACAGATTGACGGGATCCTCTGGGGTCTTCCGCTGATCATCATTCTGTGCGGTACACATCTGTTCATGACGTTTCGTACCGGCATCATTCAGCGGTATCTCGGAAAAGGAATACGCCTTTCTGTGACGAAGGATACGGATGGAGAAGGTGAAATTTCGCAGTTTGGTGCACTGACGACGGCACTGGCTGCCACGATCGGTACCGGCAATATCATCGGTGTGGCTACAGCGGTTACATCGGGAGGTCCGGGAGCCGTTCTCTGGATGTGGCTGATCGGCGTATTCGGCATGGCGACAAAATACTCTGAGACGCTGATGTCAGTAAAGTATCGTGTGCAGTCCAAGGACGGCAGAATGCTGGGCGGTGCAATGTATGCTCTGGAGAGAGGTCTGGGACAGAAGTGGCTGGCGGTTATCTTCGCTGTTTTAGCAGCTCTGGCAGCCTTCGGGATCGGCTGTATGACGCAGTCCAATTCCATCGCGGACGCGTGCAGCTCTAATTTCGGTGTACCGCGCTGGATAGTCGGTCTCGTCATCGCCGTGATTACGGCAGTCGTTATCATCGGAGGTGTGAAGTCGATCACAAAAGTGTGCGAAAAACTGGTGCCTTTTATGGCGCTCCTCTACGTGATCGGCTGTATCGTCATCCTGGTGATGAACTACCGCTACATCGTACCGGCAGTAGTGCTCATCATCAAGTCGGCCTTTTCCGTTCAGGCAGGATTCGGCGGCGCGGCAGGCTTTGCAGTATCGGAAGCCATCCGGTTCGGATGCGCCAGAGGACTTTTCTCCAATGAGTCCGGTATGGGTTCGGCGCCTCTCGTGGCGGCGGCAGCGAAGACGAAAAATCCGGTAAGGCAGTCGCTGATTTCGATGACAGGCACTTTCTGGGATACCGTCGTCATCTGTCTGATGACAGGACTGACGCTGGTAAGTTCTGTTCTCGCACATCCGGAACTTGGCGGTGAAATGAGCGATGATACGGTGCTCACCTTCGCCGTTTTTGATCAGATTCCTTATGTCGGCAGAATTTTCATCACCGTATCTCTGTCACTGTTTGCATTTACCACAATTCTCGGCTGGTCCTATTACGGAGAGCGGGCGGCGGAATATCTCATCGGCCCGAAAGTCATGAAGATCTACAAAGTGATCTTCATTCTGCTGTCCTTCCTGGGAACTGTGGCATCTCTTCAGCTCGTCTGGAATATCGCGGATATCCTCAACGGCCTGATGGTCATTCCGAACGTAATCGGCGTAATCGGCCTCAGTGGGGTCATCATTGCGGAGGGCAGAAAATATCTCCACAATCTTGACGGAATCAGCAGCGATCCGGTTCCTGTAGTAAAGACAAAGTGGGATCATAAGAAATAAACAGACTGCGCAGAAAAAGCGGCTGAATCAGAAAAAAGTCCCGTACAGACGGAAGTCTGATACGGGACTTTCTTTATGTCAGGGCAAGATCAGATCTTTTCGTTTTTTTTCGGTTCCGGCAGCCTTTTTTTGTCCGGCATGCTCAGCAGTGTCAGCGCGGCGATCGTCAGAGCCAGGCCGCAGACCGAGAGCACGGTGGGAATTTCCGAATAAAAAATCAAGCCGAAGATCATAGCCGCCACCGGCTCCCCGGAAGCCAGGATCGAAGCTTTGCCGGCTTCGATATGGCTGAGGGAAACGGTGTAGAGAATATACGGCATGATATAGGCACACAGGGAATGGAGCAGAAGGAAACCGGTGTGCTTTGCAAAAGACTGAATGACGAAGCCGGCGACGGCAGACCAGTCCGTCAGAGGAAGAAGGACGGCCGTGATCAGGAGAAGACAGTAAAACGTCACCGTCAGCGGATGATAGCCACGTTCCATCGCCAGCTTGGAAAAAATGCTGTAAAGAGCGTAGAAAAACGCTGACGATGCACCGATGATAATCCCGGAGGCACTCCAGGTGAGCCCCGACGCGTTTTCGAAGATTCCGCTGACAAGAGCGCATCCGAAAATGGCGAGCAGCATGCAGCCAACCTTCTTTCCCGTAATTTTTTCTTTGAAGAAAATAGCCGCAAACAGAAGGACAAATACGGGAGCGAGGCTCAGAAGCACCGCGGCCAGAGACAGTGTCAGCCGGTTGACGGCTTCATTGTAGCAGAGGTTGAGTCCCAGCGTTCCAAGAAGACCGCCGGCTGCGAAAAGCCAGATATCCTTCAGATGGATTTTCAGAAGTGAACGGTCGAAAAAGAGAATGATCAGGAACAGTATGACGACGGCTACAGCCATGCGGCAGGTCAGAATCGTGAAGCTGTTCATGCCGGCTTCCGTCAGTGTTCTGACGAAAATTCCGGAAGAGCCCCAGAAAATCCCTGATATGACGGGCAGAATAAAAAACAGTTTTTTCATCAGTTATGTATGCGGCAGAAATGCTCCGCCTGTTTCAGACGGAGCATTTCTGCCGCTCCTCCTTCCATAATTCTTTCTTTTTCGTATATCTTATCATATCTGCGGACATGCCGGAAGACCACCGGATATCGGAATATCTTTACAGAAGCATGCGGATTCAGTATAATTTTTGAGGTGGAAAAAGACGAAGAATACGGCGGAATATCTGCGCCGGGATGAAGAGACAGGAAGGGGAGATTGAGGAAAATATTATGGAGAATTATGATATCGTCGTTGTGGGAGCGGGAGCCGGCGGAGTATTTCTGACCTATGAGCTGTGCAGAAAAAACTGCCCGGCCAAAGTACTCGTTCTGGAAAAGGGAACGCCCCTCGAAAAGAGAATTTGCCCGATTAAAGAAGGCAAAACGGAAAAGTGTGTCAAATGCAGTCCCTGCAGGATCATGCACGGATATGGCGGCGCCGGAACGCTTTCCGACGGGAAATACAACATTACCACGCGGTTCGGCGGAGATCTGCACAAATATGTGGGAGAAGAGCAGGCTATGGAGCTGATGGAATACGTGGACGACGTGCTGACGGGATTCGGAGGCGGCGATGCAAAGCTGTATTCGACCGGAAATTCTGATCTGAAGACGACGGCACTTCAGCACAATCTGCACCTTCTGGATGCCAAAGTACGCCATCTGGGGACAGACAGAAACAGACAGATCCTGGAAAAATTATACGATTATACCAGGGACAGAATCGAAACGCGATTCAATACTTCCGCAGACGACATCGAAAAGACGGAGGACGGCTTTCTTGTGACGACAGACAAAGGCGACCGGATTTTGTGCCGCGATCTCGTTCTGGCCTCCGGCAGATCCGGATCACGCTGGATATCGGCTATCTGCGCAAAACTCGGAATAAAGACCATGAGCAACCGGGTGGATATCGGCGTGCGCGTGGAGCTGCCTGCGGAAATCTTCAAACATATTACGGATGAGGTGTATGAGAGTAAGCTGGTTTACAAGACGGAACAGTACAACGATGTAGTGCGGACTTTCTGCATGAATCCCTACGGCGAAGTCGTCGCGGAAAATACAAACGGAATTATTACAGTAAACGGCCACAGCTATGCGGATGAGGAACTCCACACGGAGAATACGAATTTTGCCCTTCTGGTGACAAATCAGTTTACAGAACCGTTTAATGACAGCAATGAATACGGCGAGTCTATCGCCCGGCTGAGCAATCTGCTGGGCGGCGGCGTTCTGCTTCAGCGGTTCGGGGATCTGGTGAAGGGACGGAGAAGCTCGGAGCGGCGGATGGAAAAATGCTATACGCGGCCGACACTGAAAGCGACACCGGGAGATCTCAGTCTGGTGATTCCGAAGCGTCAGCTGGATGATATCATCGAGATGATCTACGCTCTCGACAAGATCGCGCCCGGTACGGCAAATGAGGATACGCTTCTTTACGGCGTGGAAGTGAAATTCTATAATTCCAGGGTGAAAGTCGACAGCAATATGGAGACCGATGTGAAAGGTATCTATGCCATGGGTGACGGGTCCGGCGTCACACATTCCCTGTCTCAGGCGTCTGCCTGCGGTGTGCTGGTGGCACGTGTGCTGATGGAAAAGTACGGAACAGACGGAAAAAAGGAATAGCGGAAAAGAATGAAGAAATATCTGCAGCCGTCTGCAGGAGGAACCGAAAGGACCTGCCCCGAAACCGGTACCGGTTTCGGGGCAGGTCCTTTCTGCAATAGTGCGAAAATATATCGGATAATATCTATTTTCTCGCGCACTCCGCATCTCTTCCCTGGAGGATATCAAGCCCGTGACGCAGTGAAGGGAGAATAGGAGCGAGAACTTCTTCGATGGCCTTGGGGCTGCCCGGCAGATTGATGATGAGTGAGTCGCCGCGGATACCGGCTTCAGCCCGGGACAGCATAGCCCTCATGGTGACAGCCATGCTGATACTGCGCATAGCTTCCGGAATGCCGGGGGTTCTGCGTTCGATGACGGAAAGCGTCGCTTCCGGCGTCACATCCCGTTTGGAAAAACCGGTACCTCCCGTGGTAACGACCAGATCGATGCCGAGCCTGTCCGTCATATCCTTTATGGCGTCGGCGAGCTGTTCTTTTTCATCGGGAAGCATGCGGTAATCGGCGACTTCAAAATCTTCAGCAAATCTGCGGATGATCTTTTCGATAGCGGGTCCTCCTTTGTCCTCTCGAAGCCCCTGAGAACCTTTATCGCTGGCTGTAATGATACCGACTTTATACATTTTCTGTATATCTCCTTTTTCCTCTGCGTTCTTCAGATGTAAACGGATAACCGCCGCAGACAGGCGGCGGGAGAACTGTCTGTAGCACTGTCATTATATCACGGGCGGAGAAAAAACACAGGTTATCCCGTGAAAAAGCATGCAGGGGGCCGGACGAAGAAGCGGCGGGAGAGAGCGGAGACCTTCCGTTGTGCGAGGTGCGAACCGCCGTCAGAGCTTTCTGAAACAGACTGTAATTATTTTACAGAAGCTACTTGACAAAAAATGGAATTGTAATATAATGGAAATACGAAAGGAGATGTAAAAAATTTCCTTTCAAACAGAATTTCGCCTGTATGAAATCCGTCTGTATGTCTGAGATCCGGAGTGATCCGGAGATCCGGTCTGCATCCGGTTCATGACAGGCGGGAAAGGAGATGACCGATATGGCGGAAAGAGCGAGACGGGATGATGATTTTCGGTTTGAAATTGTCAAACACTTCGGAATTCTTTCTTCGTCTCCGCGAGGCTGGAACAAGGAGTTCAACATCGTCAGCTGGAACGGCAGCAGTCCGAAATATGACGTGCGGGAATGGGATCCCACACACCGGCAGATGACGCGCGGAATTACCATGACGCGCGAGGAACTGGAACAGCTGGCCGAGCTCATTTCAGCGGAGCTCGGTGCGGCCTGAGGCAGCGGCTTCATCAGATCGCTGAAGAAAAAAGATCGTGACCCGCGGCATTCTATCGCCTGAGAAAAACTGCGGCAAATCTTGAAAACTCTATCTGAAAAACTCTTTTATGGTATGCGGTACAGCTGCCCGGGACGGAAACTCGGACTCCGTCCTGCACCGGTCCGGAAGGGACGGTGCGGCCTGTGCCGTGACTGATCAGCAAATCTCGGTAAGGACGGCCTTCCGCCACACTGGCGGAAGGCCGTCTGACGTTTTAACGCCGCCAAAAGCAAAACTGCGGATCGGCCGGAGAACGGCGCATACGGGGAACTAACATTTATCCGCGCCCTTCGGGCTCGATAAATGGAGTTTCTCAGCAAAAATCAGGGGCGGAAAACGGGATGACATGATATAATGAAAAAAATGACGTGACGGCATCCGCTGTATGTCGCTCGGCAGAGAGCAGGAGGCTGCGATGAATGAAAAAATCAGAATCCGAATCATTTCCGAAAATCATATCACAGAAGTTATGGAAAGGCCCGGCATCTCTCTGGAAGATCTGGCTGCGAAATATTATGACCGGTCAGAGGGATATTTTCCGGTCTTTGCCAGTGTCAACGATGTGGGGAGAGATCTCCTGTATCGTGTCAGCCGCCCTGCCGTGGTTCACTTTATGGATCTGCGTTCCCGTCTCGCCAGGCTTGTCTACCAGAGAAGTGTCTATTTTCTGTATCTGACAGCGCTGGAAGAGATCGCTCCGGAAGTAAAGCCGGTTCTGAAGCATCCTCTGAATGACGGGCTTTACATCAGGATCGGCAATATGCCGGAAAATCCGGCGGAACTGGCCTGGAGGACGGAGAAGAGAATGAAAGAGATGATCGCGGAAAACGTGACATTCTCAAGGAAGATCATACGCAGGAAAGAAATCCTGTCGGACGATCCTCCTTCCATCCTGACGCCTGAGCTTATCGATTATGTCAGACACTGCGATGTGAGAGAAGTTTTTGAATACACCTGCAGGGGCGTGTCAAAGATATTCTTTGATCCCCTTCTGGCCTCTACCCGTTCTCTTACTCTGTTTGAAATCGTTCCTTATCCGGGAGGCGTCGTGGTGCGCATTCCGCAGTACCGGAGCAACAGAGAGCTGCCGCCGTACCGGGATGATAAAAAACTCTATGAGGCGTTTCTGGAGGAAGCGGAGTGGAATAATAATGTGGGCGTCTGGTATATGAAGGATCTCAACCGCAAGGTGATGAACGGTGAGTGGCACGATCTCATTCTGCTGAACGAAGCGCTCCAGGAGAAGAAGATAGCCAATATCGCCGACGAGATCGTAAAGAGCGGAAAGCGCATCATTCTCATCGCCGGTCCTTCTTCTTCGGGAAAGACGACCTTCGCCCAGCGCCTGTGCATCCAGCTGCGTGTCAACGGAAAACGCCCTCTTTATATGGGGACTGACGATTATTTCGTGGAACGGGAGCAGGCTCCCGTAGATGAAAACGGAAAATTCAACTTTGAGGATCTCGATGCTGTGGATGTCAAGCTGTTTAACAGGCAGATGAATGAACTTCTGGAAGGGAAGACGGTGGATATGCCGGTTTTCGATTTCATCAAGGGAAGTAAGCGCTACGGAACGAGGATTACGCAGGCAGAAGCGGATCAGCCCATCGTCATCGAGGGAATTCATGCGCTGAACGATGAGCTGACCAGCGATATCGACGACAGCGAAAAATACAGAATCTATATCAGTCCGCTGACGACGGTCAACATCGATGATAACAACAGGATTCCGGTCAGCGATCTGCGCCTGGTGCGCAGGATCGCCCGCGATGTGCGTTCACGGGGACGTACCGCATCGCAGACGCTCAGCGAGTGGGTCAAGGTGCGCGCCGGCGAGGTGAAAAATATTTTTCCGTATAATGACAGCGCCGACGCGCTGTTCAATTCGGCCTTCATGTACGAATGGGCCATGCTGAAGCCGCTGGTCAAAGAAAGTCTGGAGGAGATCCGGGAGGAGGATGAAAATTATCTGGAAGCAGAGCGCCTGCTGCGCATTCTGCGGTGCGTGCGCTCTCTGAAGGACTGGAGCGACATCAGCAACAATTCGATCATGCGGGAATTTCTGGGCGGCGGAATCTGGGTAAAATAAGAGAGGATAAGAAGAATAATGCTGTATCTGGGATGTCACCTTTCCATTGCGAAAGGATACTACAAAGCGGTTCAGGAAGCAGTTTCCATAGGAGCCAATACTTTTCAGTTCTTTACGAGAAATCCGCGGGGCGGAAATGTCAGAGCCCTGGATGAAAAAGATATCGCAAAGGCCGCGGCGCTCATGGAGGAAAAAGGATTCGGCCCGCTGCTGGCTCATGCCCCTTATACGATGAATCTGTGTTCGTCGAAAGAAGACGTCAGATCTTTTGCTCTCGGCGTTCTGAAAGAAGATGTGGAGCGGATGAAGCATCTGCCTGATGCGAGATTTCTGTTTCATCCGGGCAGTCATGTGGGACAGGGCGCGGAACAGGGAATACAGTATATCGTGGACGCTCTGAATCAGACCATCACGGAAGACGGAGGTCCCATGATCCTGCTGGAGGGCATGTCAGGCAAGGGAAGTGAGATCGGCCGCAGTTTTGAGGAGCTCGCACAGATCATACAGGGTGTGAATCACAGCAGAAATCTGGGAATCTGCATCGACACCTGCCACCTTCACTCGGCGGGGTACGATATCGTCAACGATCTCGACGGCGTGCTGAATGAAATCGAGGAAAAAATCGGGAAAGGAAAGATCGGCGGCGTTCACGTCAACGACAATATGAATGAATTCGCCTGCCATAAAGACCGGCATGCGAAGATCGGCGAAGGTACCATCGGTCTCGATGCCATCTGCAGGGTGGTGACGCATGAGAAGCTGAAGGGACTTCCGTTTAATCTTGAGACGCCGAACGAACTGCAGGGATATGCGGCGGAGATAACAATGATCAGAGAAAAGACAGGAGAAATTCTTTAGGTAATTTTCAGGCGCAGGATATGCGCCTTTTTCACGGGTTTTTCGCGGAATTTCCGCAGAGTTGAGGAAAGAAAAACGATATGGAATATCTGAATAATCTGAACGAAAAACAGAGAGAAGCGGCGATGTATACCGAAGGACCGCTTCTCATTCTTGCGGGTGCGGGCAGCGGAAAGACGAGCACGATGACGCGCCGGATCGCCTATATGATTCTCGAAAAGGGGATTTCTCCCTATGAGATTTTAGCGGTAACCTTCACCAACAAGGCCGCCCGGGAGATGAAGGAGCGGGTGGAGTCTCTGATCGGCACGGGGACAAATATGTGGATCATGACGTTTCACTCCGCCTGTCTCCGGATCCTGCGCATGAATGCGGACCGCATCGGTTATACGAGAGACTTCACGATCTATGATCCCGTCGATCAGAGAGCGGTTGCCAAAGCGCTGATCAAGGCGGAAAATCTGGACGACAAGGAATTTTCCCCGAACTATGTGCTGAGCATCATAAGCAGCGCAAAGGAAAAAGGTGTGGACAGCCGGGAATTCGCGGAGACTGCCGACGGATACAAAGAGAAAATCGTGGCAAAACTGTACAGAGGATATGAAGAGACGCTGAAAAAGAACAACGCCATGGATTTCGACGATCTCATCTGGCGCACCGTCCATCTCTTCGAGACGGATGAAGAGGTTCTGGAATATTACCGGCAGAAATTTCACTATATCATGGTGGACGAGTATCAGGATACCAACTTCATGCAGTACCGCTTCGTCAGACTGCTGGCGGAACAGCACAGGAATATCTGCGTGGTGGGGGATGACGATCAGTGCATCTATCAGTGGAGAGGCGCCGATATCCGCAATATTCTCTCCTTTGAAAAGGATTTTCCGGGCACGAAGGTGGTCAAGCTGGAACAGAATTACCGCTCCTGTGCCAATATCCTGAAAGCGGCTCACTCCGTCATACAGAATAACAGAGGCAGAAAAGACAAGAAGCTGTGGACCGAAGCGCCTGACGGTGAGAAAATCATGTATCGCCGTCTCGACAACGAAAAATCGGAGGCCGCCTATGTGGCTCACGAGATCGACCGTCTGAAGACAGGGGAGCGGAAATATTCTGATTTTGCCGTTCTCTACCGGACAAACGTTCAGTCCCGTAACTTCGAAGAGGCTTTTATGGCGGCGGATATTCCCTACCGCGTCCTGGGAGGCACGAAGTTTTACGACCGCAGGGAAATCAAGGACATGATGGCTTACCTGCGCCTGGTTCTCAATCCGGCCGACGATCTGGCCTTCGTGCGCATCGTCAACGAACCGAAGCGGGGTGTCGGAGCGAAAACGCTGGAAAAGCTGCAGATTCTCGCGCAGCAGAGGGAAGCCAGCCTGTTTGAGCTGCTGACGGACGACGAAGTGCTGGACGGACTGCCGTCTAAGCCGGCGGCGGCTCTTCACTCTCTGATCCGGCTGCTGGCGGAGTGCCACGCCAACCATGAGGAGATGAAAGTCAGCGACATCTATGACCGGCTTCTGACGGACAGCGGCTATGTCAAGGCTATGGAAGAGGCGAAGACGGTGGAAGCGGACGGAAGGATCGAAAACCTGCTGGAGTTCAAGTCGGTCATGTACGATAGCGAGGAGGAAAATCCCCAGCTGTCTTTGGCGGAATTCCTGGAAAGCGTAGCGCTGGTGGCAGATGTAGACAATCACGAGCCGGAGGAAAACGCTGTGGTTCTGATGACGCTCCACAGCGCGAAAGGACTGGAATTTCCGGTGGTATTCATGCCGGGAATGGAGGACGGCCTGTTTCCGGGCTGGCGTTCCCTGGATTCGGCGGATGGCATGGAGGAGGAACGCCGTCTCTGCTATGTGGGAATTACGCGGGCAGAGGAACGGCTGTTTCTGACAAGCGCCGTGTCGCGGACGATTTACGGCAGGACGGATTATACCCGGGAGTCGCAGTTTCTGAAGGAGCTTGACAAAAGCCTCTTCGATGACGAGGCGGATCCTCTGGGAAGAAACAGCTATCAGGAGGGCGGCGGAAATATCGAGGCGCAGCCGAAGAAACGGTACAGCACCATGAACAAGCCTTTCGATCAGCTGAGATACATAAAGCAGAATACTTCAGATCTGGCGAAAAAGGCGGCAAAGAATGCCGCGGATTTTGCGGAGGGGGACCGGGTGGTCCATCCGAAATTCGGCGAGGGCATGGTGATCGCCGTCAAAAGCGGAGCTGTAACCGTAGTCTTCGATTCGGTGGGAGTCAAAAAACTGGCTCTGGATTTTGCCCCTCTCGAAAAGATCTGACGGAGTCAGGAGTGGAAACGGATGAAAAAAGAAGAAGCGAAGCTCAGAATCAGAGAACTGACAGATCTTCTGAAATATCACAGTGAAAAATATTTTAATCAGGATGATCCGGAGATCAGCGATGCGGAATATGATGCACTTTCCAGAGAACTGAGGGAGCTGGAAGCGGAATTTCCCGAACTGGCTGAAGCCGATTCTCCTACGCGGCGCGTGGGCGGAAAAGCGAAGCGGACGGCCGGCGTTCTCGTGAGACACCGGGTTCCGATGCTGTCCATTCAGGACGTGTTCAGCCGGGAAGAAGTGGACAAATGGGTGGGCGATATGAGGAAAAAACTGGGAGACGATACGGAGTTCCTGGTGGAGACGAAGATCGACGGCCTTTCCCTGGCTCTGCGCTACGAGAACGGTACGCTGGTGACGGCGCTGACCCGGGGTGACGGCCGGGAATACGGCGAAGACGTGACGGAAAATGCAAAAGTGATCCGCGATGTGGTTACGCAACTGCCGCAGAAGCCGGAATATCTGGAACTGCGCGGTGAGGTCTACATGGAGGAGGCTGCTTTTGCGGCGGTCAATGAGAAGCAGGAGCTGCTGGGAAAGAAGCCCTTCGCTAACCCGAGAAACTGCGCGGCGGGAACGCTTCGGCAGCTGGACAGCAGTGTGACGGCGGAACGGGGACTGTCTATGTTTATCTTCAATCTGCAGGACGCCCGGGGGATTTCCTTTCAGACCCATGAGGAGGTCTACGATTATCTGAAGCAAAACGGAGTAAAGGTGATCGAACATTACGAGGTTTGCCGCACCGAAGAGGAAGTCTGGGAGGCGATTCAGAAGATAGGAGCCATGCGGGGCGAGCTGCCCTACGACATCGACGGTGCGGTGGTCAAGCTGAACCGGCTGGCGGACAGAGAAAAATGTCCCGATACCAGTAAAAATGCGGGATTTATGGTGGCATACAAATATCCGCCGGAGCAGAAGGAGAGCGTCGTGCGCGATATCGAGCTCTCCGTCGGCAGGACGGGACGTGTGACTCCTACAGCCGTCTTCGATCCCGTGCGCCTGTGCGGAACCAGCGTATCCCGGGCTACGCTGCACAATCAGGACTATATCGATGAACTGGATGTGGGTATCGGCGATACGGTGGTCGTGTACAAATCGGGTGAGATCATTCCGAAAGTTCAGAGCGTCGTCAGAGAAAAGCGCCCCGCCGGCGTAAAACGGTACCGGATTCCTTCGGTCTGTCCCGTATGCGGCGCTCCGGTGGTCCGGGACGAGGATACGGCGGACATGAGGTGCACGGGCGCCAGCTGTCCGGCGCAGCTGGAACGTCATCTGATTCACTTTGTGGGCCGTGACGCCATGGACATCAAGGGCTTCGGCGAGGTCTACATCAGAGAGCTGATCGCGCAGGGTTTTCTCCATGACATCGCGGATATCTTTACGCTGAAGGAACACAGAGACCGTCTGATCGAGCTGGGCATCATCGGCAGAGAAAAAAATACGGACAAGCTGCTGGCAGCCATCGAAGCGGCGAAACAGAAGCCGCCTTATCAGCTGCTGACGGGACTGGGCATACCGAACGTCGGAAAGGCGGCGGCCAGATCCATCGTGCAGCATTTCGGCAGCATCGAAAAGATCGGACAGGCTTCCGAGGAGGAGCTGGAGCAGATCGAAGACGTGGGAAGCATCACGGCGAAGGCAGTGCGGGCCTATTTCGACAACGGCCAGAACAGAGAAATTCTCCGGCGGCTGCAGGACGCGGGAGTCCGCATGGAGCTCAGCGGGGAAGAGAAAGCGGAGAGCGCACGGAGAGCGCAGGAAGGTGCTCTTTCCGGCCTCACCTTTGCCATCACCGGCACACTCCCGTCCATGGACCGGAAGGCGGCGGCCGCTCTCATCGAAAAAAACGGCGGCAAAGTCAGCGGAAGCGTCTCGAAGAAGACGGATTATCTGCTGGCGGGCGAAGCTGCCGGAAGCAAGCTGACGAAAGCGCAGTCCCTCGGCGTTTCTGTGAT
>CAJFPD010000169.1 GCA_904398315.1 Candidatus Alangreenwoodia gallinarii | reverse complement strand
TTATATTCTGAAGTCTGAAACAGCTCCTGCCGGGCCGGCAAAGCCGGAAAAAGGCTTCGGGTAACTGATTCATAAATATAAATTATACGACAATATATCAGCTATAGCAATGAAAAAATAGAATCATACTGTCGGGGAAAAGACCGATCGTACGGCACAGGGGTCGTCTGACTGGGAAAAACATGTAGCATTCTGTAAGTTTTTATCAGTAACGGTCAAAAAAAATTTATAATTTTTTATTAAAATCGCACAAAATGATTGACGATATATTTTTTTTATGTTAGAATGCAGTCGTAAGCGAAATGTATATTGATTCACATGTTTTTGTAAGTCATTAGGCATTTAATGATTTACGGAAATATGTGAATTTTTTACATTTTAAACAGGAGGTATTTTAGATGAGCAACGGTACAGTAAAATGGTTCAATGCAGAGAAGGGTTATGGGTTTATTGAAGATGAAGAGAGTGGAAACGATGTTTTCGTACATTATTCCGCTATCGTGGCAGACGGATTCAAGACACTGAATGAGGGACAGAAGGTCACTTTTTCGACCGAACCGGATCCGAAGAACGGGGATAAACTCAGAGCGGTAAACGTAGTCGCCGTCGAATAGTCAGACAGCGGCCGGATTACCGAAGGCGCGATGCAGAGAAAAACGGGAGAACTTCCGGGCCGGAGAACGGCTTCGGAGGTTCTCTTTTTTTCTGTTGGAAAAGCGATTTTCTGTTTTGGCATCTGTTCTTTTATTCTTTTTCAGAGGGGCATATCGGGGGTATATATAAGTTATCTGTTCTGTGAGATATTTGTGATATAATGCTGTAGGTGCAGCAGGTATGGCTGGATGCAGCGATATGAGAAAAACCGGAGGAAAACGGAGGTAAAGGAAATGGAAGAAAGAAATATTTACGGCCAGATACTCGACGCTATCGCAGAGGGAGAGAGCGTCTCCATCGAGACGGAGATCCGCGGCGAAAGCGGGCTGATGTCGGAAGGACTGAAACGGTCGCTGAAAATCATGCCGGCAGGTGATGCGGAAGAAGGACTGGCCGTCATCAGTCCTACGGCGGAGAAGGAAGGCGATGATTTTCGTATCAGCGAACCGGTTCTGCCGAAGGAACGTCTCATCATACTCGGAGGCGGTCATATCGCACTTCCTGTCTGCGAATTTTCCGCAAAGTGCGGATTTGAGGTGTACGTTGCAGACGACAGGCCGGCCTTTGCCAACGAAGAGCGTTTTCCGTGGGCGGCAGGCGTCATCTGTGATTCCTTTGAGAATGCTATCTCGGGTCTGAAGATTACGCCGTACGATTTTGTCGTCATCATCACCCGGGGTCACCGTCACGATGCCGACTGTCTGAGAGCGATTCTTCCGGGAACACAGCCGGCTTATCTGGGAATGATCGGATCGAGAAGAAGAGTGCGCGGACTGCTGGATATGCTCGTGGAAGAGGGCTTCGACAAGGAAAAAATCGAAAGGATCGCCACACCGATCGGCCTGAAGATCGGTGCTGTGACACCGGAAGAGATCGCGGTATCTATTCTGTCGGAAGTTATCGCCTATAAGCGTCTGCCGGAAAAGAATACGGGACATGCGAGATATGTGAACGGGTCGGATCTCGATCTGGATATGATCGAATATCTGGCGGAAAATCACGAGCCAAAGGCTGTCGTAACCGTCATTCAGACGAAAGGATCCACTCCGCGGGGCGCGGGTGCAAAGATGGCGGTGGACCGCAGAGGCAGCGTCACGGGAAGTATCGGCGGCGGCTGCAGTGAAGGAGCCGTGATCCGGGATGCGGTGGACATTATCGGCACGGGAGAATATAAGACGGTATTTATCGATATGACGGGAGAAGTGGCCGAATCCGACGGAATGGTCTGCGGCGGCGTCATGTATGCGCTGATCGAGGACGGAACAGAGGCATAGACGAAACAGAGGCGTGATAAAATGAAGAAATTTATTTATGCGGATAATGCAGCCACGACGAAGCTGTCTGACCGTGCTCTGGATGCGATGATGCCGTATCTGAGAGATCACTACGGGAATCCTTCCTCGATCTACTCGGCGGGCAGAGAGGCTCACAGAGCGGTGGAGGATGCGCGAAGGAAAATCGCTGCGGCGATTCATGCTCCGGCAGGGGATATCTATTTCACCTCCTGCGGGACGGAATCGGACAACTGGGCGCTGAAGGGAACGGCGCGCAGGCTGAAAAAGGAAGGAAAAAATCATATTATCACCACCGTTATCGAACATCACGCGATACTGCATGCGGCAAAGTCGCTGGAGGAAGACGGGTTTGACGTGACATATCTTCCGGTGGATACGAAGGGCCGCGTGTCGGCGGAAGCGGTCCGGGAGGCGATAAGGCCGCAGACAGCTCTTGTCTCTGTCATGTACGCAAACAATGAGATCGGGACGGTTCAGCCGGTTGCGGAGATCGGAGAGATATGCCGCCGGGAAGGCATCCTCTTTCATACGGATGCTGTACAGGCGGCGGGAATTCTTCCCATCGATGTGAAGGAACAAAAGATCGATATGCTGTCGATGTCAGCTCACAAGTTCAACGGGCCGAAGGGGACAGGCGTGCTGTACTGCAGGAAGGGATTCTGCCCGGACAATCTTCTGGACGGAGGAGCTCAGGAGCGGGGGCACCGGTCCGGAACGGAAAATGTGGCCTATATCGCCGGCATGGCTGCGGCGCTGGAGGAGGCCTGCCTGACGATGGAGGAAAAAGCGGCGCGTCTGGCGTCGCTGAGAGACCGAATACAGGAAGGAATTCTCGCAATTCCGGGAACTTATCTCAACGGCGATGAGGAAAATCGTCTCCCCGGTATTCTGAATGTGTCCTTTGAAAAAATCGACGGTGAAGCCCTGCTGTTTGAACTGGATCTGAAAGGGATCGCGGCTTCTTCCGGTTCGGCGTGTACTTCCGGATCCGTGGATCCGAGTCATGTCCTGCTGGCTGCAGGGGTACCGTATCAGCTGGCACACGGCTCTCTGCGGATTTCACTCGGACGCTATAATACGGAAGAGGAAGCGGATCAGATCGTAAAGGGCGTGACGGAGGCCGTAGAGGATCTCCGTGCAGGCCGCGTGAGCCGCAACGGATAAAACGGATAAAAAAATAGGAAAGTGAAAAAAGACAGATATTCTGAAGGCGGGAGCTTTCCCGAAGGCTGCCTGCAGGCGGATCAGAATATCTGTCTTTTCCGTTTTTTGTTTTTATCCTCACTGTAAGATCCCGTACACAATCGTAAAGTACGGCCGCATTATTCTGCCGGACGGCCTTCGACACGGATCTGAATGATATAGTCGGAATTCTGAAATTCCGTCACATTCAGGAAATTATAGGAGTTGATCACGTAGGCACTGCCGGTGATTTTTACGCCGCAGCAGCTGAGATGATCGAGAAGCCTGCGTATGGACGGAAATATGGTACCCGTACCGCCGGTGTGAATGAGACAGGCATACGTACCGGAACTGCGGGTGACAATGTTGTCTTCGCGGCTATAGGGGGTGGCGCGCCGGCTGTCCTCATCGGATTTTTCCGGCCTTTTTGGCAGATCCGTCTGCTCTCTGTCGGATCCGCCGTGAACGTAAGCGCAGAAATGTCCCGCAAGAAGCGCTTCCTGCGGGATAACGCAGCAGATCGGATACCGGGGAATCTGAAAATTTCCGCCCTGGCAGAAGAAATCGGAGATTTTCCGGGCATTGTCGATCTGATTCAGCGAATGGCAGAAGCGGATAGGTGTCTGATAGAACTGTTTCTCCTCCAGATCGGAAAAAAACGGCTCATCGTTTCGGTGGATGCTGATATACCGGTGAAAATCTTTTTCTGTCTTCAGAAATTCGGCAGCGGTGCGGAAATCTTCGATTTTTCGCTGCAGATACTGCAGCTGGTTTTCAAAAGCGTCGTTCTGATCCGCCGGATCGGCATTCTCTGCTGAATGGGAATCTTTTGCCGGGTTTCCGTTTTTCATATCCTTTGATTTTATATCTTTTGCTTCCTCCATACTGTCCAGCATGTTCTGTATGGTTTCCAGCGGGAAATCCAGCTTCCGGTAAAATCGGATGAACTGAATCGTCTGAACCTGTTCCGGAAGAAAATATTTGTAACCGTTCTCTCCGACGTAAACCGGGCGTATCAGACCTTTCCGGCTGTAAAAGGACAAAGTATCCCGCCCGATATTTGCCAGTTTTGCAAGATTTCCAAGTGTAATATAATTATATTTTTTATTTTCGTGATTTCCTGTCATTTTCTCGCCTATTCATATTGACATGGTAGTTACTTATAAGTTTATACTGTTATCGTTAAATAAATAATCAAACTAAATAAACCAAATAATAATATAAAATATTAATACATATTTATAATATAATAAATTATTTTGAAAGTCGGGTCAATATGTACAGTCAGAAAAAAAGAAAACAAAAGCGAATTATAAATATCACGCTTATAGTACTTATCTGTATTTTAACTGCGATGTGTACGGGATGCGGAGGCGCTGCGGAACCGGGAGATCATTCTCCCGTGCTGAACAGCTGTACTCTGCGGGGAGAGTGCAGCGGCGGTGAGCGGGATCAGCGCATTATCGCTGACCTAAGCTTTGACAGAGCGGTATCTTTTGATGAAAATCTGGCAGAGCAGCTGAGGATCGTCGTCGGAGGACAGAGAATCGATGACGGTGATGTGGCGATCGTTCAGAACGGAGAGAACGGAATCGAAATCACCGTTCCGGTGGTACAGGTCAACGACGGAATGATGGAAATCACCAATGCTCCTGACAGTGAAGTGCTGTCAGGACTTACGGATAAAGAAGGAAAAAGCTGTGTGGAGAAGCTCGAAATAGAGCAGCTCATTCCCAGCGGAGCTTCGGTCAGTACCGTGGAGGAGACGGCGGGGCGTGCGGTGTATCAGGTGGATTCGGTGGTCACGCATCGCAGCATTATCTGGCTCAGGATGTATCGGAACGGTGAAATGATTCCGCCGGACGATACGGATACGACGGATGTGATGGACAGCGCCGTGGCCGTTCACGAACATGAATTTCTCTGGGCGACGCCGGAATCGACGGCGTCGGATATGGCGGAGGTGATCAACAGTTTCTATTCCTCCGGGCTGGAGGCGTCGGCCGACGGAAAATGCCTGACGATCAGGGAAAAGAACGGAGGTCAGAGTTCTCTGAAAATGGAAATCTATACGGGAGATAACGCCCGGAGCGGACAGAATACGGAGGAGACGGAATGATGCGTGCAGAGGAGAGCCGGAAATAAGTTATGAACAGATTGGAAAAAAACAGGATGCCGGCGGTCACTTCTGTGCTTCTGCTGCTTCTTCTGGCGGCAGCGGTGATTTCCGTGATGGTGGGAAGATATTCCATCACACCGTCGACGCTGCTGGATATCATCACAAATTTGGGAGGCCCTTATGACAGCGAGGAGACAGAGGCGGCAGCTCTTGTTCTCTTTGAATCGAGGCTGGCGCGCATCGCCGCCGCGGTTCTCATCGGCGCGGCCCTTGCGGCGGCCGGCGCGGCTTATCAGGGGATTTTCCGCAATCCCATGGTTTCACCCGATATTCTCGGAGCGGCCACGGGAGCCAGTTTCGGCGCGGCTCTGGCGATCCTTCTGGGAGGGAATGCTCTGGTGATTCAGATATCCGCTTTCTGCTTCGGGCTGGCAGCTGTGGCGGCCGCCTATTTCATCAGCTCGGCTCTGACGGCTCAGTCCGGCGGAGCGACACTGACGCTGGTACTGACGGGCATGGTCATCGCGGCGTTGTTTTCCGCCTTTATTTCCATCGTAAAATTTGTGGGCGATCCGTATGACACGCTGCCGACGATCACCTTCTGGCTGATGGGCGGTCTGACATACGTGACGAAGAGTGATATTTTCATCATGCTCGTCCCTTTCGCGGCGGGAATGATTCCGCTGATGCTTCTGCGGTGGTGGCTGAACGTGCTGTCTCTCGACGACGAGGAATCCTCGTCGCTGGGTCTGGATACGAAAAAGATGCGGGGAATCATCATCCTGTGCGCGACGCTGATATCTTCCTCCGCCGTGGCGGTGGGCGGCATGATCGGCTGGGTGGGACTGATCGTTCCGCACATCGCGAGGATGATCGCGGGGCCGGATTACTCGAAAATGCTGCCCTGCTCGGTGCTCATCGGCGGATTGTTTCTGCTGGTGGTGGACGATCTGGCCAGATGCCTGTTCTCCCAGGAGATTCCGCTGGGCGTTCTGACGGCCATCATCGGGGCGCCGTTCTTCCTGTATCTGATGTTTAAAGGAAAGAAGAGTTTTTTATGAGTTTTGACGGAAACAAATACCGCGGGCGCCGGATATCTGCCGGAAACCGGATGCACGCGGGAGGCTGTGTTCCTGCCGGGAGCCGGAGATCTGCTGAAGAGCGGACGGATGCCGGGCTCAGGATGTTTGTCAGACGCAGGATGCACGTGCTGGCTGCGGCAGTAATTCTGCTGTGCGTCCTGCTGCTGGCGTGCTCCTGCGGTCAGGAGAAAAATGAAAAGGCTGTCTATACGATCACCGCGGAGGGCTCCGCTGAGGAAAGCGGAGTGATCACCTTTGCGGGAATGGATATGAATGTATACAGGGATCCGGCCTCCAATCCCTGCGGGGACTGTCCGGATCAGCCGGTGAGCATCTATGTGGGAACCGGCGCGGAGGATACCATAGCCGCCATGGCGGAGGCCGTGGAAAGGGCTGACGATATCTGGGAAGTGACGGAGAATTCAGGAACGAAGCTCGTCCTTCAGGAGAAGACCGCGGGCAGCGTGACAAAAGAGCCGGAGCTTTCCGCGCCGGCAGGACTGACGCTGACAGGAGAATTCCACGCGGCGGGAACGATGACGGTTTCCGGCGATCCGGGAAGCGCGGAGAACGATTCTTCCTCCAAAGATGCAGAAAGCCGGGAGAGGAAGACGATCACCAATATCGACGGTTCCGAAATGGAAGTCTTTGCGGATGAACCGCAGAGTATCGCGGCGATTTACGGTCCTGCCTATGAGGCGCTGGTCGTTTTAGGCGCGGAGGACAGGATTTCGGTGTGCGCCGACGTTCAGTTTGAAAATTTTCCCTGGGCGCAGAAAGTCTTTTCGAGGATTACGGAACTGCCGTATCTGAAGAATGTGCACAGCTCCGTCAGCACGGAAGAGCTGAAGACATACGATCCGGATCTGGCGCTGACGTTTAACCGGCCCAACGAGCTGAAGCAGCTCGAAGCCCTGGATATTCCGGCGGTTTACGGTGTGACGTCGCAGTCGCTTTCCGATGTGAAGGATCAGCTCTTCGTCTATGCCGAAGCGGCAGGCGGCGGGGCAGAGGAACGGGCTCAGGCTTATGCGGACTATTTCGATGAAAAGCTGAAAACGGTTACCGATGTCACCTCGCAGATACCGGATTCGGAAAGGCCTTCGGTCTATTATGCCGGCATTGACATCCTGACGACCTACGGAAAGTATTCCGATATCAGCGAAGTGATCGAAGCGGCGGGCGGCCGCTCTGTCACCGCGGATCTGGACGCGGGAAATCACACGCAGATCAATTTTGAGCAGCTGGCATCGTGGAATCCGGACTATATCTTCATCGATCACGGCAGCATGAACGACCGGGAAACGGTGGAGGAGATCAAGGAAACGACAGCCGGCAACGAAAAATACGCGGCCATCAGCGCCGTGAAAAACGATCAGATTTATCTGACGCCGAGCGGTGTCTTTTACTGGGACATGGGCCTGCAGAAAATTCTGCTGGTCATGTATATGGCGAAGACGATCCATCCGGAGGAATTCGCCGGTCTGGACATGGAACAGGAAGTCATGGACTTTTACAGTGAATTTTACGGTTACGATCTGACGAGGGAGGAAGCACGTCAGATTCTGGCGCGGGAGGATCCTTCCTGATTATATTCAGAATACATAATGAATACAAAATGAATGTAAATAATGATATTTGAGATACAGATATGCTTGAGATACAGAATGCCGTCTGCGGCTACAGGCGGGGAAAAAAGACGAAAACAGTCATAGAGGGAATCTCCCTTTCCGTGGACCGGGGTGAGATCATGTGCATCCTCGGGGCAAACGGCATCGGGAAGACGACGCTTTTCCGGTCCGTTCTGGGAGGAATCCCTCTGCTGAGCGGATCGGTGAATGTGGACGGAAGAGATCTTTCCGGTATGTCGATCCGGGAACGGGCGAGAAAAATCGGATACGTTCCCCAGTCTCATACGCCTCCGTTTCCGTTCACCGTCATGCAGGTGGCGGTGATGGGAAGGACGGCTCACATGCAGATGTTCGCCACGCCTTCCGCAGGCGATCTGGAAGCGGCCGAGCAGGCTCTTAACCTCATGGGCATCGATCATCTGAAGGACGAACCCTACACGGAGATCAGCGGCGGCGAGCGTCAGCTTGTTCTGATCGCGAGGGCCATCGCCCAGGAATCGGATTATCTGATTATGGATGAGCCCACGTCGAATCTCGACTTCGGCAACCGGATCCGGGTGCTGCGGCGGGTGAGACAGCTGGCGGAGACGGGCAGAGGCGTCATCATGACGACCCACGACCCGGATCACGCTTTTTCGGTGGCGTCGAAGGTGACTGTGATAAAGAACTGCCGCGATTATGTGACGGGTCCCACGGAGGAAATTCTCACCTGCAGCCTGATGGACGAGATCTACGGCATCCGTACCGGCGTGGCCGA
>CAJFPD010000168.1 GCA_904398315.1 Candidatus Alangreenwoodia gallinarii | reverse complement strand
TCGTCCGTCACTGCGGTTACGGCGATATTCTCAGAGCATTTTCATAAAAAATTTTTACAGGTATTCCGCGACGGATGTACGGCGGAAATCATTTTTCTGAAAGAGGCTGACGCGCCAACGATCATTTACCGTTGGCGCGTCAGCCTCTTTCAGGATCCGGACAACATCCTGTTTCCGGACGGCGTCATATTTGTTGTCCGGAGCTCCGCAGGGCCGGAAGAAAAGCATTCTTTGAGTGTTTTTCTGTATTTTCCCGAAAAATTTCCAATTTTATATTGACACCATGTCAGAACAGGAGTATAAAATAATTACTGACATGGTGTCAGAATATAAATCAGAAAATCAGATAGAAACAGAAGATAATAGAAAGGGGATACTGCCATGAAAAAGAATATCGGATCTGTGCTGGCGCTCTATCCGTCGCCGGCTGTCGTTATCGGAGCTACTGCAGAAGGAGGAAAGCCGACATGGACGCTGGTGGCTCATGTGGGTATCATCGGACACGACCGGATTCTCGTCAGTCTCGCGTCGGCTCACTATATCAACGGCTATATCAAAGCAAACGGAAAATTCTCCGTAAATATCGTGGACGAAAAAATTCTGCCGAAGGCGGATTATGCCGGCTCCGTAAGCGGTGCGAAGACCGATAAATCCGGCCTTTTCGAGTATGAAAAAGGGGAAAACGGAACGCCGATGATCTCGGATTCGCCTCTCGTACTGGAGTGCAGCGTAAAAGATACCTATATTACGCCGGGCTTTGAAAGCTTCATTGCATCCATCGACGGCACCTATGTGGAGGAAAACTGCCTGAACAGCGACGGAAAAATCGACTACAGCGTACTGAAGCCGGTACTGTTCGATTTTCCTGCCTACGAATATCTCAGAACGGGTGATATCATAGGAAAATGTCTTACTCTGAAAGAGGACACGGAAGACTGAGGAAGATATCATGCCGAGAGCATCGGAAGAGAGAACAAACCGGAGGAAAGAGGAGATTATCGAAGCCTGCGCTTCACTCTACGAGACGATGAGTTTCAAGGATATCACGATGCAGGAGATCAGCAACGCCACCTCTTTTACCCGCACATCAATTTACAATTATTTCCATACGAAAGAAGAGATTTTTCTCGCGCTGCTGCAAAAAGAATACGAGCTGTGGATCGGCGATCTCAGAAAAATGACGGAGGAGAAGGAAAGTATGACATCCGATGAGCTGGCTTCCGAACTGGCGCATTCGCTGGAACGGAGAGGACGTCTTCTGAAAATTCTGTCTATGAATCACTATGATATGGAGACCAACTGCAGAATGGAGCGTCTGGTGGAATTTAAATCGGTTTACAGAGAAACCCTCCATTCCGTAGCCCGGTGTCTGGAGAAATTCAGATGTCAGATGACTCCGGAGGAAATTCAGAGATTTCTTTACGCTTTTTTCCCGTTTCTGTTCGGCATCTACCCCTATACAGTGGTGACGGAGAAGCAGAAACAGGCGATGGAGGCAGCCGGTGTCAATTACGCCTTTTTATCCATCTATGACATCACGTATTCTTTCGTAAAAATGTTACTGGAGGCGACAGAAAAATGAAAATTACAGTGCTGCAGGGAAGTCCGAACAGGGATGGTTCCACCGCTGTTCTGATCGAAAACTTTATGAAAGGCGCGCAGGAGAGCGGACATACGGTGAGCGTCATCGACACGGCTCACGGAAATATCAGCTCCTGCACAGGCTGTGTGGCCTGCGGATATGAGGGACCCTGCATCCAGCAGGACGATATCGCACAGATCCGGGAGGAGATTCTCACATCGGATATGATCGTATTCGCTACGCCCCTTTACTATTACGGCATGTCCGCACAGCTGAAGACGGTGATCGACCGTTTCTGCGCGTTCAACGCGAGCATTCAGAGAAAGCATATGAAATCTGCTCTTCTGGCTGTTGCCTGGAACAGCGACGACTGGACCTTTGAAGCACTGAACGCGCATTACCGGACGCTGGTGAGATACCTGAATCTCGAAGATCAGGGAGTCGTACTCGGAGCAGGCTGCGGAACACCGTCTATGACGCGTCACAGCCGGTATCCGAAAGAAGCGCTGCGTCTTGGAAAAAGCCTGAAATAAAAAGGCAGAGGAGGATCGGAAAAATGACCGGAGAAACAAAAAATCTGTTTACGGAAAAGACGATCCGGCTGAATAACGGAGTGGAAATGCCTCTGGAGGGGTTCGGCGTCTTTCAGGTTGCGGAGGATATCTGCCAGCAGACCGTCTGCGACGCCGTGGAGACGGGA
>CAJFPD010000167.1 GCA_904398315.1 Candidatus Alangreenwoodia gallinarii | reverse complement strand
CTGCAGATCTGAAATCCTTTTCAAATTCATTGACTGCATCTAAAAGAACTGTTGCGGAATATGCCATACTCGGGCCGGCGCCGAAGCCGCCGATAGCCACCATCGCCGCATCGAGAATCTCCTGTCTCGTACACCCGGCCTGATACGCATTGTAGACGTGGACGACGATGCAGTACTGACAGCGGTTATAAGCCGCGATTCCCACGCTGATCAGTTCCTTCGTCTTATTGGAAATCGCACTGTCTCCGAATGTTGCATCCTGAAGCCCCATAAAAGCCTGTACCGCAGCCGGATTCGCCTCCTGCATGCCCGCTACACCGTTCTGAAAATCCGCTAAAATTTTTCTTACATCTGTCATATTTACATTTCCTCCTGGCTCCTCGTCCCGTTTCCTGAAACCGCCGGACGGCTTTTGCTTTACCGGATAATCTGATATGCGATCATTATATTTGATTTCTGCAAAAATAAGAAGTACTTTGTGAATTTATTCGTTACTCTTTTTTTTCATAGCGGCTTGATTCCCGCCGTCCGTTTTCAGTATAATCAGAATATACCACGGAACCGTTCCGCTCCGGCCTTTTTTGGCGGAGCCCGGGTACGGAAAATCAGAAAATCAAAAGAAAAGAATACGGATGTAAAAATACCGCTGTAAAAATACCGCCCGGAAAGGAGGAGATGCTGTTATATACCAGCCAAAGACGGAAAGAGATCTCCGATGCCCGCTGGAGCACGGAATCCGTATCTTCGGAGGAAAGTGGAAAGTGCGGGTGATCTGCGCTCTCTACGAAATCGGCAGTCTCCGTTACGGAAAACTGAAAAAGAAGATGCACACGATCACGGACGCCGTGCTGACTTCGACACTCAAGGAGCTGATGGCGGACGGTATTGTCAACCGCCTCCAGTACGAGGAAATTCCTCCGCGGGTGGAATACAGCCTTTCGGAAAAGGGACTATCGATCATACCGCTGCTTCACGACATCTGCCAGTGGACAGAAGCTCACTGCGGCGACAGCGGCGGATACACCTTTGTGCTTTGCAGCGACTGCAAATATATCAGAAAAGAGTGAAAAAGGGCCGGATACGAAATTTTATGACTCTGATATCATATAATAGTATTCCAATCCCCTGAAGAAAAGTATATAATCAGTAATTATAATCTGTACACTATCTGCGGTGTCAATCGCAAAAAAGCTGCAGAAAGATTCTAACATACTGGAGGACTTATCAATGAAAAAACCTAATGTTGCTGTGGTAGGGGCCAGCGGCCTCGTCGGGCGCACTTTTCTGAAGGTGCTCGAAGAAAGAGATTTTCCTATCGAAAATCTGTACGTCATGTCTTCTTACCGTTCTGCAGGAAAAACAGTTTCCTTCAAGGGAAAAGACTATGTTCTGGAGGAACTGACGGAGCATTCCTTCGATAAACCGATCGATATCGCTCTTTTTTCCGCAGGCGGTTCCACGAGTGAAAAATTCGCTCCCATCGCCGCGGCGCACGGGTGTACGGTAGTTGATAACAGCAGTGCTTGGAGAATGGATCCGGAGGTGCCTCTGGTCGTTCCGGAGGTAAATCCGCAGGATGTCAGCTGGAACAAGGGCATCATCGCCAACCCGAACTGCTCCACGATTCAGGCTATGGTACCGCTCAAACCGCTTCACGACAGATATACTCTCAAAAGAGTCGTATATTCCACCTATCAGGCGGTATCCGGTTCCGGCGTCAAGGGTATCAGAGACCTGGAAGAAGGACTCAAGGGCAATGACATCATGGAAGCTTATCCCCACCCTATTGCAGGAAACTGTCTTCCGCACATAGATGTTTTCCTCGACAACGGATATACAAAAGAAGAGATGAAGATGATCAACGAGACGCACAAGATTCTCGGCGACGATAACATCCGCGTCACCGCCACAACGGTCCGCGTGCCGGTCTTCTCCTGCCACAGCGAGAGTATCAATCTCGAATTTGAAAAACCTTTTGAAATAGAAGAGGTGAAGGAGATTCTCGCCAATGCGCCGGGATGCAATCTCGTAGATGACATCGAAAACAACGTATACCCTCTCGCCCGCGATTGTGCAGGAAAGGATGAGGTATATGTCGGAAGAGTAAGACGCGATTTCAGTGTCGAAAACGGCATCAATCTGTGGGTGGTGGCGGACAATATCCGCAAGGGCGCCGCTACCAATGCCGTCCAGATCGCAGAACTCCTGCTCGACAGGTAAATTCAGAAAACAGCTAAGGAGGTAAATTATGGCTATTTTCAGAGGAGCCGGTGTTGCTATCGTCACACCATTCAGGGCCGACGGATCCGTCGATTTCGACAATTACGGTCAACTCATCGAATGGCAGATCGCCGAGGGAACGGACGCGATTATCTCCTGCGGAACCACCGGAGAGGCCTCCACGATGACAGACGAGGAACAGATCGAAACAGTCGCCTACTGTGTAGATAAAGTAAAAGGCCGCGTACCTGTCATCGCCGGCGCGGGAAGCAACGATACGAATCACGGGATCAATCTCTCACGCGAAATCGAAAAAATCGGTGCGGATGCACTTCTGCAGGTGACACCGTACTACAACAAAGCAACCCAGAAGGGCCTCATACAGCATTACACCGCCATCGCCGACAGTGTGAATATTCCTATGATTCTCTACTCCGTTCCCGGAAGAACAGGAGTCAATATCAAACCGCCTACCGTACTCGAGCTTTCCAAGCATCCGAATATCGTAGCGATTAAAGAAGCAAGCGGAAATATCTCCCAGTGTGCGGAAATCGCAAGACTCGTGCCGGATGATTTTGCTATGTACTCCGGAAATGACGACATGGTCACTCCTCTCCTGGCTCTGGGCGGAGACGGAGTAATCTCCGTTCTTTCCAATGTCGCTCCGAAAGAAACTCACGACATGGTTCAGAAATTCTTTGACGGGGATATCAGAGGAGCTATCGATATTCAGCTGAAAGCGAAGCCGCTGATCGATGCGCTCTTTGCGGAAGTCAATCCGATCCCGGTCAAAGCTGCACTCGATATCATGGGACGTTCCAAGATGAATTTCAGGCTGCCGCTCTGCGAGCCGGAAGAATCCACGATGAAACTTCTGGAAAAGGAACTGAAAGCTTTCGGCGTTCTCTGATATTCCATATATTTCCATATCCTCATCGCATAACAGTGCAAGTGACAGAATCGGAGAAATTCCATCTGCATGAGCCGAGCCGCCGCAGACCGGCGGCCATGCTGAAAAAGAACTGGCTGTGCCTCCGGTACAGCCAGTTTTAAAAAAGGAGAATATTTTTATGTTAAACGTCATACTGAACGGCTGTAACGGCCGCATGGGGCAGGTCCTCACCCGCGTTATCGCCGCAGAGGAAGAGATGAAAGTCGTTGCCGGTATCGATGTGAGCGGAGAAAAAAAGTCCGATTATCCCGTCTTCACCTCACCTGCAGCGTGCAATATCAAAGCTGACGTCATCATCGACTTTTCCCACTACAGCGCCGTTCCGAATCTGCTCCGCTACGCAACGGAGGTAAAGACGCCGGTCATCATCGCTACCACCGCCCTCGACGAGGAATGCTTCGAGATGATACATAAAGCGTCGGAAGAGATTCCCGTATTTCGATCCGCCAATATGTCCGTGGGCATCAATGCTCTGGCAAAAGCCATTCAGGCCATTACGCCTGTTCTGGAGGAGAAATTCAACGTGGAGATCATCGAAAAGCATCACACCACAAAGCTCGATTCCCCGAGCGGAACGGCTCTCTTCCTGGCGGATACGGTCAGCGATGCCTGTGTGAAAAAGAAAAACTATATCTACGGCAGACACGGCAGGGACGATAAGTTCGAAATGACAGATCTGGGAATCCACGCTGTACGCGGAGGTACGATTCCGGGAGAACATACTGTTATCTATGCAGGTCCCGACGAAGTCATCGAACTGACGCATACCGCATTTTCCCGTGATATCTTCGCCAACGGCGCCGTTGCGGCCGCAAAATTCCTCGTCGGCCAGGAAAAAGGACTCTATTCCATGGATGATCTCTTCTGATTTTTCGGAGAAGAGAAGGAGAAGAGAAAAAGAGACGACACGAAGAAATAAAAAATGATAACGATAAAGGATCACAGATACAGATGAAAAAAGATTTATACGATTTAAAAGACCCTTACGAGATCGCAAGATATATCAAAGAAGCGGAAAAACAGACGACAGCCAAAGTCTATGTCTCCGGAGACCTCTCCTCCGTTTCCTTTCAGAATGTGAAAAAGTTCGGAACGGAAAACTTCTGGGTGCTCATCGGAGATGCCGAAGAGATAAAAAAGGTGATTGCGGAAAACAGTTCCCTGATCCAAGAGTATGAAATCGAAAACAACATGCGGAATTCCGCTATTCCTCTCCTCGACCTGACGGAAGTAAACGCGAGAATCGAACCGGGGGCTCTCATCCGCAACGGAGTAACCATCGAAAAATCCGCCGTCATCATGATGGGCGCCGTCATCAACATCGGCGCCGTCATCGGTGAGGGTACGATGATCGACATGAACGCCGTTCTGGGCGCCAGGGCCACCATCGGAAGAAACTGCCACATCGGTGCGGGAGCCGTCATCGCCGGCGTTCTGGAGCCGCCGAGCGCCGATCCCGTTATCATAGAAGATAACGTGCTCATCGGTGCCAACGCCGTCGTCCTGGAAGGCTGCCGGATCGGCAAAAATTCCGTCGTAGCCGCAGGCTCCGTCGTCACAGAGGACATTCCGGCCGACAGTGTGGCTGCCGGTTCCCCTGCCGTCGTCGTCAAGACAAAAGACGAAAAGACGGCAGGCAAGACACAGCTCCTGGATGATCTGAGAGACTGAAGGCCGGCCGCCGCAAAGGCAGATCCGTCAGTACTCCGAAAATGACCGGAATTACCGGAAAGAATCCGGATCGAAAGAGGAAAACCGCAGAAGACCTGAAATGGCTCTGCGGTTTTCCTCTTTCCGGTTTCCGGAAGAAAATATTTTCAAAATGTGCATAACTTCACCGATCGGACTGTCCTCTGTATCCGCCCGGATTTCAGAGATTTCCGCGGCCGGATTTCTTTATCCGAAAAATCTTCTGATCTCCGCCTCTGCGTTTTCCGGCGAATCCGAACCGTGGATGAGATTGTGCGTCGTATCCTGCGCGTAATCTCCCCGGATCGTTCCGGCGAGAGTATCTTCGAATTTCGTAGCCCCCATGAGTTTGCGGACGCCCTGAATGGCGTTTTCTCCTTCCACGATCATTGCGAGCACAGGACCGCTCGTCATATACTCCAGCGTCTCCGGAAAAAACGGCTTATCCGCAATATGAGCATAATGCTCTCTGAGAATTTCCTCGGACAGCTGCATCATCCTGCAGTCCGCGATCTTATATCCCTTTCTTTCGATCCTGGAAACAATCTCTCCGATCAGATTTCTCTGAAGCGCGTCCGGCTTCAGCATGACATACGTACGTTCCTTCATGATGATTTTTCCTTTCCTTTTCTGCAGCACTGTGCCTCTTCTTCTACAGCACCATTCCGCCGTTGACGCCGAACACCTGCCCTGTGATATATCCGGCCTTTTCCGAAGCCAGAAAAGCGATCATATCGGCCACATCTCCGGGTGTCCCGATCCGTTCCAGCGGAATTTCGTCTGAGAGCCGCTTCCTGTCCTCGCCGTTCAGCTCCGCGTTCATATCGGTATCGATCACGCCCGGAGCCACGCAGTTGACCGTGATTCCCGACGGTCCCACCTCCTGTGCCAGAGCTTTCGTAAACCCGATCACAGCGGCTTTTGACGCCGAATAATGCACCTCACAGGAAGCCCCCTGTATTCCCCACATGGATGAGATATTTATGATTTTTCCCGATTTCCTGGAAATCATCTGTGGAAGAAAATGACGGCAGCAGTTGAATATTCCCTTAACATTGACGTCAAACATCCTGTCCCAGTCCTTCTCCGTGATATCGGTAAACAGGCGGATCTGCGAGATTCCCGCGTTGTTCACCAGCACATCGACTCTTCCGAACCGCCGAAGGATCTTTTCGGAAACATCCTTCACCTGAGAAAAGGAAGATACGTCGCAGGCATAACACTCCGCATCCGTTCCCCGCTCTCTCAGCTGCGATACGAGCTTTTCCGCCGCTGTTCCGGAATTGCGGTAAATCAGCGCCGTCCGGAATCCCTGTTTCGCCAGAGCTTCCGCTGCCGCCCTGCCGATCCCCCGGGACGCTCCCGTAATAACCGCCGTATCATTCATATGTGTCCTCCTTTTCTCTTACATCATATCTGTCATGCCGCAGCTGTTTTCTGATCTCCCTGAGCTCACGCAGAATCAGGTTCAGGGTATACTGCACTGAGACCAGAATCAGCAGTACGACGACGATAATGACAAAGAGAAAGCCTGATGGCAGACCGGATCCGGACAAATCCATGACATCTCTCACCGCCTTTCCCGCAATTTCCGAAATAACAGAAAAATGCCTTCACAGCATTTACCGCGAAGGCATTCGGCTATTTTCCCGAAGATTACCGCGTCTCTTCCTATTTCAGAGCGGAATACACCTCGTCATCTACCGCTTCCAGCCATTCGTTGGAAGTCTCATCTCCCGGCACTTCCACCGCGATATGAGAAAACCAGCTGTCGGCTTTTGCTCCGTGCCAGTGTTTCACTTCAGGAGGAATCGTGATGACTGTTCCCGGCTCCAGGCTGACAGCCTCTTTTCCCTCTTCCTGATACCAGCCGCTGCCGGCGGTACAGATCAGAAGCTGACCGCCGCCTCTCTTCGCATGATGAATATGCCAGTTGTTGCGGCATCCCGGCTCAAATGTGACATTGGCGAGAAATACGGCACACTCCTTCGGATCCGTCAGAGGATTCAGATAGGAATTTCCGATAAAATACTGTGCGAAAGCGGAATTTTCCTGACCGAGACCGAATACATTCTGACGGTCAAATTCTTCTCTGTTATCGATTTTCATAAAAACATCCTTTCTTATTATACCCTATATCGAACGTATCCTGAGAACTTTTTTCACCGATTACAGTATAGTCTCCACGGAGGAAAAGATAAAATGCTTATGATTCATGCTTTTCAATACGCACAGCGCATGGAAATGCTGTCTGTGATTTTGCAAAAAATGAAAAAAGAACCGGCAACACAGCCGGTCCTTTCCCTATTCAGATAAAATATTACGCTTCTAACACGTTCTTACCGTCATAGTAGTTGCAGTTCGGGCACACTCTGTGCGGTAATTTCGGCTCATGGCACTGAGGGCAGATGGATACTCCCGGTGCAACCTTTTTCATGTTCTGCGATTTTCTCATATCTCTTTTCGATTTCGACGTTTTCCTCTTTGGAACTGCCATTCCAACACCTCCTCGCCTCATAAAATAACATTAAAATTATAATCACAATACAGCGTATTGTCAATCATAATTTCCATTAATTTTCGGTTTTTTCGCATCCCGACATTTCTGCGGACGCTGCTCCGGTCCGTGCCGACGAAGAGCGCCTTTCAGAGGGAAGCGGCTCCTTCGAGACAGATTTGATCCGGACAGCGCCTATTTTACAGCTTCCGCTGCCAGTCTCGCCGTATCTCTGGCGATAACGAGTTCTTCGTTCGTAGGAATGAGGAGAAGCTTCACTGCAGAATCGTCAGTGGAAAATACGGTCTCTTTTTTCGCGTTCTTTTCTGCGTCAAAATGAATTCCAAGATTTTCCATATTTTTGCAGATCATTTCTCTCATCTCCGCATCATTCTCACCTACGCCGGCCGTGAAGACGATAGCATCCGCTCCGTTCATCTGAGCGAGATAGTTGCCGATATAACCCTTAACTCTTCTCGCAAACATCTTCAGAGCGACACAGGCACGGTCATTGCCCTTTGCAGCAGCTTCATCGATAAAGCGCATATCGTTGCTGATGCCCGTAATACCCAGCAGGCCGGACTTCTTGTTCAGGATATCGAGAACTTCCTCTGCGGAAATGTTGAGCTTCGACATGAGGAACGTGATAACCGCCGGATCCAGGTCTCCGGAGCGAGTACCCATGATGAGACCCTCCAGAGGAGTCAGCCCCATGCTTGTATCCACACACTTGCCATATTCCACAGCAGCGCAGCTTCCGCCGTTGCCGATATGACATGTGATGATCTTGACTTCCTCCGGTTTCTTTCCGAGAACCTTCGCAGCCTCCTGAGAGACGAAGAGATGGCTTGTCCCGTGGAATCCGTACTTTCTCACCTTGAATTTTTCATAATATTCATAAGGAATCGCATAGAGGTAAGCTTCCGGCTCCATCGTCTGATGGAATGCCGTATCGAATACGAGAGCCATCGGAACATCCGGCATAACAGCCTGGCACGCACGTACGCCGGCGATGTTTGCAGGATTGTGGAGCGGAGCCAGTTCGCTGTTGATTTCGCACTTCTTCATCACGTCTTCATCCACGAGTACGGATGCGGCAAAATCTTCTCCGCCGTGTACCATTCTGTGACCGACAGCGCCGATTTCCTTGATGTCGCTGATGCAGCCGATTTCCGGATCGGTAATCGTCTCCAGGATCATCTTTACACCTGCTGTATGATCTGCCAGAGGCACTGTCTTCGACATTTTTTCAGAACCTGTTCTGGTATAGGAGAAGGTCGAAGTATCGCCGGATAATTCGATCAGACCTTTGCACAGAAGCTCATCTTTGTCAGGGTTGAGAACCTGATATTTTACGGAAGAACTACCACAGTTGATTACGAGTACGTTCATTTTTTCCTCCAGTTGAAATGCTTGATATAATATATAAGAAACAATACGTATTTATTATATGGAACGATTTCACCGCAGTCAATAAATTATTATCAAAAATAATTTCCGGTTTCACGCGATCATTGTTTCCATCTTTATTTTTCCGCTCCGTCCGCTTTATCCGCTCCGCCTGCTTCCGGTTTTTCCGTCTGGTTCCTGCGGCTGATCCTCAGAGGTACGATTCTCCGGTCGGAAAACGCGCGAAGAGGTCTCCCCGCCAGAAGATTTCTGAGATCGGCGGCTTTCTTATCCCAGCTAAGCGCAGATGCTGTTTTTTCTTCCAGATGCGATATCCCGCTGAGATTGCTGATCACTTCTGTCTTCCCTTTTCGTCGGATCAGGCGCAGAAGTTTTCCTCCCGTTTCGGAAAAACCAAGTACCCGGGCATAAAACGTATCGCGCAGAGAACGATACTGTTCCCCTGTCAGATCCATAAGAATATGAGCCGCCATGCGGCGTATTCTCGCCTCCGTATAGCGTTTTGTGCCCGCTTCCTCCAGGAATTCCTCCCAGCTTTCCGCAACCGAAGCAGCCCTTTTCAGGCGGTTTTCGATGCCTTCGCTCACGGTATAGACGGTCCGCAGATGCTCCGGATCTGAAGTGAGCAGCCTGTAACGCAGCAGCCTGTACATCTTCTGCATATCGCAGAAAAAAGGCTCCTTCCGGAAGATTTCCGCTGATTCAGGAGGAAGATATGCTGCGATCTTCCCGATATATTCCCCTGCAGCTTTGCCCGCTTCCTTTTGTCCTCCGCTCTCTCCGCTTTCCCGGAGAATCTTCCTCAGAGCGGAAGCCGAAGCGAATTGATATGACTGTTCTGAAACATCCCTCTTTCCGCTTTTCCCGGCAGCCGGCGAAAACGGCAGAATCCTTTCCTCACCGTGAGCTGCTCCTCTTCTCACGATACAGTGAGGAACGATTTCAGACTCCTGCCGGTCGAGAGCGCGGAGGTATTCGATACCGAGCACATTATTGGGACTCTTCAGGATATTTCCGTATCTCTGCCCGCAGACGGCGGAAACAGCCCGGCACACCGCCATAGGATACGGCAGCCCGGTGCCGGTCAGCCGGCGAAGCTCGCTGACAAAAGGAGCTTCATTCGACATCTCTGAGGTGACGGCGGCGATCTCTGCAAGCTGATCCAGATCTCCGCACTCACTTCCGAATGCCAGATCCGTAACGACGCCCAGCCGCTCAAGGATTCCGACGCCGCCGCGTGCAAATTCACTTCCCGCATTGCAGGCATAGATATACGGCAGTTCGATGATCAGATCGGCTCCGTTCATAAGCGCAGCATGCGTGCGCGCCATTTTATCGTAAAAAGCAGGTGTCCCGCGCTGAGTAAAACTTCCGCTCATGACGACCACCACGGCATCTGCTCCGGACATTTCTACGGCTCTTTCCAGCTGATATCGATGGCCATTGTGAAACGGATCGTATTCCGCTATGATTCCTGTCACTTTCATTTCTTCTTTTCACTTCCTGAAAACAGTACGGCTGCGAGATAAAAAGATATCACCATAGCCGCAGAAGCCGCAGACGAAAAGAACAGCGAGTAAAATGAAGCTGCCGTATCCGCGGTAAACAGATCGAATGTTCCCGTTCCCGCCGGCAGATCGGCGCTTTCGAAAACCGACAGAGTGCGGCCGCTGAAACGGGCATATATTTTTATCATGGTACCGGCGCAGACTGCGGAAATCAATCCCTGCAGAAGTTTAAAGCGCAGATAGTAAGAGATACTTACACCGGAATTCTTCAGTACGCTCATCGACTGAGCAGCGACGGACAGTCCGCCGAAGGAGACAAAAAACGTACACAGGATAATTTTGAGATCCGTTCCCGCGTCAGATACCGCCGCCCGGCTGCATCCCACTGTCATCTCAAAGCAGCCTGTCAGAACATCCCCCGCTGTCTTTCCGGCAGCCGGCAGAATTCCGGCAAATTTTCCTGCCGCATCTGTCACGATCATGAAGACGACGATATATCCTCCGATAATGATCAGCGAGCGAAAGGAAGAGAGAATCGCCCCGGTCATCATTTCCGGAAACGATTCCGGCCTTTTCTCTCTGCCTGCACCGTCCGGTTTCCGGAGAATATCGGCGTCAAAGGACCTGCGCCGCGGCGGCATGACTTCCCGCCTATTTCTTCTCTCAGCCGGAAACAGGAGACGCCGGAGGGCAGAACCGGGAATCATGATCAGGCCGGTCAGCAGCGATCCCAGATAGTGTGCGCAGAGGATCACATATCCTGCCGCTGCGGAATGAAGCATGCCGGCTCCTACCGCACCAAGCAGAAACAGAGGTCCGGAGGTGGAACAGAACGTGAGAATTTCCCTGACGTTCTTCCCGCTTATCTGCCCCTGGCTATGCAGCTCGCCCAGTACTCTGGCTCCGGCAGGATAGCCCGACAGGATACTGGAGATATATACGAAACCTGCCACGCCGGGTACACCGAACAGTTTTCGCGCCGGTTTTTCAAAAAGACTTCCCAGGCGTACGTGAGCTCCGCTGCCGATGAGAAGATCCGTACAGAAAAAAAACGGAAACATCGACGGCAGAACGGTAAACATCCAGAGATTCACCGCTTTTCTCGCAGATTCCAGCGCAGCTGCGGGCGAAATCACCATGAGCACCGCACCGGATGCTGCCGCCAGCGCGGCGGCATACGTTCCTCCAAAGGCTGTCTGCGCCGGATATCTCATCTGTGCGCTGCGAATTTTTTCTCTTTTTCTGCTTTCCGCAATCCTTTTTTCTTTCATATCATCCCCGCGCTTTCTGCTGCGCAACTCTGTGAGCCGATGAGGCTCTGATCCGATTATTATAAAATCTATGCGGAAATGCGAAAAACAGTACAAAAGAAAAACCCGAAGGGCTCCGGCAGCGGACCGTCTCTTCAGGTTATTTCTAAATTATGGAAATTATTATATCCTCCGCCCGTCGGAAAACAGAGCGCTTTTCAGACAGCCGGGATTCATCCTACTTCGCTCTCGGCTTCCGTCCGGTAGGACAGATCCTTGATTTCATCGCGGTTTGCAACGATCGTCGCATTCATCTTTTCGAACAGGTCGTTGATATCCGCAATCATCCTCTGAATATACGTCTCATTCATATTGGTAATTTTATCCTGGAAAGTGAACAGAACATCATCGATATACTCGAATGTACCCATCTTGAGCTCTCTCACGTTTTCCTCCGTCACCCGCATGATCTCGTCGGCACGTTTCTTCGCCCGCAGCGTGATGGCGTCATTTTCCACCAGCTGCTCCGACTTTTCATTCGCGAGGCTGATAAGGCGGTCGTACTCCTTTTTTGCATCATCCAGAATACGCTGACGCTCATTTTTTATCCACTGAGCCTGCTGGATTTCTTCCGGAAGTTCCTGACGTATTTCCTTGAGGATATCCCGTATCTCCCCGGGATCGACCATCACCTTTCCCGTAAGAGGAAAACCGCCCGCCGTTTCAAGAATATCTTCGATCTCCTGAATCAAGTCGATTACTTTCATTTCTGCTGCCCCCTGATGCTGTGTTGTTTGATATATTCCAGTACATTTTCAGGTACAAGCCCGTCAATGTTGCCGTCAAAATACAGGATCTCTTTGATCGCGCTCGAGCTGACATAGGAATGATTGATGTCCGTCAGGAGAAACATCGTCTCAAATCCCTCATAGAGGTACTGATTCGTATATGCCCTCGGCATCTCCGACATGAAATCGGGAACATCACGCAGTCCTCTGACGATGCACGCGATATCGTTTTCACGCACATAATCGGCCAGAAGGCCGGAAAAATCCACGATTTCCAGATCCAGCCCCTCAATATTCTCCGTCGCCTGTCTGATGAGCATTTTCCGTTCCTCCACTGTAAAAAGCGGTTTTTTGCTCGAATTCGTCACGATTCCCACAACCAGTGTATCGCAGAGCTTCGATGCTCTCTTGATAATATCCAGATGTCCGTTTGTGAGCGGATCGAACGATCCCGGATAAAGGAATTTTTTCATCTCTCCTGATAGCCTCCAAAAATATCTGTCTGCAGAAACCCGGCTCTATTCTTCCGCCTCTGCTTCTGCAGCGTTCTCATACACAGTAATACCTATCTTGCCGTATTTTTTACTCTTTACCTTCGTCAGTTTCCCGAACGTCTCCGGCAGAGATTCTCCCGCCGCATGTTCTGCCACGACGACGGCGCCGTCGCTCAGTATACCGCCGTCAGAGATCTCTTTCAGCGCATCCGTCAGAAACCCGGAATCATATGGCGGATCGAGGAATACGATATCGATCGGTTCGCAGAACCGACGCAGCGCATCCCTGAAATCAGAGCATAAAATCACAGACCGGTCCTCCGCCCGGCAGTGCGCCACATTATCCCGGATCAGAGCGATACTGCGCCGGTCGCGGTCGGAAAAGTACACTCTTCGTGCCCCGCGGCTGATCGCTTCCAGGCCGAGACTTCCCGTTCCGGCAAACAGATCCGCTGCCGTACTGTCGTACAGATAAGGGGAAAGCATGCTGAATACAGCTTCTTTCACCTTATCCGAAGTCGGTCTGACACGCCTGTCTTCGGGTGACCGGAGACGGCGGCCCTTGAATTCACCTGCGATAATTCTCATCTTCAGACTCCTTATCGTACATTATAGTATAATATCCGATACCGCACAATGTCAAAAATATTACACTGCCGGCGGAAATGTCCTCATAAAAACATATCCCGCCGGCGAACCGGCGGGATATGTTTTACGTCACATCGTAATCGCTTCTGCTCTGCAGAGTGCGGTACTCATTTTCTGAATTCCGTCCCCGGAACTCTCCTGCCTTTTCCCGCTCTCTGTCAAACGGACAGATATCTTACTCCTGCTGACTGCTCTGAGCGTTTCTGCTGCTCTGATCTTTCTCCCAGAGTTCCTCAGCTTTCGGCGCCCAGTTTAACGCGTACTGATCGCACTTCGCGCAGAGATGATCCACGCTCTCCGGACTTTCCAGATCGGAGGACTTCGCTCCCGTTTTGTGAATCATTTCGCGGAGCTTTTCCGGATTCTCCAGCATCGGGCAAGGTCTCAGATGATTGTTGTTAAACGGCTGCCCGTCGTGATATGCGCGGAAGAGATCGGAGGTGAGGCACTCGATCAGCGTCTTTTCCCTGATATTGGAATCGGAATAGTGGATAAATACGCACGGATCCACATCTCCGTTGGCATTGATGTGCAGATAACGTCTGCCGCCGGCGATGCAGCCGCCTACATACTGACCGTCATTCTGGAAGTCCATCGCGAAGATCGGCTTCGTCTGTCTCGCCCAGCGAACCTGCTGGTACATGCGCTCTCTCTGCTGCGGACTCGGCATCAGATCCGGGCTGGCATCATTGCCTACCGGCATATAGTGGAAGAACCATACGAAGAGGGCGCCCCAGTCGACCATCTTGTCGAAATACTCCTCGCTGCTGACCATATCCACATTCTGGCTCGTATAGCAGGTGGATATACCGAATGCCAGCTTTTTCTCCTTCAGAATTTCCATAGCATGCAGAACCTTGTCGAAGGATCCGTCTCCGCGTCTGCCGTCGTGGGAGCCCTCATCGCCTTCTACGGAAATCGCAGGCACGAAATTCTTTACGCGCAGCATATCATCTGCAAATTCCTCGTCGATCAGCGTCGCGTTGGTGAAGGACAGGAATATGCAGTCCGAATGTTTTTCACAGAGTTTAATGATATCCTTCTTTCTCACCAGCGGTTCTCCGCCCGTATAGATATAGAAGAATGTGCCGATCTGTTTGCCCTGTGTGATAATATCGTCGATTTCATCATAAGTCAGGTTCAGTTTGTTTCCGTACTCCGCAGCCCAGCATCCCGTACAGTGCAGGTTGCAGGCCGAAGTAGGATCCAGAAGAATCGCCCATGGTGCGTTGCAGTTATACTTCTGTCTGACTTCCTCCTGACGCTTCCAGCCGACCAGATTCGCGTTCAGAATAAAATTTGACAGGAACTTCTTCACGAGACTCGGATCCAGTCCCTTGAGAACGCGCATCGTCAGTTTATACCAGTTGGAATCCTTATCATTCAGAAATTTACGAAAGACGGCTCTCTGTTTAGGAAAGCTGTTCGGACCGTCCCCTGCAAATTTATCGACCATATCCATGAGCTTTAAGACATTCTGTTCCGGGTCATGTTCGATATAGTCATATGCCCTGTCCATTGCAAATTTCTTGATTCCATCCATCATCGCCATAAATCTCTACCTCTCTTCATCAAATCTTTTCATGAAATCCTACCAAATAACCGTTTCAGGCCTTTTCAGCAGAATGATCTGCACAGCCCGACATCATCCCGCAGTCAGGGTGACCGCACGGCCTCCTTCGGAAAACAGACTGATCAGTTCCGACATCTCATCCACCGTCTCATGCATTCCGCTTTCAATCCACATCCGCGTCGCGTTGATCAGACCGCCGATATGATAATAGAATGCATATTCTGTCCTTTTATCATACGGATGACACTGATAAAAGTTCTGCGCAATCGAATAGGCATTTTTCACAATGTCGCTGACGATAAAATCCTGCAGATTCACGCCTGACATATTCCGAAAAAACTCCCTGTGATCCGCAATCATGCAGAATACAAGCCGGAAGACAGATGTTCTTTCCGAACAGGAGCTGTTTTCAATCTTTTCCTGCAGTTCTGCTATCAGTCGCTTCAGATACTCGGTGAGAATATCCTCCTTGGAGGAAAACGCACGGTAATATGCCATCCGGGAGACACCCGCGCATTTTACGATATCTGTCACCGTAATCTCAGTATATTTCTTCTGTCTCATCAGCTCCAGAAATGCAGAAATCAGGATGTTTTTCATCGCGCCTGATTCTTTCGGAACTCTTTTCATCGCTTCCCTTTCAAAGCATACCAAAATACAAGTTTTTCTTCAATTGACGTTATTATACTCCTCCAACTGCGGCGTTACAAGTGTAACATTCTTTTTTTAAGATATCTTTTTTGTTTATCAAAATATATGAAACCGTAATACCTGAATTATATTGCAGCATAATAAAAAAGTCAATTTACAAAACCGGCTGTCTGTGAATCTTTGGTGTACATTTTTACCTGAAGAAACAGGCGGACGCCGATGAAAAAATTCAGGACGTCCGCCATCATAATAATCTATGCATATATATTTTTCCGTTGCTGTGAAACCGGGCAAACCGGATCTGAAAGCCGGAGGACGCTGTCCTGTCTCACATAAATGCAGATCTCTCTGCCGTTCAGGCGCCCTTTATTTTTTCCACGCCGGCACAGCTTACCGCGATCTCTGTCAGAGCATCGCGCAGCCGGATCAGATGATTTTCCGCGTTCTGATACAGACTCATATCCGCCATTCCGGCCTCTTCTTTCAGCGCCGGATCATACGCCGCCAGTTCCGCACTGTACTTTTTTATCAGACCGTCCGACATCGCGATATAATAGCGTTTGATATTCATCGGTGCCAGCCTGTAGTTTTCAGCCGCTTCTGTAAGGCGCGATATTTCGCAGAGCATCATGCCGACAGAATCCTCCTCTCCGCAGCTGCGCAGAAATTCCATCTTTTCTTCAAAACTCCTGTTCCGTTTTTCCTTTTCACGTCTTTCCGCTCTCCTCCTCAAAAGATTCTCAAACCGAACCACTTCTTCCATCTCCTTCCTTCTTTTTTCAGTGTACAGAAAACAGAAGCGGTGATCATCCGGAATCCATCGCAAATTCCGACACAAAAATACACATCCGTATCTTCCGCCATTCCTCCCGAAATCCTTGCATCTTTATATCTTCTAATATAAAATAAATGCGGATCCGCATCCGCAGATGATGCAGGATCGGAAACTCCCGTTTTACTGATCGATAAAACGATATTCATCTGAGAGGAGAGATATACGATGTATGAAAAAATTCCCGGTAAAAACGAAGCTGTAGCCAGTCTCGTCCTCGGCCTCATATCGGTAGGATGCTGGTTTTTCGGTTACAGCAGCATTCTTTCTGTCATTCTTGGAATCATCGGTCTGGCACTGGCCTCCAGTTCAAAAAAATACGGATATCAGGACAGCATCCGTACAGCGGGCTTTGTTCTCTCACTGATCGGCGTAATAGGCGGAGCCTTTGCCTTTCTCGCCTGCATCGCCTGCGTCGGAACGATAGGAGCTATCGGTATGCTCCACTGAACTGCAGCCGGGACAGATTCCTACCGGTTTTCCGCAGAATCTGTAAAAACCCGATTTTTTCATATTGCGTTATGATAGACTAAAAAACTGCGGCAGAACCGTCCGTCGGCGTTCTGACGCAGTTTTTATTACATCTGCAGTTTTGCTCTGCAGCCACATGCTTTTTACTGTGACTGGCAGGATTTCGTTTCCTTCAGAGATTTACTACTCTTGGAAATCCGCCATAAAAAGGTCATTTCAGGAGGATCTTTATGTTTCCTTATTTTTCCATATTCGGGCATACCATACCGGCATACAGTCTGCTTTCTCTGACCGGTGTCCTGCTGGCACTTCTTTACTACCTCCGCGCGCGGCGTCACTCCGCATTTCCGGAAGCGGACGGCGAGCTTGTCATCATCTACGGCGTCGCCGGCGCTTTTTTCGGCGCGAAACTCCTGTTTCTCGCCACAGTGCTGCCGGAATTTCTCAGAGATTTCCATTTTCTGTTTTCAGAGACGGAGATCTTCCTCGAAACATATCTGTACAGCGGTTTCGTATTTTACGGCGGATTTTACGGCATGCTCCTGGCTGCATGGATCTACTGCCGGCATGCCCGTCTGGATTTCGGCGAATGTCTCCGGCTTCTCTTTCCGATGATACCGCTGTTTCACGCTTTCGGCCGGATCGGCTGTTTTTTCATGGGCTGCTGCTACGGAAAAGAATCTTCGCTTCTCGGCATCGAATTTGAAAATTCCCCTATCGCGCCAAACCACGTGCCGCTGATTCCCGTTCAGCTCTTTGAAGCTGCTGCGGAGCTGCTGCTCTTCTTTTTCACCGCTTTTTCCGCTTACCGGAAGAAAAACGGCTTTTTTCTTCTCGGCATCTGGCTTGTCGCCTATGGTCTGATCCGGTTTGTCACAGAATTTTTCCGGGGCGACGACTACCGCGGATTTATCGGTGCTCTGTCGCTGTCGCAGGTGATTTCAATTTTCACAGCTATCTCAGGCGTCTTTGTCCTTTTGTATCTTAAAAAACGCGGAACCTTTTCCAAAAGATCTTGATCGATATAAAAAATAATAATATGTTTTATCATTTTTCTCAAAAAAATAACTGTGAAAAGAAACCTTTGCCGGAAGAAATTACATGGGATACGTTTTGCCCTGCTGGTTAAATTAATTAACGTGAAGGAGGTGAAACACAAATGTCTTTACAGAATAAGATTTACACGGAATCCAAGTCTGCGCTTGACAGCATGAAAACGGAAATCGCCAACGAGCTCGGACTGACGAACTATGAAAAGATGGATAAGGGTAATCTTACTGCCAGACAGAACGGTTATGTCGGCGGTTATATGACAAAGAAGCTGGTGGAAATGGCTGAATCTCAGCTGGCCGGCAAGACGACTCCTCAGCTCTAATCCGCTGAGTTCTGTCTGATAATAAAAACAAAAACGGAAAAATGAGAGCAGAGAGATCTGTTTCGCAGGCGGAACAGATATCCCTCTGCTCTTTTTCCTGTACCTTTTTCTGTATGAGATACGAAAATCACAGGGAAAGATCCGGGAATCCCGGATAAAAGCCCCGTCAGATCCCCGCTTCAGCAATCTTTCCGAACATACGCTCCACGCCCAGGGCGATCAGCCGGTTTTCCGGCGCTTCCAGAGAAGGATCCGCCTGCAGAATATCTTTTACGTCCTCGCGCAGGCTGTTTAAGATGGGCATATGGCGCGCCAGATCGGCTACCGTAAGCTCGGGCAGGCCGTGCTGTTTCGTTCCGAAAAATTCGCCCGGACCGCGCATCTCGAGGTCTTTTTCGGCGATATAAAATCCGTCGGAGGAGGACGCGATGATTTCCGCACGCTGTTTTCCGAGCTCCGACTTCATGTCGGTGATCAGAAAACAGTAGGACTGCTCTTCTCCCCTCCCGACTCTGCCGCGCAGCTGATGAAGCTGAGCGAGACCGAACCGCTCCGCATTTTCGATGATCATCGTCGTCGCATTAGGAACATTGATCCCCACTTCGATGACGACAGTAGCCGCCAGAATATCGGTTTCACCCGCCGCAAACGCCTGCATGACGGCATCTTTTTCCTGCTGTTTCATACCTCCGTGAACCAGAGCCACGCGGCGGTCGGGGAAGCGCTTCTTCAGATCGCGGAAGACGCCGGATGCGGAAGCCGCGTCCACCGCTTCTGAATCCTCGATGAAAGGAGCCACCACGTACACCTGCCGCCCTTCATCGATTCTGGCGGAAGCAAAATCGTAAACTTCCCTCCTCCGGCGCGAAGAGACCGCACGGGTCTCTATTTTCTTTCTGCCGGGAGGAAGCTCGTCGATCACGGAAATATCGAGATCTCCGAAAAGAACCACGGCCAGTGTCCGCGGAATCGGCGTAGCTGTCATCACGAGGATATCGGGATTTTTCCCCTTGGCTGCCAGCTTTTTTCTCTGATCGACGCCGAACCGGTGCTGTTCGTCGGTGACGACCAGCCCCAGCCTGCTGAACTCCACTTCATCCTGTATCACCGCGTGGGTGCCGATCAGAATATCGATATCTCCGTTTCCGATGCCTTCCAGTACCCGGCGGCGTTCCTTCGCCCGGACCCCGGAGGAGAGAAATCCGATGCGGATTCCGGTTCCCTGAAACATCTCCTGAAATGTCTCAAAATGCTGGGCCGCCAGAAGTTCGGTGGGCGCCATCATCACGCCCTGATATCCGTCTTCCGCGGCTTTATACAGAGCGGCTGCGGCCACAGCCGTCTTTCCGGATCCCACGTCGCCCTGTACGAGGCGCTGCATGGGTACGGGAGATTCCATATCGTTCGAGATCTCCTGCAGCACGCGCATCTGCGCGTCCGTCAGTTCATAAGGCAGTGAAGCGGCAAAGTCGCGGACCGCGCTGTTATGAGAAAAACAGATTCCGTCGCCGGCGCTCTGACGCATGCGACCTTTCAGGAAAAGACCGGTCTGCAAAAAGAAAAGTTCTTCGTACACCAGCCTGTATTTTGCTGTCCGGAAACTCATCTTGTCGGCGGGAAAATGAATATTTCTCAGTGCCGCTTCTCTGCTGCAGATCCTGCTCTTTTTGATCAGCCAGCCCGGAAGCGTCTCCTCTGCGGAGTCCGTCTGTTCCAGGGCAAAGCGGCTGATCTTCCGGAGATCCTTCTGGGAAATCCCTTTCACCGTCCGGTATACCGGCAGAATCGAAGGCTCAAATGGCCCTGACATCTTTTCAAACTCCGGATGAGCCATCAGAAGGCCGCTTTTGCCTCTGCTCACTCTGCCGTAAAAATAATAGGTCTCCTCTGTGTGAAAACTCCGCTCGTAAAAAGACGCCTGAAAAAACAGAATTTCCATAGTACCTGTATCGTCCGATACGAGAAGGCGCATCATCTTGTTTCTCCGCCCGTGTGCGAAATGAGAGGATATTTTTTCCACCGTTGCCCGGATATAACAGTTCATTCCTTCCTGAACCTCCGCCAGCGGCGTAATCTTTGAACGGTCCTCATACGTATGAGGATAATGAGACAGCATGTCGTCCAGAGTGACGATTCCCATCTGTTTCAGGAGCTCCGCTTTTTTGGGGCCGATTCCTTTCACTTCGCTTACCAGCATAAACATTCCTCTTTTCAGTAGATGAATTCCAGATCACGTCTGACGAGATTTTTCGACTTGACGCCGGTGACATGGAAATTGATGCGATTGACATCGAATCCCGTAACATATTTCGTCTCTCTGCGGATGGTATCGGCAGAATGCTCCAGCAGCTTCCGCATGCTGATTCCGAAGCGCAGAATGACATAGATTCTGTAATTGACCGCATGCATCGCATCGACGCGTTCCACGCCGATATAGCTCAGGGATTCTCTGCCGGTCTTTCCCGGCCGTACCGGCTTTCCCTTCGGGGTCGAAAAAATCATTCCGCCCGCGTAGCGTTCTCCGCACTCCGTGACGATGCGGGCGAATACCGCATCCTTGAAAACGGTCTTTCCTCTTTCCTGTATATTTTTCTGCATCTTTCTTTTCATTCCTCCTGATTCCGGATACTATCGCGGCGGCACGGCCGGCGTAACAGCAGCGGCAGGATCCGCGTCACCGTGAAAGCACGGCCTCGCCGAAGAGACTGAACGTCTTCGCCTCTGTGATTTTTACATCCGCCATTTCTCCTGTCAGATCCTTCGGACTTCGGAAATTTACCAGCTTGAATGTATCCGTCCTTCCGGAATAGGTATTGCTGTCCTCCCTGCTCGGTCCGTCCACCAGAACGCGCTCCGTACGCCCGGCGTACCGCGCGTTTTTTTCCGCTGTAATCCCGTTGAGTGTCTCCACCAGGTGCTCAAATCTCCGGTGCTTTTCCGGCTCCGGGATCTGATCCTCATATTTCGCCGCCGGTGTGCCGGTACGGATCGAATACAGAAAGGTAAACGCCGAATCGAACCGCACTCTGCGTACCAGATCCATGGTTTCCTCAAAATCCTCCTCTGTCTCTCCCGGAAATCCGACGATGATGTCTGTCGTAACGGCGATTTCCGGCACCGCGCTGCGTATCTTTTCCACCAGACTGAGATATCCTTCCTTTGTATATCGTCGGTTCATGCGGGAAAGAATCCGCGTGCTTCCCGACTGTACCGGAAGATGAATGTGACGGCAGAGCTTCCTGCAGTCGCGGAATGCCTCGATCAGACGATCCGACAGATCCTTCGGATGTGAAGTCATGAAGCGGATTCTCTCGATGCCTTCCACCTCATCGATCCGGCGGATCAGACCGGCAAAATCGCAGTCAAAATCCGCACCGTGTCCGTAGGAATTGACATTCTGTCCCAGCAGCGTCACTTCCTTCACACCGTCTGCCGCCAACAGACGGATCTCTTCCACGATGGACTCCGGACTGCGGCTGCGTTCCCTGCCCCGCGTATACGGAACGATACAGTAAGTGCAGAAATTATTACAGCCGTTCATGATATCCACAAAGGACTTATACCGGTATTTTCTGTGCATGGGAAGTCCTTCGATCACCTTTTCCTGCCTGTGGTAGACGGACATGAGCTTCTTTTTTTCCGTCAGACATTCATCCAGCAACCTCGGAAATTCTTCCAGATTCATCGTGCCGAAAATGATATCCACCCAGGCATATTTTTTCCGTATGGTGTCGGTGATATGCTCCTGCTGCATCATACAGCCACAGACTGCGATGATATGATCCGGATGACGTTCTTTTATTTTTTTGATCACGCCAAGCTGTCCGAAAAAACGGTTGTCAGCGTTTTCTCGGACGCTGCACGTATTGACGACGATCACATCAGCGTTCTCCCTCTCTTCTGACGGAAGATAACCCTTCTCCTCCAGCATACCCGCCAGCTTTTCCGAGTCGTGTTCATTCATCTGGCAGCCGAAGGTCTGTATATAATATGTTTTCTGCCCGGAAGGCATATATTCTTCTCTTTTCACTCTTCTTCTTTCTCCCGTCTCTTATCTCAATTTTCTGTTCCATATATTACGATATTACGGCTCTCTGAGCCGCATATCCCGTTTCTTCAGTCTATTTTACTGTCTGGACTGCGGCCTGTCAAATCAGCCGCAGAACCGGTCCGTGTCGTTTTTTTGCCGAGTTTAGGCCGTGTCGGATTTCTGCGGAATTTTTCACATTTTCCGCGGTCCTCCGGCAAAAACAACACGCGTCTTCCCCGGATTGACGCGGAGAATAAAAGGGATTAGAATAGAGCCGTATTCATGCGGAGCAGAGTGGATCTTCGCAAAGCGACACGAAATTCACACATAATATCCTTCAGCTGTCTGTATGCCCGTTTTACCGGCGACGCAAAAGCCCGAAGGTTTACCGTTTTCAAGGAGAAAAAATGATGACAGAAAAGATGACAGAAAAAAAAATACAGATTCTCTCAAAGCCTTCTGAAGTTCAGGCCATCGCTTCGGAATGGAAGAAATCCGGCCTTTCCATCGGCCTCGTGCCGACGATGGGCTATCTTCACGACGGTCACAGAAGCCTCATCCACAGAGCCTGCGCGGAAAATGACCGCGTCATCGTCAGCATCTTCGTCAATCCGATCCAGTTCGGGCCGAACGAAGATCTGGCCACTTATCCCCGCGATCTGGAGGCGGACAGCGCCCTCTGCGAGGAAGAAGGCGTGGATATTATCTTTCATCCGGAACCGGAGGACATGTACGGACCGCATTTTTCCACCCATGTAGCGGTGGAAAAAATCACGGCGACACTCTGCGGCGTATCGAGACCTACGCACTTCCAGGGTGTGACGACCGTCGTCAACAAGCTGTTCCATATCTCCAAAGCGGACAGAGCTTATTTCGGCGAAAAAGACGCTCAGCAGCTGGCCGTCATCCGCCGGATGACAGAGGATCTCAACATGGACATTGAAATCGTGGGCTGCCCTATCGTCAGAGAGGCGGACGGTCTGGCAAAGAGCTCCCGCAACAAATATCTGAACGAGGAAGAGCGGAAAGCCGCCACAGTGCTCAGCCGTTCCCTCGCTTCCGGCAGAAAACTTCTGGAAAACGGCGAGCGGAATGCCGATGTCATCCGCAGCGCCATCATCGCTGAGATTTCCGCCGAGCCGCTGGCCGATATCGACTACGTCTCCGTGGTCGATTCCGTCACCTTTGAAGATATCACCGGCGAAATCACAGCTCCTGTTCTCGTAGCCATCGCCGTGAAGATCGGAACGACGAGGCTGATCGATAATTTTTCCTGGTCGCCTGCGGACCGGGCTTAAAAGATTTCCGGGGAATACGCCGTATATTTCTCATATATATATGGAAGAAAAGAACGGGCGGGGTTGTGTCCGGCATTGATCTCAGATGCCGGACACAACCACGCTGCCGCAGAAAAGCGGAGCAGAGGCGGGAAATCATTCTTTTTCCCGCCTCTGCTCCGCCTGTTTCGTCTCACAGATTTTTTCCCATATCTCTTCTATCCGTCCGGGATCGAACAGCTCTACCTTTCCGCCGTATGTGTCGATCAGATACTGCGTATCCTCATCCCGTTTTTCCGGCGGTATTTTACTGAGCTGTCTGCAGAGAAATTTCATCATCTGCCGGTGCACAAAGTTCAGCTGCCGATAGTCGATATCGCCGCGCAGATGAAAAATTTCCGCCTTTTCAAAGATTTCCTCCGGAATCTGTTTTCGGATATGATTCCGGATATTGACGGCATTTTTCTCTTTCTCCCCGTCCGCCAGGCCGACGGTCAGGATGATAATTCTCTTTCCCGCGCAGTCTTTCCTGCGCATCGTCTTCGACAGGCCGGTGACGCGTCCGGCGTACAGGCTGCCGATATAGAGGATCGTATCGAAACGGTTCAGATCTGCCGCCTGCCGAAACGGCAGAACAGGGATACCTTCTCTTTCGCCCAGCACTTCCGCATAACGTCTGGCGTTGCCGTAACGGCTTCCGTACAGGATAACTGGATCCATGCTCACCTCTTTCTTACACTTCAAAGAACTCTCTCACTGTATTTTTCAGCGCTTTCCGGATTTACGCCGTCATTCCTGCCGTATTTGATCAGATTACACCGGCCTGACAGCCGGTAGATACATACACTATCTTTCTCTGACATAAATCCCGGTATTTCTCTCAGCAGCTTTTCATATTTTCGCCTCGGAATCATCGCTCCTAATGAAGATTTTCCAACATAAAATCCATATTCCTGCAGATGCTTTGCAAATTTCATCCTGACCTCATCATCTATGATATTGTAAATGATCAGCGTAAAGATTTTTCTTTCTCCTCCGATCTCATCTTCTTTCTGCGCATCAAAAAAATATTCTTCCATAAATTTCTTCCTTTTTTTCCGATTTTTTTCTTCAGATCGCTTTCATCTCCCTATCTCCTGTATCTATGATAATCGAATCTTCCATCTGTGTAAAGATAACAGATTTTTATCTATTTTGTTCCTAAAAATATGTTTTTCTCCCTGATTTTTCAGAATATTATGCTAAAATCTGTTCCGTTTATCTGTACAATCTCCGACAAATCGGATAAAATAGCAGATAACATTACTTTCCGTCCGCAGAGGCGGAAGAT
>CAJFPD010000166.1 GCA_904398315.1 Candidatus Alangreenwoodia gallinarii | reverse complement strand
GAAAGAACAGCGAAAGAACGACGGGAAATTAAAATTCTGTTAATCACAGGTGTTTTTCTTTTAAAGAGAGAGGGATAATGATATAATTTCTACGAATGTAATTTTGAAACAGGAAACGGAGGCGGAGGACGCGGAAAGAGATACCGCGCTCTTCGCGGAGGAGTAGATTTATGAGTTGCACAACAGCGGTGATTCTGGCGGCAGGGGCCGGAACGCGCATGAAGTCGGACAGGCCGAAGGTTCTTCATGAAGTATGCGGCAGACCGATGGTATCACATGTCATATCGCAGTCGAAAAAAGCGGGGGTGGAACGCATCGTCGCAGTCGTCGGCCATGGCTCGCAGGAGGTAAAGGAGGCGCTGGCGGATGAGAACGGCGTGGTCTTTGCGCTGCAGGAGCAGCAGCTTGGGACAGGCCATGCGGCTATGACAGCGGCGGAGTATATTCCTCAGGAGGGAAATGTGTTCGTGCTCTGCGGGGACACGCCTCTGATCACGGCGGACACGCTTTCCCGTTTTGCGGCTTTTCATGAAGCGGGGGGCAACGCGGTTACCGTTCTGACAGCGCTGTTTGACGACCCGTTCGGCTACGGGCGGATTATCCGCAGGCAGGACGGAAGCCTGGAGAAGATCGTGGAGGAGAAGGACGCTTCGGAAGCGGAAAGAGCGGTAAAGGAAGTCAATGCGGGGATGTACTGCTTTCAGGCCGCATTCTTCCGGGAAAACGTGGTCAGGCTGAACAACGATAATGCCCAGAAGGAATATTATATCACCGATCTGATCAGCATGGCGGTGGAGAGCGGCGCCGGCGCCGGCGCGTTTACCGTCAGCGATGCGGATGAGATCATGGGCGTAAACAATCGTGTGCAGCTGGCGCAGGCTGCGGGGATCATGAGAGGCCGCATCGCCCGGCACCATATGCTGGAAGGCGTGACGATTCTGGATCCGGAGAATGTATATATAGAAGAAGATGTAAAAATAGGCAGCGACACGGAAATCTGGCCGGGAGCCGTTCTGCGCGGCAGAACGGAGATCGGCAGGAGATGTATCATCGGCAAGGATACCGTCATCGAAGACAGCGTGATCGGCGACGGCTGTGATATCATGAAATCGGTGATCCGCAGCAGCAGAATCGGCAGAGAGACGACGGTGGGACCGTTTGCCTATCTGCGGCCGGACAGTGACGTGGGTGAACACTGCAAGGTAGGAGATTTTGTGGAGATCAAGAATGCGAAGTTCGGCGACGGCTCCAAAGCATCTCATCTGGCGTATATCGGCGATGCGGATGTGGGCAGCGATGTCAATGTGGGCTGCGGCGTTGTCTTTGCGAACTACAACGGAGTGAAAAAATTCCGGTCGACGGTGGGAGACAGGGCTTTCATCGGCAGCAACGCGAATCTCGTAGCCCCGGTGGAAATTCAGGAGGACGCTTATGTGGCAGCCGGAACGACGGTGACGGTCACCGTTCCGGAGGGCGCTCTCTGTGTGGGAAGAGCCCGGGAAACTGTTGAGGAAGGCTGGGTCGAAAGAAAGGGACTGAGCCGGAAGAAGAGCTGATTACAGGGAAAGAAAGTCAAATCTGCCGGAGAAATTTTCCGGCGCGGGGAGACACAGGGGAGCTGCTTCCCGTCTGAAAAAGATCTGGGGAAATACTGGGACACGGAACACTATCCATATCTATCCATACAATATCGGAGGGCAATGAATAATGAAGAACGGCGTATATAATGAGTACAAGATATTCGCAGGCAATTCCAATCCGGCGCTTGCGGAAGAGATCGCAGCGATCATGGGTAAGCCTCTCGGAAAGTCGACGGTCAGCAAGTTCAGCGACGGCGAGATTTCGGTGAGCCTGTGGGAGAGTGTGCGGGGAGAGGACGTCTATATCATCCAGTCCACCTGCAATCCGACAAATGACAATCTGATGGAGCTCCTCATCATGATCGATGCGATGAAGAGAGCTTCGGCGTCCCGGATCAACGCGGTTATCCCTTACTACGGATATGCCAGACAGGACAGAAAGGCAAAATCGAGAGATCCTATCACAGCCAAGCTCACAGCCGATATTCTCAGCGTCGCCGGAGTAGACCGCGTGATCACCATGGATCTTCACGCAGCGCAGATTCAGGGATATTTCGACATTCCCGTGGATCATCTCGTAGGCATGCCGATTCTGGGCAAATATTTCAAAGATCTGATCAAAAACGGAACGATAGATAACGATATCGTCGTCGTATCTCCTGACCTGGGAAGTGTGACGAGAACCAGATCGCTTTCCAATATTCTGGAATGTCCGATCGCCATCGTCGACAAAAGAAGACCGAAGCCTAATGTCTCAGAGATCATGAATATCATCGGTGAAATCGAGGGAAAGACGGCGATTCTCGTAGATGATATGGTGGATACAGCGGGCACGATCACAAACGCCGCAAATGCTCTCAAAAAACTCGGAGCGAAGGAAGTCTATGCCTGCGCGACCCATCCCGTTCTCTCCGGCCCGGCGATTCAGCGGATTCAGGATTCTGAGATCAAGCAGATGATTCTGCTCAATACGATACCCGTTCCGCCGGAAAAGAAAATTGAAAAGATGAAAATCCTCTCGGTGGCTCCGCTCTTTGCGGAAGCGATGATGAGAGTCTTCAACAATGAGTCCATCAGCAAGCTCTTCGACTGATCAGGTCTGCCGGTCCGGTTCGTTTATCCGGCTGTTTTCCGGCATTCTGTGAAAATTCCCCCGCTGTCCGCTCCGAACCTCGGCGCCGCGGATTACGCGGGGGAAATTTGATTATGCCCAGATATGTTTTCCGGGTGAATGTTCTGAAGAGATGGAAAGGAGCGGAGAAAAGCCTTGTATATCATAGTAGGTCTCGGAAATCCGGGAAAGAAATATGAAAATACGAAACATAATATGGGATTTCTCACCATCGATGTTCTGGCGGAGAAGCTGGGCATACGCGTGAGCAGAATCCGTCACCGGGCGCTGACAGGAGAGGGAATGTGCGGCCGGGAGAAGGTGCTGCTGGCCAAGCCTCAGACATATATGAATCTCAGCGGTGAAAGCGTGAGAGAAATCCTGTCGTTTTACAAAGAGGATCCGGAACATCTCATCGTCATCTATGATGATATCGACATTCCCATGGGGACTCTCAGGATCAGAAAGAAGGGAAGCGCCGGAACACATAACGGCATGCGTTCCATCATCTATCAGATCGGCTCCGGCGATTTTCCGCGGGTGAGAATCGGCATCGGCGGCGAGCGCAGAGGCGATCTGGCGGATTATGTGATCAGCGGATTTTCCGCGGAAGACAGAGAAAAGATCGAAAGTGCGATACTGCGCGCGGCCGACGCGGTGGCCTGCATCGTCGAAAAAGGCATAGAGGCGGCGATGGGGGAATATAATACTAAGGCGAAAGCGGCGAAGAAGGCGGAGGAAGAGAAAAGATGAGCGCTCCCGGAATAGAAGGACTGACAGAAAGACTGCCCGCTCTCAGAAAGAGCGGCGGCATAGCCTGTATATCGGGCATGACAGGCGGCGCGACGGCTCTGGCGTGCGCGCGCCTGCTGGAAGAAAACGGCGGACAGCTCCTGCTCATCGTTTCGTCCAGAGAACGGGCGAAACAGATGGAGGAGTTTTTGGCGTTTTTTGCGGCAGGGAAAAAAATCTACGTGCTGCCGGATGAGGAACGCAGCATGTTTCTGTACGAGGCGAAGAGCCGGGTGCTGAGCTACCGGAGGCTGGAGTGTCTGTCGGCAGCTTTATCGAAAGAGCCGTGTATCTTTGTGGCTCCTGTCATGGCAGCGGTCAAGGGCATGCCGGCGGTAGAACGTTTCCGTGAAGTATGCCTCGATCTGAGACCGAAAGACCGCATCGACTATGACAGCATACGGCAGATGCTCCTCTTTACGGGATACGAACGGACAGAGGTGACGGAAGTGAAGGGACAGTTCAGTATCAGAGGAGGCATCATCGACATTTTTCCGCCGGACTGCGAATATCCGTACCGGATCGATCTCTTCGATGATGAGATCGACGATCTGAAGATATTTGACCCGCTGTCCCAGCGTTCGATCCGCTCTGTGGATCACGTGCGAATCATTCCTGCGGATGTGCCGAATCCGGCAGACGAAGACACGGCGGCCTTTCTGTGGGATTATATGTCTGACGGCAGGCTCATTATCGCCGATGACTGGGACCGGATCTGTGAACAGCGTGATCTGTCCGACCGCGACTGGACGGCAGGCATTACGGGAAGAGCGGAGATCGCAGAGGCCGGAGTGTCTGCGGAGAACGCAGATACCGCCGACAACGTAGATACCGACGAGGAAAGACCGGAACCGGCAGAAGAGATGTCTGTCAGTACATCGAAGGACGGCAGAACGTACGGATTCCGGAATTCGGAATACGCGAAGAACATGCGCCGAAGGCCGGAATATTTCGCTGATATGTATCGTCTGGCGGAAGCTATGAAGCGATGCGGCGGCGTGGTGACGGTACCTTTCCGCAAGACACCGATGTTTGTGGAAAATATTGTGTTTTCCGCATCTCTGAACGCGGAAACAGTCCCGGAGTTCGGCGGCAGAATGGATCATTACGCGGAAGAACTGCGCCGTCTGATCCGCGAAAATTATCATATCACCATCGCATGTGTGAGCGGAGAGAGGGTAAAAAATCTGTCGGAATTCGCCGGCAGAATGGAGCTGAACGCCGGACCGGATCAGATCGAATACGCCGAAGGATTTCTTCCTCACGGCATTCTGCTCCCTGAGACAGGCGAAGCCTATATTTCGGATAATGACATCTTCCGGTTCGTAAAGAAAAAGAAGAAGCGCAGGAAAAAGAAAGCGGGAGATCTCAGTCTGTTTGCGGATCTCAAAGAAGGCGATTACGTAGTCCATGAAAATCACGGAATCGGACGGTTTATCGGCATCGAACCGCTGAAGGTGGAGGGCAACCGCAAGGATTATCTGAAAATACGATATGCGGGAAACGATCTTCTTTACGTTCCCGTGGAACAGATGGATCTGGTGCAGAAATATATCGGATCGGGCGGTGCGGCGCCGAAACTGAACAAGCTGGCAGGCGGCGACTGGAAAAAGACGAAGGCGCGCGCCAGAGCCGCCATCGAAAATATGGCCGAGGAGCTGGTGAAACTGAGCGCGGAACGGATGATGCAGCAGGGTCATGCGTTTGCTCCGGATACCGTGTGGCAGCGTGAATTCGAGCAGATGTTTCCTTATGTGGAGACCGATAATCAGCTGCGCTGTATCGAGGAGATCAAGGCGGACATGGAAATGCCGTTTCCTATGGACCGGCTGCTGTGCGGCGATGTAGGCTTCGGAAAGACAGAAGTTGCAGCCAGAGCCGTGTTCAAATGCGTCATGGACGGCAAGCAGGCGGCCGTTCTGGTGCCTACGACGATTCTGGCAAATCAGCATTATCACACATTTAAAGAACGTTTCGAAAAATTCCCGTGTACCGTCGAGATGATGAGCCGCTTTAAAAGCGAAAGCGAACAGAAAAAAATCGCGGAGCAGGTGGCGGACGGCAGGGTGGACGTTCTGATCGGAACCCATCGCATTCTGTCGAAGGATGTAAAGTTTAAGGATCTGGGACTTCTGGTGATCGATGAGGAACAGCGCTTCGGTGTACAGCACAAGGAAGCGATCAAATATATCAAAAAAAATGTGGATGTACTGACACTTTCGGCGACGCCGATTCCGAGGACTCTTCATATGTCGCTGTCGGGAATCCGCAGCATGAGTACTCTGGATGAGCCTATAGAGGACCGCTATCCCGTACAGACATACGTCCTGGAGCAGGATGATCAGCTGATCCGCGAGATCATCCTGCGCGAGATCGACCGGGGCGGCCAGGCTTTTGTGGTATTCAACCGTGTCAGAGGTATCAATCAGGTGGCAGACAACCTGCGCAGTCTGATTCCTGAGGCCCGCATCGCCGTGGGTCACGGGCAGATGTCGGAGCACCGGCTGGAGGAGATCATGCTCGCCTTTACAGAGCATGAGATCGATGTGCTGGTGGCTACTACGATCATAGAATCGGGGATCGATGTTCCCAATGCGAATACTCTGATCATCCTCGACGCCGACAATTTCGGCCTGGCACAGCTGTACCAGCTGCGCGGCCGGGTAGGACGCTCCAGCAGAATGGCATATGCTTATTTCATGTACCGTAAGGATAAAATTCTCTCGGAAGTGGCGGAGAAAAGACTGAAGGCGATAAGGGAGTTTACGGAGTTCGGTTCCAGCTTCAAAATCGCCATGAAAGATTTGGAGATCCGCGGCGCCGGAAATCTGCTGGGAACCGAACAGTCCGGCCATATGATGATGATCGGTTACGAACTCTACTGCAAGCTGATCGACAATGCGGTACGCAAGCTGCGGGGAGAGGATGTCACAGAGGATGAGCTGGAGGTGGCACTGGACATCAAAGTCAACGCCTACATCTCCTCAGAATATATCGAGGATGAAAAGCTGAAGCTCGACATGTACAAGCGGATTGCAGGCATACGATCCGAAAGCGATATTTCCGATGTCACAGATGAGCTGACCGACCGTTTCGGCGACGTTCCGGCGGAGACACAGGCTCTTATGGAAGTGGCACTGATCAAGGCGAAGTGTAAGGAGGCGGGCATACGCAGAGTGGCTCCGGACGACGGCAAAATTCTGTTTGAGTTTGAACCGGAACATAACGGTCTGAATCCCGGTGCTCTGCTCCGGCTGTCGGAATTATACGGTATGAAGCTCATTATCAATATGAGTAAACATCCGTTTATCCGCATGCCTGTCGAAAAGCCGCGGGAAATGCTGTCAGAAATCATAGACTTTCTCGGCGTTTTCAGTTAAAAAAAATAAGGGATATGATATGATAGGAGAAACCACTGCAGATGCAGACGGATAAAGCCGCCGCGGATAAAGCCGCTGCGGGGTGCATCATATCGTCTCAATGGAAATATTTACGGAGGATTTTTTTATGATGAAGAGCCGGATCTGGAAGAAGGCGGCAGCTGTTCTGCTGTCAGCGGCGATCCTGTTTACGGCCGCCGGATGCGGAACGGACGGTCCCGAATCACAGGTGGCCAAGGTCAATGACACTGTGATCACAAAAGCGCAGTTTGACAACTATACGATGCTCTGTCTGTATACGATGGGGTATGATCCGTCGGAACAGCTGACCTCGGAGGAGGAAGAGGAGATGCTCGGCGATATGGTGGATGCGGAAGTGCTGAGACAGTATTACGAGGAAAACGATCCTTCCATTTTCTCCGACGCCTATCAGAGCGGCCTTCAGGCCTATATCGCGCAGACAAAGCAGGATAACGGAGAATTTATCAACAGCAGCGGCATCAGCGACGAGGACATCACCTTCTATTACAGATCTCAGTATCTGACACAGCTCTGCTTCAATGAAATTCAGGAGGAAAACAGCGATGAAGAGCTGTACAGCGAGGCGGAGTCGTACTATGAAGAGCATCAGGAGGATTTCGGCGGAGAAACGCTGGATGAAGCGCTGAGCGAGATCTATTATCTGCTCTACAGCGATATGTATGAAGAAAAGCTCGATGAGATCAAGGAAAACATGTCTGTCATCGAATGACCGGGCATCATAACGAAAAAACAGGACGATCCGGTTTCCTCACCCGCCGGCGGCAGCGAAGGCCGGAGCAGGAAACCGGACGAAAGCGGCAGAACTATGGGAGAAAAAGATGCATCCTTGGAAACATTTTAAGACGATTACCAAACACAGAAATCTCGTGATGAAGATGTGTTTCCGCATAGGCCTGTACCGCCAGGGACTTTTGCACGACCTGTCAAAATACTCCTGGACGGAATTTTCCCGCGGATGCCGTTATTATCAGGGCAACCGGAGTCCGAACAACTACGAGAGAGAAATAAAGGGATTTTCCCTTTCATGGCTGCATCACAAGGGAAGAAATAAACATCATTTTGAGTACTGGCTGGATTATAACGAGCACAAGAGCGGAGAAGTCAGAGGTATGCCCATGCCGCGCCGATACATCGCGGAGATGTACTGCGACCGGGTAGCAGCCTGCATGACTTATCAGAAAGACACTTACAGCGATCTGAGCCCGGCGCGCTATTTCTATAAGGGCGCAGGAAAAAATCTGATGCATCCGGAGACGAGGCGGGATATCGGATTTCTCCTCGGCATGCTGGCGGAGAAAGGGCGAAAGACCACAGAACGGTATATCAGGGAGCGGTATCTGAAAGGCGAACCGATACCGGAATCGTACAGGGAATATGCAGATCTGGCGGAATTTGACGAAGCAAACGGAGTGAGGCCATGAGTTTTACACATCTTCACGTTCATACGGAATACAGCCTGCTCGACGGAGCCGCACGCATCGAACCTCTGGTGGAGCGGGCGAAAGAGCTGGGCATGGATTCTCTTGCCATAACGGATCACGGCGCCATGTTCGGCGTCGTGGATTTTTACCGCGCCGCGAAAAAAGCGGGCATCCGGCCGATCATCGGCTGTGAGGTCTACACGGCGGCGCGCACGCGTTTCGATAAAAATGCGGACCTCGATAAGAGGAACGGCCATCTGATTCTGCTGGCAGAATCGAACGAAGGCTATAAGAATCTGATCAAAATAGTCTCCCGCGGATACACGGAAGGCTTTTATTATAAACCGAGAGTGGACAATGAGCTGCTGCGCCGCTACAGCGGAGGCATCATCGCCACCAGTGCCTGCATCGCGGGAAGCGTGCAGCAGGCGCTCGTCCGGGGAGATTACGGGGGCGCCAGAGCAAAAGCCCTGGAGTATCTCGACATCTTCGGAAAAGATCATTTTTTCCTCGAAATACAGGATCAGGGACTGGAGGAAGAGGCAGAAATCAATCCTCTGCTGAAGCGGCTGAGTAAGGAGACAGGGATCGGACTCGTCGCCACCAACGACGTCCACTATATCCGTCAGGAGGATTCCGGATTTCACGACGTCCTCCTGTGCATTCAGACGGGAGCATTCGTCGATGACACGGACAGGATGCGTTTTCCCAACGATCAGTTTTATCTGAAGTCGGAGGAGGAGATGCGGCGCATTTTCGCCGATATTCCCGAAGCTATCGAGAACACTCATAAAATTGCGGAGCGGTGCAATGTGGAATTTGAATTCGGCCATCTGCATCTGCCGGAATTCGTCCCTCCTGCCGGGCTGGACAACAGATCATATCTCAGACAGCTGTGCGGGGAAGGGCTGAAAGAGCGGTACGAAAAGATTACGCCGCAGCTTCGCGAGCGGCTGGAATATGAGATCGGTACCATAGAAAATATGGGATATGTGGAATATTTTCTCATCGTCTGGGATTTCATCAATTATGCCAGACGAAGAGGCATCGTGGTGGGACCGGGAAGAGGCTCGGCGGCGGGCAGTATCGTAGCTTACTGTCTGCATATCACGGATATCGACCCGATCCGGTACGGACTGATCTTCGAGCGGTTTCTGAATCCCGAGAGAGTCAGCATGCCGGATATCGATGTGGATTTCTGCTATGAGCGGCGGGGCGAAGTCATCGATTATGTCATAGAAAAATACGGAAAAGACCGTGTCTCTCAGATTATCACCTTCGGAACGATGAAGGCGAAGGCTGCGGTACGGGATGTAGGCCGCGTGCTGCAGATGGGATATGCTCAGACGGATGCGATCGCCAAGATGATCCCCTTCGATCTGCATATGACTATCGACAAGGCGCTCTCTCTGAATCCGGAACTGAAGCAGGCATACGACAGCGATCCGCAGGTGAAGCATCTCATCGACATGTCGAAGGCTATCGAGGGAATGCCGCGTCACGCGTCGACACACGCTGCGGGAGTAGTCATCTCCCGGGATCCTCTGGACGATTACGTACCGCTGTATATGTCGGACAAAGGCGTCAGTGCCCAGTTCAATATGACCACTATTGAGGAACTGGGCCTTCTGAAGATGGATTTCCTGGGTCTGCGGAATCTGACCGTCATCCGGGATGCGCTGGACGCTGTCGAAAAGATTCACGGAGTCCGCATCGACTTCAGCCGTATGGAATACGACGATCATGCCGTCTACGAGCTGATCTCCTCCGGGAACACGCTGGGAGTATTTCAGCTGGAATCTCTCGGCATGACGCAGTTCATGAAGAATCTGGCTCCCGACTGCTTTGAGGACATCATAGCGGGAATCTCTCTGTACCGTCCGGGTCCGATGGATTCCATCCCGGATTATATCGCCAATAAGAAAAATCCCGAAAAGATCACATATCTTCACGAGTCTCTCGAACCGATTCTCTCCGTCACCTACGGCTGCCTGGTCTACCAGGAGCAGGTCATGCAGATCGTGCGGGATCTGGCCGGATATTCCTACGGCCGAAGCGATCTCGTGCGGCGCGCCATGAGCAAGAAAAAGGCCGACGTGATGGCGCAGGAAGAGGAATATTTCATCAACGGAAAATATAATGAGGACGGAACGGTGGATGTGCCGGGATGTGTGAGAAACGGCGTGCCGGAAGATGTGGCCAGAGAGATTTTTCACGATATGGTCAAATTCGCCTCCTACGCGTTCAACAAATCTCACGCCGCCGCATATGCCGTGCTGGCATATGAGACAGCCTGGCTGAAAAAATATTATCCGGCGGAATTCATGTCGGCTCTGATGACGAGCGTCAAGGGAGATCCGCGTCAGATTTCGAAGTATATCAGAAACTGTAAGGAAATGGGAATCGATGTGCTTCCTCCCGATGTGACAAGGAGCGAAAAGCAGTTTTCTGTCCAGGACGGTGCGGTCCGCTTCGGCCTTATGGGAATTAAAAATGTCGGAGAAGCGGTCATCGATGAAATTCTGCGTGTGAGAGAGGAACACGGCATCACAGGTGACTTTGAAGACTTCATCAATTCTCTCGATATCTCAAAAATAAACAGGAAAGCGGTCGAAAGCCTGATCAAGGCAGGAGCTTTTGATAAACTGAATTCCAACAGAGCGCAGCTTCTGGCGGTCTACGAACCTCTTCTGGAATCGGCGCACAACGCTTCGAAGAAAAATGTGGCGGGTCAGCTGTCGCTCTTCGGAGATGCAGGAGATCTGAGCGCAGGAATCATGGATGTGGTAGGTCACGCCGATGTGAAGATGGCTCTTCCGGATATCCGCAACTTCGACAAACCGGCTCTTTTGGCGATGGAAAAGGAAATGCTGGGTGTCTATGTCTCCGGCCATCCTCTGGAGGACTACGAACAGCGCATCTCGGAGCTTTCGAATATCAGCACTGATATCATGGATCTGAGCGAGGAACAGGCGGCGGAGTATGACGGAAAGCGGGTAACTCTGGCGGGAATGATCGTGTCACGAAGGACGATGATCACCAGAAAAAATACGATGATGGCTTTTCTCCAGCTGGAGGATCTTTACGGCGTGGCGGAAATCGTCGTCTTTCCCAATGTCTATGAACGGCTGCATCAGAAAATACAGGAGGATCGCATCGTGGTCGTCCGCGGGACGCTTCAGTTCCGGGATGACGAACAGCCAAAGATTCTGGCATCGGACATTCAGGATATCGATGAGTGTTCCGCCGCGGCGGAAACGTCGAAGAACGGGCAGGCTGCAGGAGCGCCTGTGCCGTACGCGTACGGCGCTGGAGAAAGCGGAGAAGGAATCGGAGCTGCCGGTTCCGGGGGACAGAACCGGCGCAAAGATACTGCATCCGGAAGAGAGATACGGGTGCCGGTTCCTTCGGACAAAGACGCATCGGAGATACAGGAAAAACTGAATAAAATTGCGGCTGCGTATCCGGGAAACCGTCCTGTCACCGTTTTACTGACAGATGGAGAACGCGTCGTTCAGACGCTTCATGCGCAGTCCGGCGTCCGCCCGTGCGACGATCTTTACATGGCCCTTTTCGATCTGACAGGAGGAGAAGAACGCGAAGACTGAATAAAAAATATGTACATTGTCAAAAAAAAGATAATCTGATATACTGAGTCGAAAAAAGCGAAAAATATGCAGGGGGTTTTATTTTATCATGTGTGGCATAGTGGGTTATATCGGCGACGAAAACGCCAGAGATATTATCATAGACGGGCTGAAGCGCCTGGAATACCGGGGATATGATTCGGCAGGGATTGCGCTCTGCACGGAAAACGGACTGGTGGTGAGAAAGCGTCAGGGGAGAATCCAGAATCTGGAAAATATGATCGCCGGAGAGGATCTTTACGCAAATCTCGGAATCGGCCATACCAGATGGGCGACACACGGAGCTCCTTCCGACAGAAATGCACATCCTCACTGTGACAGAAGCGGGAGGATCGCTGTCGTACATAACGGTATCATAGAAAACTTCATGGAGCTGAAGGAATGGCTGCAGAAGGAATACGGCATCGAATTTCAGTCGGATACGGACACCGAGGTGATCGCCCAGCTGATCGGCGTATTTTACAGCGGAGATCTGGAGGAGGCCGTATTCCGCGCGGTGGAAAAACTGCAGGGCTCTTACGGACTCGGCATCATCTGTTCGGAAGAACCGGATAAGCTGATTGCCGTGCGCAGAGACAGTCCGCTCATCGTGGGGCTGGGAGAAGGATGTAATTTTATCGCTTCTGATATTCCGGCCATTCTGCGTCATGTGAGAAAGATCTATCTGATCGAAAATAACGAGACGGTGATTCTGACGAAAAACGATGTGAAGATCTATAACGCACAGCGTCAGGAAGTCCACAGAGAGGTATTCCATGTGACCTGGGACGCGGACGCGGCGGAAAAGGAAGGCTACGATCACTTTATGCTCAAGGAGATTCACGAGCAGCCGAAGGGGATTCTCGACACCATCCGCCGTCGCATGGACGCGGACGGAAAGATCGTGCTGGACGGAATCCGCATGACGAAAGCGGAGATAGAAAATTTCAACAAGGTCTACATCGTCGCCTGCGGGACAGCGTATCACGCCGGGCTGATCGGCAAGACGGTCATCGAAAAGCTGGCCGGCATCAGTGTGGAAGTGGATATCGCATCGGAATTCCGCTACCGTGAACCGTTTGTGGACGACAGGACGCTGTTTATCGCCATCAGCCAGTCGGGCGAGACACTCGATACGCTGGCGGCGCTCAGAGAAGCAAAACGCAAAGGAGCACGGGTTCTCTCAGTGGTTAACGTGGTGGGAAGCTCGGTGGCCCGGGAATCGGATGATGTTTTTTACACATGGGCCGGTCCGGAGATCGCCGTGGCGTCCACGAAGGCATATACCACACAGCTGGTCTGCATGTATCTGATCGGCCTGTATATGGGCAGAGAAAAGGGTACCCTGCCGCAGGATGTCTATGACAGATATATCGAGGAGCTGCTGGCAGTTCCGGAGAAGATCGAGAAGGTGCTGCGCCAGGAAAAACAGATCGAGAATCTCGCGAAAAAATTCTACAGGCGGGACAATATCTTTTTTATAGGCAGAGGAATGGATTCCGCCGTGTCCTATGAGGGCTCGCTCAAACTCAAGGAGATCTCCTATATCAACTCTTTTGCTATTGCGGCAGGGGAACTCAAGCACGGAACAATCGCTCTGATCGAGGAGGGAACACTGGTGATCGCTCTGGCGACCCAGGACCGGCTGCTGGAGAAGATGATTTCAAACATTCAGGAGGTCAGGGCGCGGGGCGCTGATGTTCTGGCCATCGCGAAGGAAAACAGAACGGCGGTGGAGCAGCAGGCGGACGATGTCATCTATATACCGGAGTGTATGGATGAGATTACACCTCTGATTTCCGTAGTGCCTCTTCAGATCTTCGCATATTATATTGCGAAGCAGAGAGGCTGCGATATCGACAAGCCGAAAAATCTTGCAAAGAGCGTAACGGTAGAATAGAGAAACGTAAAAATCTGAAAAGCCGCTGTGCGGCAGAAAAAAGCAGGGAGGGAAAATCTGAAGATTTTCCCTCCCTGTTTTTTTCTCGTGCGGAACGGAGGACAGAGAGCTTTCTGTCCTCCGTTTCCCCGTTTTCCGGTATCTCCCGAACTTTAATCGTCCACAACGCCGGCAGGATTCTGATTCTGCCCGCTGTTCGGATCTGCCGGAGTATCATTTCCTGTTCCGGGAGAAGTCGTGCCGGTACCCGGATTTTCCGGTGTTCCGCCGGTGCCCTGACCGTTGCCGGAACTGCCGGTACCCTGCCCGCTGCCGGTGTTTCCGCCTCCTGTATTGGTATCCGTACCTGTGCCGGTACCCGGTGTCTGCTGCGTTCCCTCCGAGGACGTCTCACCGCCGCCGTCGGAATAGACACGCTCTCCGGTGTTCGGATCGATGGTATAGGCTCTTCCCTGCTCATCATAGAGAACTTCCGGTTCCTCTTCCTCTTCCTGATCTTCTTCGTAGTAGGAGGAAACAGGCCTGCCGGTAGCATAGGTACCCTGAACGTAATATTCCCCTCCGGAGACATAGACGTTACTCGGCATGGAACGGAACGTCGTCGTCGTGGCGTTGACGGCAATCTGACGCATAACGGTGCTCCACAGAGATGCTGCTGCCGCACTTCCCTGAGTCAGTTCGATGTTCACGTCGTTTCCGATCCAGACGGATGCGGCATACTGCGGCGTGAATCCGACAAACCAGGCATCGTAATTGTCCGTGGTGGTACCCGTTTTACCGCCGACCGGCTGGATGCCGATGGCGGCACGGTGTCCGATGCCGTCTGTAACGGTGGACTGAAGGATACTCGTCATGATAAATGCCACGCCTTCATCATACACCTGAGTTTCCTCCGGAGTTTTTTCGAGAAGGACGTTGCCTTGTGTGTCAGTAACCTTTGTATAAGTCGTCGGTTCCACATAGACACCGCCGTTCGGGAAAGTTCCGTATGCGGAAGCCATTTCGATCGGAGAGATTCCGCGGGTCATACCGCCAAGAGCCAGCGCCGAGAGATTCTCATCGTTTGTGGCACTGTCGTCGCTGCTCTCCACGATCGTCGAGATGCCGTTCTTCTTCAGATATTCGATGGAATAGTCGATGCCGATATCGTCCAGAAGCCGCACTGCAGGTACGTTGGCCGAACGTTCCACGGCGGTGCGCAGCGTGATCCATCCCAGATAGCCGGAGTAGGAATTCCGGGGCCAGAGCTTTCCGTTCACATAGTTCGGAGAGTCTTCGATGGTGCTGCCCGCTGTCCATCCGGTATTCAGGTCCACGCCGGACTGAATGGCCGGTCCGTATACTCCGATCGGTTTGATGGAGGAACCCGGCTGACGCGGATTGTTGGCTCTGTTGTAAAGGAGCCGGCCCTTCAGACTGCGGCCTCCCACCATGACTTTGATCTGTCCGGTCTCAAATTCCGTGACGACCATGGAACCCTGAGGCTGGATCGTCTCCTGCCGGAGCGTGTAATTTTCCGGACCGATGGTGACGGTGCTGTCACCGATGATAAAGATATTGTCAGCGCTGTCGAGGAATTCTCTGCTGATGACGAGATTTCCGTCCGCATCTTTTGTTTTGTATTTCGCATCGATGCCGCCGATGACGCCGCCGTTGATGCTGTAAAGAATACCGCCCTCCATATAATAGAGCTGTTTAAATTCAATCTGTTCCTCCGTGCCGCCGTCCGAACCGGATACGGTGTAGAAAGAGAGCCGGTTGCCGGCGAGAAGCACCAGATTTCCCGATTCGTCGAATGTGAATTCATCCGATGAGAGCGTAAAGGTATCATCGGAATTAAAATAGGAGGATTTCTGATACATCAGAACGGAGCCGGAGGAACTGATGATATTTCCGGATCTGTCTCTGCGCGGACTGACGCCGGGGAAGTTGGAACTGTCGCTGAATTCCGCTTCCGCTGTCTGCTGCATTTCCACATTCAGTGTACTGTAAATACGCAGACCGCGTCTCATCAGCTGACGTACGCCGTCTTCGTTGAGATCGTACGCTTCCATGAGATCGGCTTCCACTTCATCGAGGCAGTAGTCTGCGAAATACGAGGAGACATTCTGTGTATCCTCGGAAGGGCGCAGCTCGCTTTTGATATCTTCGGCCAGCGCCGCCTGGTATTCCTGCTCTGTCAGCATACCCTGATCGTACATATTCTTCAGGACGAGATGCTGCCTATCCACATAAGCGTCATTGTATACGATAGTGTAAGTATCTCCGACGAGCAGAATATCGTCACTGTCTGCCGAGACATCTTCGTTGTAATACGTCTTCAGCGGGGAATACTTGGCGGGGCTTCTCGGAATAGAAGCCAGTGTCGCGCATTCAGCCACGGTGAGATCTCCCACGTCGCATCCGAAGTATGCCTGAGCAGCTGCCTGTACACCGCTGGAATTATAGCCGAAATCGATGGTATTCAGATAGGCTTCCAGGATCTGTTCCTTGGTGAGATTTTTCTCCAGAATGATCGTGTAGTAGGCTTCTCTGATCTTACGCGTCATCGTCCGGTCCTTTGTCAGATACAGGTTGCGGGCCAGTTGCTGAGTGATGGTACTCGTGCCGCTGACCTCCTGATCGGAGAAAAGACTTTCCGCGATGGCTCCGGCGATACGCACGAAGTTGAACCCGTGATGCTCAAAGAACGTCTTATCTTCGATGGCTATAAAGGCGTTGATGAGATCCTGCGGCAGCTGGTCGTAAGTGACGTTCGTCCGGGCGCTGGAGGAATTGACGTATTCCAGAACCGACCCGCTGTCGTCATACAGGACGGAGGTCTGATCCAGCTGAGAGTAGAGATTGTCCGGATCGATTTCCGGTGTCGTAATGATGACGAAGGCCACATAAGCGATACCCGCGGCGATGCAGGCGAGAATGAGCGCCAGTATCCAGCGGAGAATCCGTTTGCGGAGCGGCTTTTTTTCGCCTTTTTTTGTCTTTTTTGTTTTCTTTGCTGTCATCTGTTCTCTGTTCCTGTCTTCCTTGTCTGCCGCATTCCGGGCTGCGTTTGCCGGAGCGGGAGAAGGCGGGATACTGCCGGAACCCGGCTCTGCAGAACGTAATTCCGGCTCTTCGGAACGTAATTCTGATTCTGCAGACTCTTTCCCGCCGGTGTCCGCTGACCGGCTGTCCGTAATCTTGTCGGTAATGTCTTCGGCAGCGTCTTCCGTGAACTTTTCTGCAGTAATGTTATCAGCGGTTTTCTCCGTCTTCGGACTGTCCGGTGAAGGAGAAGGATTTTCTTCTTCGTACAGCATCTCATCGAGCTCGTCGAAAATGCTCAGATCCAGCTCCGGTTCCGATGCCGGGGAGGACGGTGCTTTCTGTCCGGAGGATGCGGAAAAATCTGATGCATCAGGAGCATCTTCAGAAGCATCTTTGCCCGGGGACAGATCCTGCCCGCGGGGCGGGATCTCCGGATCCGGAACCGATATGTCTCTTCCGCTGTCACCGGCGAAACCGGCGGCCGTATCGCTTCCGGCATGAGAAGAGGCAGTCGTCCCGTTTTCGGCCGCTTCGGTACGGTGTCTCTGTTCCTTTGCCTTTTCTGCCGGGGAAGAAGGATCGGAGGAGGCGCCGAAGCGGAACTGCCCGTGCCTGTCAGAAGGAGCGGGGAAAGATATCGTATCCGAGGTCACTTCACTTTCACTGAGTGCCGTCAGATCCATGTCATCATCCATGCCGAGATCTTCCAGGCTGTGGATTTCGATATCATCGTCTGTTCCGAGAGCCTCCGGGCTGAATTCTTCGGCGTCACGGCCGGCGTCAGAATCCTTTTCGGAATCCGCGGGGCCGGACGAAACAGTATCGCTGTTTCTGCGGAATTCAGCGAGAAAATCATCCCATTCCAGCGAATGGCCGGATGTGCCTTCCGGGGTACGACTGTCTTTATCACTGTGTTTATCAAATTTGTCTGCCATATTATCACCTGCCTTATGGCATTGAATCTGCCTAACAATAGTTAAAAAATTATACCATACGTCAAGTTGACAGGCAAATGCGTGTTCACTATAATGTATGATAAACGTTAGATTTTTCAGCATTTCCGGCTGTTTTGCATCTAATGTGAAATTTATATTACATTTATTCTCAAAATAGAAGTGACAAAAAATTACAGATAGTGTAAAATTTCGGTAAGGAGAAAAACTGCAATGGAGGACACCCGAATACCGGGGCGCGAGGCAGTTCTCAGAATACCTATCGCCACGGAAAATATCAGAGAGGAACTGAATTTTTACCGGAGCCTGAAGGAACAGTTCCGGCTGTACGGCAAACCTGTGGATGAGCTGGATTTTATCATCAGCAATCTGCAGGAACAGATACGGGGATTTGATGACGGAAATGCGCCTCTGCCGGACCAGAGACGCATCGAGGAGCTCATCGCAAAGCATCCGTATTTTAAAAATCCGTGTGATTATCCGATCCGCCTGCTGACGATTCTGAAATATCTCAAGCGAAAGGGAATCAGCATGCACTACGCGGATATCGATATTTATGTCGACAATCTGCTTCAGAAGATGGAAGGGGTGAAGAAAGTCGGCAGAGGTCTGTACATCGTAAGAGGCAGAGAATAGAGATCCGATGCACACGGGTATGCCGGACGCGGATATGCGTGCATGTTCCGCGCTATTTCCGGCGCAGAAAACACAGTGATGACGGAAGCGCAGTTTTAATGTGAAAAGGAAATGAGAAGACCTGCAGCTGCGGGAGCAGCGGGACTGACAGCAGGGATTGCGGTGCGCGATGCGGCCGGAGCATATGGCTTCGCCGCATCGGCCGCGTTTCTGCTGTTCTGTTTTATCATTTTATGTAAAAAAATTGAAAAT
>CAJFPD010000165.1 GCA_904398315.1 Candidatus Alangreenwoodia gallinarii | reverse complement strand
GACAGGACCGACAGAACAGATGAGACGGATAGGACAGATAGAGCAGACGGGACGGGCAGGAGAAAAGGCGGCCGGTAAAGACGAAAAGCCCGGCGCTCACAGATGCGGTTCACAGATTCGGCTCGCAGAGATGCGTCTCACAGAAGGCGCAGGCGCGCGGCCGCCGTCTTGGCTTCACTGCGGCGGCTGACTCCCAGTTTCTGCAGAATATGGCTGACATGTGTCTTCACGGTGGCCAGCCGGATGTCGAGGATTTCTCCGATTTCGGCGTTGCTCTTATCGGCGCAGATCAGACGCAGTACCTGAAGTTCCGCGGCGGACAGCGGAGCGGCCATTTCTTTTCTCGGATGGAGAAAGTCGGGATAACAGGCAGCCTGCTCCCGGGTGGAAGATGTTACGGTACGCAGAAAATCGCTGTCTTCCTTCCATTCGCATTTTTTCCTGTCCAGCAGGGGCAGGACAGCCGCTCCGAAGGAAGCGACGGGGCGGATAAAGCGGTATGTCAGAGAGACATCCAGCGCGGCATAAAGATCCGCCTTCCAGTCCGGATCCTGCAGCCGTGATTTCGCTATGGCCGACAGCGTGTTCCGATATATTCCGTCGATATGCCGTCCGCAGCGCTCAAAGTAGGATCGGAGAGGCGCCAGCGTCAGAAGAGCGGCGCGTTCATCTCCGGCGGCCAGCTCGGCCATCGCCTGGGTGAGATACTGATAGCGCTTCATCACCTTCATCTGAAGCCGGTCTTTCGGAGCTTTTTCCCGGTACCAGCGCTCCGCGGCTTCATCATCTCCAAGCCGGAGATCCACACGGCAGCGCAGCGCGCTGAGATTCGGAAGAAAACGCGTCAGCCCCTGTTCGGTAAAACGTTTCTCCAGCATATCCAGAGTGTCCTTCGCGTCCTGAGCCCGGCCGGCGGCGATCTGAGTCCGGACAAGCAGACCGACGACGGCGAATTCCATATCCGGCGTTCCCTTCTGCTGGATATCGCTGAGACGCGACATGAGTGAAAGCATACGGACGGTGATATCCTCTCCTTTTTCGAACCGGCTTTCCGCCATGGCCAGATCGGCCAGTCCGATTCCGTCTTTTCCGAGTACGGCCTCAACGGGACGGCGCAGCGTAGCGTAGAGCAGTTCGTCCTTTTTGCTCCAGTCCGAAAAATCCTTGCCGCCGTTCATGATACTGGGCAGAGTGCTGGTGACGGAGAAGGCGGGGAGCCGGATCTTTCTGCCGGTCAGCAGTCGGAACACGGCGGGAATCGTTTCGATCAGTCCGTTTACCGTGCGCTGAGGCAGAGCGATATCAAGCCAGGCCAGACGGCTCAGAGCTTCTTTTCTCATGGCGTCGCCCTGCCCGTGTCTGGCGGCGAAATCCCGGAGTTCACGGTACCAGCGTTCCGAGCCTCCGTAATCCATATTCAGCGAGCACAGCATGCTCATGCCCTGCATCAGCGCGGGGGAGGCGCAGATTTCCGTCTCGGGAAGAGCGCGGTAATACTTTTCCATTTCATCGTAATGTCCCATGCCCGGATGAAACTGCGCGTTTTTTTCCAGCAGTTCGGATACCTTGCTGTGGTTTCCGCTTTCCGCGTAACATTCCAGAGCGCGTCCGTAGTTTTCCTTCAGCTCGTAATACAGGCCGCCGCGCATGTAAAGCTCGTGGTACTGGTCGGGGCTGTATTCCTGTGTCAGCTCCCACCGGAGAAAGAGGCGGAAGATGGGCCAGAAGTGAAATGTATCCAGCCTGTCCTGAATCAGCATGGTGGTATCGCGCTGAAGACGGCCCAGAAGTTCCCCGACCCGGCTGTCGCCGCTGACCATTTTGGCAAGATCCGGACTGAACTCTTCAAAAGGAGCCAGACTCAGCAGAAAACGCCTGGTGGGAAGGTCAAAACGACGGTATACGGCTTCTTCGTAGTGGAGAAAAATTTCATGGCGGACCCGGTCGGAGGTGGTGGGATTGTATGAGCTTCCTTCCGCCATACGCCGCGCAAGAATGGAGACGGCAAGAGGATATCCCTGGGTTTCTTCCTGAATTGAGGTGAGCTCGGAGTCTGATACGGTTACCCCGTATCGCTTCAGCAGTTTTCCTGTAGTCTGCCGGTCGAAAGCGAGGGACTGAGCGTCGAAAACCGTCATCAGACCGGAAAACTGAAAGGAAAGAAGCCAGCCGGGCGGTACGCCCCGGGAGAGAAGGAGAAAACGCCGCTTCGGATATTTCCGGATCAGTTCGCAGAGCGGCTGCTGTTCTGTTTCCGGAAGGTCCGGCAGCCGGTCCAGCAGGAGAACATTCCAGTCTTCCTCCGGCGAAGGCAGACAAAAACCGGGATCTGCAGCATCGCGCGTGCGGAAAGCCTGTCCTTCCTGTTTCAGCAGAAGCTCCGCTGCCGTGGATTTTCCGAAACCGCAGGGAGCGCTGAAGAAGATGACGCGTGTCTGTTCGAAGGCGGCATGAAACTGTTTCGCCAGTGACGGCTTGAGTAAGGCTGCAGATTCTATCATATGTCCATCGTCTCCATTCTTTTGTTCTTCTGTCGTCTTTATCCGCCGGAAAGTGTCATCTGCTCCGCGCGGATCGGCGCCGGAGAGCAGGTGTTCGGGTGATGCCGATCTGTGTTTATGATCTGTGTCTATTGTATCATGATTTTATCAGAGGGGCCTTCCCCGTGTAAATCATTCCAAAGTATGACAGAAGAGATCCGGCGGATCCGGTGTCCGCACGCAGGCCGGACGGGTTCCCGGCTCACTTTTTGTGAAGGCAGCGTCTCTTTCTGGAGAAGGGGTATGACAATGCCACGATACAGGATATCGTGGATGAACTGGATGGTCTGACAAAAGGCGCGGTCTATCACCATTTCCGGTCCAGGGAAGAGATCATGAATGCCGTGGGAGACAGGATGTTTTCGGGAAAACAATCCGTTCCTGGCGGTCATGGACCGGAAAGATCTGAACAGTCTGCAGACCTGACGGATCCGGTATAAATATCATTTATACTGTTTTTACGATCGGTTATTGTACATTTTGAATTTTCTGTTTTAAAATACAGCCGGGATGATATATTCCGGCAGACGAAGGAGATGGTGGACGCTTTTTTGGCGGCGGGACAGACGTATTTCGATACGGCGCTCTGCAGGCGGGAAACTATAAAAAAATACGATGAGTACCACATCTGGGATTTCGTAAAGGAACAGAAGGAAAAAGGTCTGATACGCCACTGGGGATTTTCCTTTTCCGGAGATCTTCGCGGCACGCAACAAACAGCAGACCTTCGGAAAATAACAGCAGCGGGATGCATGACGGATACGTGCGGCAGAAAGAAAAACACATTCGCGCAGCAGATGCCCGGATGTGTTTTTTCTATACAAAAAATGCATACAAAACGATAAAGGACAGGTATTAGACATAGGAAGAGGATGACATGTAGAATGTAATATATCAGAACAGAAAAAATCCGGACGGAACATACGGAAGCCTCCGATGTTTTCGCCGCATCGGAGGCATCGGAAAACAGGAGGTGAAAACCGAAGGCAGATGATAAGAAAGGAAAAGATGAGCAAAAGGATGAAAAAAATATTTCCGGTCTTTCTGGCAATCGCGCTGATTCTGTCTCTTTCCGCCTGTGGCGCGGAGGAAAGAGCCGCAGATCAGTCCGCGGACGGAAACGGTTCTTACACTGCACCACAGGGAGCAAGCGGAGTATCGGAAACAGAATCCGGAGCCGCCAGCGGAGAAAACGGGGCGGATGGCGGGATGTCCGGCGGCGGAATACAGGCACCGTCCGTATTCATGACGGAAGATATCAGCGCCGAAGGGCTGACAGCTGTCTACGAAGCGCTTGAGGCGTCCCCGTCGGGAAATATCGCCGTCAAGATCTCCACCGGCGAGCCGGGGAGCAATTATCTCCGGACCGACCTGATCGGCGATCTGGTCCGATCCTTCGACAATCCCACCATCGTGGAATGCAACACGGCATACGGCGGACGGCGGGCCAGCACAGCCATGCACTATCAGGTCGCGGAGGAACACGGCTATACGGATATCGCCGATGTGGATATCATGGATGAAGACGGATCCATGACACTGCCGGTCAGCGGCGGCAGCAATCTGACGGAAAATTACGTGGGATCACATTTTGCCGACTACGACTATTATGTCGTTTTATCTCATTTTAAAGGCCATTCCATGGCGGGATACGGCGGTGCCATAAAGAATATTTCCATCGGAATCGCTTCCTCCGAGGGAAAATCCCATATTCACAGCGGAGGAACCGGCGGCAGTATGTGGGGCGGCGATCAGGACGCTTTTCTGGAATCCATGGCGGAAGCGGGGAAGTCTGTAGCCGACTATCTGGACGGAAATATTCTGTATATTAATGTAATGAACCGTCTGAGCGTCGACTGCGACTGTGACAGCAGCCCGGCGGAGCCGGATATGCACGACATCGGAATTCTGGCCTCTTATGATCCGGTCGCTTTGGATCAGGCGTGTATAGATCTCGTCTATGCCGCGGAGGACGGAGATTCTCTCGCTGAGCGCATCGAATCGCGCAACGGCCTTCATACGCTGGAGCATGCGGAGGCGATCGGCCTCGGAAGCCGTACGTATGAGCTGGTGAGTATCGATGCGTAGACAGATAAAATGCGGGCAGACTCCCGGAATCCTGAGCCTGCCGGAAGAAAGGGAGGAATAGAAAATGCAGTATACACAACTTGGAAATTCGGAACTGAAGGTTTCCCGCATCTGTATGGGATGTATGGGATTCGGCGACGCGAAAAACGGCCAGCACAGCTGGACGCTGGATGAGGAGCATTCCCGCGAAATCATCCGGCGGGGTCTGGAGCTGGGCGTCAATTTTTTCGATACCGCCATCGGATATCAGAACGGCACCAGCGAACAGTATCTGGGCAGAGCAGTCCGGGATTTTGCCAGACGGGAGGATGTGGTGATCGCGACGAAATTTCTGCCGCGGACGCCGGAGGAAATCGAAAGAGGAATTTCCGGCCAGCAGCATATCGAAAGGATGATCGATACCAGTCTGAAAAATCTCGGCATGGATTATGTGGATCTTTATATTTATCACATGTGGGACTATGAAACTCCTCTTTACGATATCATGGACGGCTTAAACCGGATCGTAAAAGCGGGAAAGGCGAGATATATCGGCATCTCCAACTGTTTTGCCTGGCAGCTGGCCAAGGCAAACGCGCTGGCGGAAAAAGAGGGCTTTGCGCAGTTTGTCTCCGTACAGAGCCACTATAATCTGATCTTCCGGGAGGAGGAAAGGGAAATGGCGGGACTCTGCGCCGAGGACAACATCGCCATGACGCCTTACAGCGCTCTGGCCGGCGGACGTCTGGCAAGACTGCCGGGAGAGACGTCGAAGCGCCTGGAAGAGGACAGCTACGCTAAGCTGAAATATGACGCCACGGCGCAGCAGGATGAAATCATCATCCGCCGCGTGGCGGAACTGGCAGAGAAGCGGGGCGTATCCATGACGGAGATTTCTCTGGCATGGCTTCTGACGAAAGTGACGGCGCCGGTGGCGGGGGCCACGAAGCTGCATCATATCGAAGGCGTGGCGAAGGCGGCGGATCTCGTTCTGACGCCGGAAGAAATCACGTATCTGGAGGAGGAATATATTCCTCACAGACTGGTGGGCGTGATGGCTCAGAACACACCGGCGGCGTCGAAGCAGCAGCACGTCTGGTCTGCCGGAAATCCGATTGCAAAAAAATAGAGGAAAGACGGAACGGCTGCCG
>CAJFPD010000164.1 GCA_904398315.1 Candidatus Alangreenwoodia gallinarii | reverse complement strand
TACGGGAATACGGTACAGTTCTGTCAGAGTGTATATCCGCAGAGCTCTGAAGGATTTTCTGAAGAGCTATGAGTCTGCGGATCCGGAGAAGTCATGATACGACGACACTGTATGGAAAAAAATGTAATTATCGCCGCCGTCATCTGCAGATTCAGATGACAGCGGCGATGACGATTTCAGTGTCTGATGCCGGTTACCTTATACCCGCTGTCTTCCACCGCTTTAATGAGTGTTTCATCGGGAACGTCAGCGGAAAGTTTCAGGCAGGCTTCATTTTTCGTATGATCCACCTTCGCTTCCACACCGCTGATGGCGTTGAGAGCTTCCGAAACGTGACGTTCGCAGTTGTGGCACATCATGCCTTCGATATCCATGACGACATCATATTTTTTCTTTCCAAACATGTCAGATTCCTCCTTTTTCTGATCTGAATAATCTGAAGTTTCTTTTTCTCCCGCATGGATTTTCTTCCGTGCGGATTCCGGCGCTTCTGCGGAATCCGAGCCGGAGGCGGATCCCGGTATACCGGAGACGTCTGTTTTATCCGCCGGAGGTCCGGAGAGCTTTCCGGAGGTCCGGTTCGGCTTGAACAGCTTTAATCGGAGTGCATTGCAGACGACACATACACTGCTGAGACTCATAGCCGCCGCGCCGAACATCGGATTGAGTTTCAGCCCGAACGCCGGATACAGAACGCCGGCGGCCAGCGGGATACCGATGCTGTTGTAGAAAAATGCCCAGAAAAGATTCTGTCTGATATTGCGGATGACCGCCTTGCTGAGCTGAACAGCGGTGACAGCATCCAGAAGATCACTCTTCATAAGGACGATATCCGCGCTTTCGATGGCAACATCCGTACCCGCACCTATGGCGATCCCCACATCAGCTCTGGCAAGCGCCGGTGCATCGTTGATTCCGTCACCGATCATAGCTACTTTGTGGCCGGCAGCCTGAATTTCGGCGACTTTTTTCTCTTTTTCCTCCGGAAGAACCTGTGCGATGACCTGACGGATTCCTGTTCTCTTCTGAATCGCCCTGGCGGTCCGCTCGTTGTCTCCGGTGAGCATGATGACATCGATATTCATCTTGTGGAACAGCTCAACAGCTTTTTTGCTGCTCTCTTTTTCCACATCGGCAACGGCGATGATACCGGCCAGCCGGCGGCCGGACGCGAAGAGGAGCGGAGTCTTTCCCTCATCCGCCAGGCGGTTGAGTGTTTCCACGGCGGAAGAGGAATCGATGCCGTTTTCCTCCATAAACGCGGTATTGCCGGCGAGGCAGGCGGTATCTCCGACGGCGGCGCGGATACCGCGTCCGCCGACAGCCTGAAAGCCGCTCAGAGGCTGCGCCTCAATGTGCCGGGCATCTCCGTAGGTTACGATGGCTTCGGCCAGAGGATGCTCGCTGGGCTTTTCGATACTGACGGCGATGCGTTCGAGTTCTTCCTGTGAAAAACCGTTCAGAGGAATGACATCCGTGACTTCCGGTTTTCCTTCTGTGATGGTTCCCGTCTTATCGAGTATGACGGTATCGATTTCATGGGCTGTCTCCAGAGCATCGCCCGATTTGATAAGAATACCGTTTTCGGCGCCTTTTCCGGTGCCCACCATGATAGCCACCGGAGTGGCCAGACCCAGCGCGCACGGGCAGGAGATGACGAGAACGGCTATACCGACAGAGAGCGCAAATTCAAAGGTCGCGCCTGCGATAAGCCAGATGATGAATGCCGCCGCGGCGATGGCCATGACCGTCGGAACGAAAACACCGGCGATTTTATCCGCCAGCTTTGCGATCGGCGCTTTGGAAGAGGAGGCCTCTTCGACGAGGCGGATGATCTGGCTGAGGGTGGTATCTTCCCCCACTCTCACCGCACGTCCTTTCAGAAAGCCGCTTCTGTTAATCGTAGCCGCAATCAGCCGGTCGCCTTCGCCTTTTTCCACGGGAATACTCTCTCCCGTGATGGCGGATTCGTCGACGCCGGAGCTGCCCTCGACGACGATACCGTCCGCAGGAATGCTGCTTCCCGGTTTAACGAGAAAAATATCGCCCTCCCGGATTTCACCTGCAGGTATTTCCACTTCTTTTCCGTCTCTTTCGACAATAGCGGTAGACGGAGCGAGATTCATGAGCTTCTCGATAGCTTCACTGGTCTTGCCCTTTGATTTTGCTTCGAGAAATTTTCCCAGTGTGATGAGTGTCAGAATGGTGGCCGCGGATTCAAAGTAGATATCCATACTGTAGCGTTCCACCAGTGCGCTGTCTCCGTGTCCGAGTCCGTAACCGAGCCGGAAGATGACGAAAATGCCGTATGCGATGGCGGCTGAAGCTCCTACGGCGATCAGACTGTCCATATTGGGACTTCTGTGAGCCAGCGTCCGGAATCCTGTCTGAAAGTAGGCGCGGTTCAGCCAGACGATGGGCAGGAGCAGAAGAAACTGGGAAAAAGCGAAAGTGATCACATTTTCGTTTCCGTAAACGTAATCCGTCATGAATCCCGGAATCGGCATGCCGAACCAGCTGTGAAACATATGCCCCATGGAGATGAACATGAGGGGAATCCAGAAACACAGGGAGACGAAGAAACGTATCTTCAGATTATGAATCTGTTCCTCCTGCGGATTGGCGGCATCCGCTGTATGTCCGGCAGTTTCCGCACCCTTGACGGACGCGCCGTATCCCGCCCGGATGACCGTCTGTATGATCTCCTCTTCGCTGGTCTTATCTTCATCGTAAGACAGACGCATGCTGTTTGTAAGCAGATTTACACTGACATCCTCCGTGCCGTCCATCGCGGAGACGCATTTTTCAACTCTGGAGGAGCAGGCCGAACAGGTCATGCCGGTAATGACAAAATTCTGCTTTTTCATCATTTTATGATCCCTCCCGTTATTTCAGCAGTTTTTCCATGACATGGGTGAGCTCCGTTATTCTCTCCTCACGGTTGGACTCGTCCGTCTCTTTGAGAATGCAGTTATTCATGTGGGCCAGAAGAATCTCACGGTTGACCTTCGTGAGAATGGCCTGGGCAGCCATGATCTGCGTGGAGATATCGATGCAGTACCGGTCCTGCTCCACCATGCGGAGAATACCGTCGAGCTGTCCCCGTGCCGTTTTCAGCAGTTTTTCAATTTTTGTTCTGTCAGCTTTCACCGGTTTTCACCTCTTTTCTACACAACACCCCCGTGGGGTATCTGCGGTTTTACACTACCTCTTTCCTCAGGAAATGTCAAGAGGGGGAAAGCAGAAAATATTTTTTCTTAAAAATTCCCGGATAAAATTAATAAATAATTCCGAACTTTCTATATCATATGAGTAAGTAACGTGCTATTATGTTTACGGTTGAAATTTCAACCGCGGCGGTGTATTATTCATGTTCATATTTTGCACGGATACTGCGTAATATATGTTTGTCTGTATGCGGAAAAATTCGTATGCGGACGGAAAATACAGTACGGAATGAAAAAAGGGGTATGATTTCACACATGAGAACGAAGAAGAGATCGATTGCAGGAATTGCGATACTGGTTTATTTTCTCATTGCGGTGCTGGTTGTGATCATTCTGAAGTTTCCGGATGCGGACAAGATCACGGATGATTCCGGAGATGTGGCCGCTGTGGAGCAGGGAACGGAGCTTCTGGACAGGTATGATTCACAGGATACCACTGCGGTGGAAAACGAGGTACGGTCGGTGCGGGCGGCTATTGCTCAGCGGGCGGCTCTTGCGGCCAGCTCACGCGGCGAGTCCGCGGAGGCGGCGGATCTGACATCCGCCTTCGCGGAGGCTGTGGTAATGGGAGATTCTCAGGCGGAGGCATTTGAAGCCTATCAGGTACTGCCTTCTCAGAGTGTAGCGGCCACGATAGGTCGAAGTATTGTCACGGCGGAGGATGATTATCAGAAGACGGTCGGACGGAATCCCCGTCAGGTTTTCATTACATACGGGATGAATGACTGTCTGATCTATAACGGAGACGTTCAGAAATTCATCGATGCATACAGCGATCTGATCAGCCGCCTGCAGAACGATATTCCGGGAGTGCAGATATATATCTGTTCCATCATCGTACCGAGTGATGCGGCTATTGCGAAGAAGCCGGCTCTGACCGGAGTTACCGCCTATAACGCCGCACTGCAGCAGCTGGCGGTTCAGCTGAACCTGGTGTATGTGGATGCCTCTTCGCTGATCCGGCCGGATCTTTATGCACCGGACGGTCTTCATATGTCGAAGAGTTTTTATCAGTCCTGGGCATATTATATGGCGTCGTGCGCCGGTCTGATCTGACGGCGGACAGGCTTTGACCGAGAGAATGGAGAAAACCGGTAAAGAGAAGGTTGACAGAATGAAGAAATTTCTTGACAGGATATATGGTTTTGCGGATATCATGAGAACCGACGTACTGTTTCGTTACAATTTTGTGAAAGTGGTACTGATCGCAGCTCTGCTGATATTCGTCGTGTTTCTTCTGGGAGGAAATACCGGGAGCAGCCGCAGCGCGGAGGAGATCGCAAAGAGTGTGGTTCCGGATCTGATGCAGGCGGAGAATGCGGAAAATCCGGAAAGTCCGTATACCGGCGGGGAGGACGGACAGGACGGCGGAAGCGGTCAGACCGGCGAAAATACGGGTGTCTTTGACGGAATGGGGCAGGGGACGGTGCTCGATTTCAAGCGTATTTTCGGTCTGAACGCGGAGGATTATGAGGGTGTCGTCTATTTCAAACCGATTTCCCAGATGGATGTGGAGGAACTGCTGATCGTCAAGCTGGCCTCGGATGATCAGGCGGAAGCTCTGGAGGAAGCTGTGAATGACAGGATAGACAGTCAGAAGACGAGTTTCGACGGGTACGGTGTTGCGCAGTGCGCTCTGCTGGAAAAAGCCATCGTGAAGACGCAGGGAAATTTTCTGTTTTACTGCGTGTCACCGGATGCGGAAAAATATTATCAGGCATTTCTGGACGCCATGTGACGAAGAGACCGCTGCTGCTTTACGCTGATAGATAATATAGGATACGATACAGGAAATACAGGAGACATACAGGAATGGTTTTCAGCAGTATTATTTTTATCTTTGCCTTTTTGCCGATAACACTGCTGCTTTATTACATCGCACCGGAAATTCTTAAAAATCCGGTGCTGCTCATCTTCAGCCTTATCTTTTATGCCTGGGGAGAACCTGTTTACGTGGTTCTGATGATTTTCAGCATCATCTTCAATTACGTAATGGGGCTCGATATCCAGGAACGGCTGAAAATAGGAAAGCAGACAGCAAAGCGTAGTCTGATCTTTACGATTATCGTGGATCTCGGACTGCTTGGCTTCTTTAAATATTACGGATTCGTTTCGTCGAATCTCAATGCGGTGCTGCCCTTCGATCTGCCGGAGATCGATGTGACGCTGCCGGTGGGAATCTCTTTCTATACGTTTCAGACGCTGTCCTATGTCATCGACGTATACCGGGGAGAGACGAAAGTACAGAAAAATATTATCGCTTTCGGAACGTACGTGACGATGTTTCCTCAGCTGATCGCAGGTCCGATCGTACAGTACAAGGATATCGACGAACAGCTCAGAAACCGTTCTCTGTCAGGAGCGCAGATCGGAGAGGGAGCCGTTCAGTTTATCCGGGGGCTGACGAAGAAAGTCATCTTCGCCAATACGATAGGTTCCGTGTTTTCCACGCTGTCGGCTCAGAGCATCGATGAGATGTCGGTGCTTTCCGCCTGGATGATCTGTATCGCGTATACGTTTCAGATTTATTTCGATTTCGGCGGTTACAGCGATATGGCGCTGGGGCTGGGAAAAATGCTGGGCTTCCGCTTTCTGCCCAACTTCGATTATCCGTATATTTCGCTGAGCGCCACGGAATTCTGGCGACGATGGCATATTTCCCTGGGAACGTGGTTCCGGGAGTACGTGTATATACCTCTGGGGGGAAGTTACGTTAACCCTGCACGGCATATCAGAAATATGTTTGTCGTATGGCTCTGCACAGGGCTGTGGCACGGAGCAAACTGGAATTTCGTATTCTGGGGGCTGTATTACGGCGTTATTCTGACGGTGGAAAAATATTTTCTTCTGAGATATCTGGAAAAAACGCCGCGTATCGTTCAGCACGTATATGCGCTTCTGGTCGTCATGATCGGCTGGGTGTTTTTCTCCAGCGCCGATCTGGGAACAGCGTGTTCACTGTTGGGCGTGATGTTCGGCTTCGGCGATCATGCTCTCGCAGATACCACGGGGCTGTATTATCTGACATCGAATCTGCTTCTGATCGGCATCATGATTCTCGCCTCCGGACCGATCCTTCACAGGGCACTGGACAGAATCATTCTGATGTTCAAGTATCCGAAAGCGGCGGCTGTGGTCTGCTATCTGGCGATGTTTGTGCTTTGTATCGCATTCCTCGTCAACGAAACGTATAACCCGTTCCTGTATTTCAGATTTTAATGATAGATGAGAGGAAGCAGTTTATGCAGCGGGATAAGGAAAAAAAGAAACTGAAGAAAGGGGAAGTCCTTGCAGGCTGGATCGTGATCGTTCTGATCTTTGTAATTTCAGTTGCCAATATAGTGCTTCCCGATAAAGATTTCTCCGAAAAGGAGAACAGAATGCTGGCTCAGAAGCCGGAGCTGTCGATGACGAGTCTGCTTGACGGCAGATTCATGAGTCACAGCGAATCCTATCTCTCAGATCAGTTCGTGTTCCGTGATCTTTGGATTTCCATCCGCTCGAGATTTCAGCTTCTGCTGGGCAGAAATGATTCCAACGGCGTGTTCCGCGGTGAGAGAGGCTATCTGTTTCAGGCTCCTTCGGAACCGGATGAGGAACATCTGTCTGCAAATATTGAGGCGATCAATGCCATGGCGGAGAATCCGGATCTGCGGATTTTTATGATGGTTGTCCCGACAGCGGCTAATGTGCTGTCGGATTATCTTCCGGCCTTTGCGCCGGTGGCGGACCAGAATGAATATCTGACCGATCTGAAGGAGAGGATATCCTCCAGTATTCAGTATATCGATGTTTACGATACGCTGAAAGAACACGAATCGGATTATATTTATTACTATACAGATCATCACTGGACGACAAAGGGAGCCTATTATGCCTTTCTGACGGCAGCGCCGCTTTTAGGGATCGAAAATCCGGAGGCAATCGAATACCGGCGCTATGCGGTGACGGATTCCTTTGCGGGTACGCTGGCTTCCCGCAGCGGTTTTCCTCTGAAAAAGAAGGATACCATCGAGATCTGGGCATCGGAAGAAGATGCGGAAGCTGCTTCGGATTCTTCATCGGAAGACGCGTCATATCAGCCGTCTGTGCGCTATGTGGTGGACTATGTGGAAGAAGAGACAAAGAGCGCGGATCTGTATGACAGTGAAAAGCTGGAAGGCGCGGACAAGTACGCCGTCTTTTTCGGGGGAAATTATCCGCTGATACGGATCACGACGACGAATGACAGCGGCCGCGGTACGCTGCTGATCTTCAAGGATTCCTATGCGAACTGTTTCGTGCCGTTTCTTCTGCCGTATTACGATGAAATCGTCATGGTGGATCCGCGTTATTATTACGGAGATATCAGCGAGCTGATATCAACGGAGAAGATTTCAAATATTCTCTTCCTGTATAACGCGGATACCTTCTTTGAGGATACGTCTCTGGCGGATGTTTTAGCGCCGCAGTCCGCGGAGCAGACCAGTGAGCAGGCGGAAGAACAGACAGGAGAATGAGCGGAATGCGGAGGAAGCCGGGATTCCGCCCCCGGAAAATGGGCAGAATGCATAAAAAACCGGATCCTGGCTGCTGTCCGGAGAGAATGTGAGGAGAAAAATGAATCATTGCAGAGAATGCGGAACGGAGCTGACGGAAAAATGGCTGGAAAAGGAAGGGCGGATGGTCCCGTACTGTCCCCGCTGTGAGGAGTTCCGGTTTCCGCTGTATAATGTGGGCTGCAGCATGATCGTCATGAACCGGGAGCGGGATCACATCGTGCTGATCAAGCAGTACGGCCTGTCGGAATATATTCTGGTGGCCGGTTATATCAATCAGGGTGAAAACGCGGAGACAACCGTGGTGCGCGAGGTAAAGGAAGAGCTGGGACTCGATGTGATCGCTCTGAAGTATAATAAGAGCGAGTATTTCCCCGCTACAAATACGCTGATGCTGAATTTTGGTGTCGTCGTAGACGACATGTCCCTCGACGGCGTCAGCAGGGATGAGGTGGACACGGCCACCTGGTTTACGCTGGAGGAAGCCGCGGAAAATATCAAAAAAGAAAGTCTGGCCCGTAAATTTCTTCTGAATCATCTGAACAAACTGGAGGAAAACTGGGGCGAATGGGAATAAGAAACCCTGCTCCATCGCATGAATCTGCGCGATGG
>CAJFPD010000163.1 GCA_904398315.1 Candidatus Alangreenwoodia gallinarii | reverse complement strand
GGAGGGACGAGTTCGGGGAAATCTTCGCTTCTGAGCGCTCTGACGGATTATATTCCGGAAGAGGAGCGTATTGTCGTCATCGAGGATTCTGCGGAGCTGCAGATCAGAGGAATCGAAAATATCGTCAGACTGGAGACGAAAAATGCGAACGCGCAGGGAAAAGGGATGATTTCGATGCAGGATCTGGTAAAAGCGAGCCTGCGCATGCGTCCGGACAGAATTATCGTGGGAGAAGTGAGGGGAAAGGAGGTTGTAGATCTGATTACAGCTATGAACACGGGACATGACGGCGGCATGAGTACGATTCATGCGAATGCGCCGCAGGCGGTTTTCGGCAGACTGGAGACGATGTTTCTGTCTGCGGCTCCTTATCCTGCAGATGCGGTACGGGGCCAGATCGCGTCAGGAATTGACGTGGTGGTACATCTTTCGAGGCTGAGGGACGGAACGAGAAGGGTGATGGATATATCGGAATTCCTGGGATATGACGGAGGAAGGCCGGTGCTGAACAGCATATTCCGGTTTCAGAAGGAGGCAGGCACTAAGGGGATGCTTGAGCCGACGGGAAACAGTCTGAAGCATACGGAAAAGATGCAGATGCGGGGCGGAGATCTCTATGAAGAGGAAAAACAGGAGAGAGGATGAGTCGGAAATGACAGAGAGGAAAGAAAGAAAACGGGCTTCAGAAAATGTGGAAAGACGGTATGGAGCAGAAAAAACAGGAAAGACGGAAAAAGATTCCGGAAGAGAGTGGAAAGGAAAAGATTACGATCTCTATGAGATGAAGCCGGATGAACGGAAGAAAATTCTGCTGCTGACCGCTCTGTCTGCAGGCCTGTGCGGCTATCTGTATTTTCACAGTCTGTTTGCGGGCATGATTTTTATCGTTTTTTCGCTTTTCATTATTCCTGTCTATAAGAAGCTGCGGGCGGAAAATCAGAAACAGGAACTGCGCATTCAGTTCCGCGATTTTCTCTATTCCGTCTCGGCATCCGTCAATACGGGGCGAAGTCTGGATGAGGCACTGGAGGATTCCTGCGAGCCGATGATGATGATTTACGGAGAACGATCCCCTCTTGTCCTGGAACTTGCTCATATGGCCCATGTGATCCGCGATACCAACGGAAGTGCGGAAACCCTTCTGAAAGATCTGGCACGCCGATCTCATATTGAGGAAATCGGAGAATTTGTAGATGTATGTACGACCTGCAGGAAGACGGGAGGGGATCTCGCTTCTCTGGTCGGAAAGGCGAGTGAGATTCTCACACAGAACATAGAGCTGCGGAGTGAAAAGCATGTGCTTCTGTCGCAGAAAAAACTGGAGAGCAGAATTCTGGCACTCATGCCGCCGGCTGTGATTCTTCTGATCAATCTGAGTTCTTCGGATTATCTGGGAATCATGTATACGACGCTGGAGGGGCATATGATTATGGCACTGTCACTGGCAGCTACTCTCGGATCATTTCTGTGGAGTTTCCGGCTGATCTCGTTTGACTGAGCGGTCATCCGGCGAGAACCGGCAGATGAAGGAGAAACGTCGGTATCGTTTTGGGACGGACCGTTTTGCAGCCGGAAAATACAGAGGAAGGGAGGAAAGAATCTGGATCAGCAGGAAAAAAACGGGAAAAAGGAAAAGGTGTCTTCTCCGGCGGGAAAGCTGATTCGTACCGTTCTGCGGTTTGCGGATAGAGCGATCCCGGAAAAAATGCGGGGAGAAAATGAGATTTTGAGAAAAAAACTTTCCGTACGTTATTCGGGGAATCAGCTCTCCGAAGCGGTGAAGAAATATCAGAAACGAAATGTCCGTATTTACATCTCTGTGGTATCGGCAGCACTGTTCATGACGGCTGCAGCCCTTCTTTATTCCGCTGTGTCCGGAGAGAACCTCGTCAGCATACAGCGGCCGAAAGAGGGAGAAGGACAGAAGACGGTACCGGTAACCGTGGAAGCACAGGCGGATGGTACCCGCGTGAAAGGAGCGGTCAGCATCACAGTTCTGGAGGAATCTATGACGGAAGAGGAAAAGGACAGAATTCTTGACTCTTTTGCCGGAAAACTGCCGGATCTCGTGGCTCCGGAAACAGATGGAAAGCGGCTGGTGACGGAAGATTTTTCTCTGCCGCAGAGTGACGGGACAGGTATGATATCCGTCGTGTGGGAGTCGTCGGACCCTGTGCTGATTTCAGGCGACGGATTGTACGATGTACTGGCCCTGGCGGAAGAGGAGGAAGAGGTGGAGCTGCAGGCTCATCTGACTCTGGATGAACGGGAAAGAGAACTTTCCTTTCCGGTCGTTTTGAGGAAGGATCCGTCTCTGTATCAGGCGTCTCTTCTGAGAAAAGTGAAGGAAACCGCGGAAGAACTGTCGGCGGACGGCGAAGGAGATTCGATCAGTCTCCCCCAGGAACTCGGAGAGAACATCTCTCTGTCCTGGAGGACTTACGATGCCGGGAACGCGGGAATGGTCGCGGTCGCGGGGATTATCGCCGCCTTTGTCGTATTTTCCCGACGTTACTCTTCTGCGGAAAGAGAGATCAGGAAATATCGTCAGGAAATCGTGCGGAATTTCCCCTCTTTTATCGATAAACTCGTACTGCTGCTCAACAGCGGTCTGACTGTCATTTCCGCCATGGATAAGATTGCAGCGGATTATGAAAAACAGGCGGAATCAGAGAAAGTCGGTCCTCTGGCGGCGGAAATTGCGGCGATCGGCAGAAAGGTGCGGGAAATGAATGCTTCTGTGACAAAAGAATGGAAAGAACTGTCTGCACGCGCAGGGATCAATGAGATTATGCGCTTCAGCACGATTATCGAAGACAATCTTCACAAGGGAACAGTGCTGGCGGAAAAGCTGGAAGTGGAGGGAAATCTTCTGAGGGAAAGAGAGAAGAAATCAGTTCAGGAAAAAATGCGGATGATCGATACCAAACTGACGCTTCCCATGATTCTCATGCTGTTTTCTCTCGTTCTGGTGACAGTGGCACCTGCGATGATGCAGATGTGACAGAGGAAAAGGAGTATGGAAAAAACGGACGGGAACAGGAAAACGGACGCCAGGGCGTAAAAGACAAAAAAGACAGACAGAATAGAACAGAATAGAAAAGAATGAAATAAACGGAAGAGAGGATTATGAATCAGGAGGTTATATAATGAAGAAAAACGCAGTACTTTCTCTGAGATCGAAAAAAGGAATGGAACTCGTTCAGGTAGGCATTCTCATTGCGATCGCAGTGGGAATCGGACTGATTTTTAAAGAACAGATCGGTCTCTTCGTGAATAATACGTTCAGTACGCTGCTCGGGAGCAGCTTCAACTGATGAAAGCGCGCGGAATCCGCCGCAGACGCGGCAGTTATATCATAGAGGCGGCATTTATCTATCCGGCGATCGTACTGATCTCCACGATGCTGATTCTTCTGATGCTGTTTCTGTTCAGCAGCATACAGGATCTTTCACAGACGGACGCCGGTGTGCGGAGAGCAGCTGCGGAAGCGTCGGAAACGGTATGGTATGGAAGCGGTACAGAAAGCAGATATATAATACTGGACCGGAGAAATGAAGTGGTGGAAAAAGCAGAAGCGGCAGAGCAGCAGGATGGCATAGTGAAGTCTTTTTCAGGTAAAATCAGCAGACAGGCAGCTTTTCCGGCACCGTTTGTCATCAGCGCGCGCAGTGATTCCGCGGCCATATGGACATCTCTGGATGAGGCTCATATCATACGGACGGCTGACCTCGTTTTCGAGAAAATCGGAATCGACTGATGATATCAGAAGAAAGTGAGATGTCACATGAATAGCCGATATCGCGTGAGAGGAAGACCGGGTACTCGCAGGAAAAAGAGACCGGACGCTCCGGCAGCAGAGAGGCTGCAGAGCAGACGGGGATCTTCGGCGGTAATGCTGACCTGTCTGTTTCTATCTATGATACTCGCTGCGGGAACAATCGGAGAAGCAGCTTCCAGAAGAGCTGCTGTTTCGATCGCGGAATGCACTCTGGAAACAGCAGGCCGCTCTGTTCTGGCGGGATATGACCGCGCGCTGAAAGAACGATATGCCCTGTTCGGATATGAGTATGATGAGGAAGATCTTCAGAGGGTTCTGCGCGCGGCATCGGAAGAACCGCTGAAATCTTTTCCGCTGACAGAATGTTACATAGAAAATATTTCGACGGAAAAATCAGCGTATTGTCTCGGAGACCCGGAGACCCTGCAGGAGCAGATCGAGGAAATTATGAAGTACCGGATTCTGGCGGATGCCGTCGACGGCATCGCCGGCCGGTTCCGGTCTGCGAAAGAGGCGGTGGATTCCATGTCGGACCGGGAAAAACAGAAACAACGTCTGGAAGAGGCGAAAGAGGAACAGAGAAAGGATTTGTCCTCAGGGGAGGAAAATGAGCAGAAAGACGGAGAAAGCGATGATCTGGCCGAAGCGGATCAGGTACACGGTATGCTGGAAGGGCTGAAGGAGAACGCCGATAGCAATGCGGAGGACGACAGTGCGGAAGAGGAAGATGCCGTGCTGAGAAACCGTTCTGTCAGTGATGCTCTGCCTTCCGTGCTGGCGGGCTGCAGGGAAGATATCGCTTTTTCCGGGATTCTCTCCGCAGTATCGAAATTTCCGGATCTGACCGATACCGGTAAGATCACATCGGAAATCTATCTGGACAGTTATATCAATTCTTTCTTTTCCTGCCGGACAGATGAAAAGACGGAGAAATCTTTTTTCAGGAATGAAATCGAATATATTCTGTACGGAAGCTTTTCCGATGCGGAAAACGGAAAAAAAGCGGGAACATCTGTCTATGCACTGCGCACAGCTCTGAATATGGCATATATCTACAGCAGCCGGACGATGCTCAGTCAGACTCTGACTCTGGCGGAAAGTCTGACGCCGGGCCCTTTTGCACCTCTGACGCAACTGCTTATCATCGCGGCATGGAGCGCGCTGGAATCCTTCAATGATCTGCAGAATCTGAAGGAGGGAAACAGAATCCCTCTTATGAAGTCGGAGTCCACCTGGAAGGTCGATCTGGAATCTGTCGCTTCCGGTGAATTCCGCAGAGGAATGATCGTAAACGATTCCGAATCCGGTATGAGTTACCGGTCTTATCTGATGATTCTGCTTCTGGCAGAGGATAACGAGACGAAACTCCTGCGCATCATGGATCTGATCCAGATCAATATGAAAGGGAGCGACAGATCGGATTTCGTCTTTGAGAATATGTTCTGCGGATTTACCGCAGCGGTGGAAATAGAGAAGAAGAGTCTGTATGCAGGCATCGGATCCGGAAAAACATCGGTGCGGATATCGCACACTTACTAAATGAAAAAATGAAAAAAGGAGCGGAATGACAGGGAGGAATGACCGCATGATTATGAGAGAATACAGACCGGGGAAGAAAAAGGGCGCACTGATCGTGGAGACGACGATCTTCCTTCCGATCTTTATTCTGAGTGTCCTTACGCTCTCCTGCCTCATCAGAGCCGTATATCTGCAGGTATTTGCCGTCGAAACCCTGGCGGATGAGGGAAGAAAGGCATCGGTGGAATCCTATGTCTTTGATCATGCTGTGCCAACGAAAACGGAGGATCTGACGTCTCTTTTTGTCAATGCAGCAAACAGAAGTGTTTTTGAATATAAGATACAATCCGGACTGGAGAAGAGGGGAATCAATGCAAAGGAGGCGGAACTCAGATCCTGGGAGAGGAATATGACACTGTCGGGAATATCGGGGTTTACCCGTGCGGAGTCGGTATATCGTCTGAAAATTGCACTTCCGGTTGCCGGAGTGGATGAAATCAGTATCAGAAATATTCTGATTTTTCGCGTATGGGAAGGGGAAGATCTTTCCGGAGAACTTTTCTCATTCGCCCGTATGGAGCAGGAGGAAGACGGAGGCGTCGTCTGTGTCTTTCCGAATTCCGGAGAAAAGTATCACAGCAGGGACTGCAGATATGTCAGTTCCCATACCAGAGAAGAAAAACTGACGGCCGGAATACGGAAAAAATATGATCCGTGCCCCATGTGCGGGGCCAGGGAGGCGGAGTATGGTGAAACGGTCTGTCTTTTTCAATATGGAAATTCCTACCATACATCTTCCTGTACTTCGGTAAATAAATATGTAATCGAAATGAGCCTGAGGGACGCGCAGTCGAAAGGGTATTCCGCCTGCAGCGTCTGCGGCGGAAAGGCGGCATAGAGAGAATGGAATACAATAAGGAGTACGGACGGGAATACGGGACGATGCAGCAGAGCTATCAGCAGCGCGGAGGGGAACAGCGCCTTCATATGAAATTTGCGGCATCTGCAGTGAGCCCTTATGAGCGCCATGTGATACTGGGCAATGAATGTCCTGCATTTGTGGAGATGAACGCTGTGCGCAGCGGGGCGGATTACGATATTTTTTACCGGATGACGGGATATATGAGGCTGGAAACCTATATCAGAAAAAATGAGTTCACCGGTCCGGACATTCTCCGGCTGACGGCGGATGTACTGGGTCTGATCCGATCGTGTGAGGATTATCTTCTGTTTCCGGAGTATATCTCTTTCCGCGCTGAGCATATCCTGGTATCGGCAGAGGATCATTCCCTGCGGCTGATCTATCTGCCGGGATTCCGGACTACGAGATCTCTCAAAACACAGATAGTGAGATTTCTCGATGAAATCGGAGCTGTGCGCAAAGAAGCGGGAGAGGATGAAATGCTGAACGAATATCGGGACAGGATTCTTCTGAGCGAATACGGAATACGGGAATGTATCAATACGGCAGAGGATCTGGTGAGGAGAGCGGTTTCCGGTATCTCCGATCCCCGGACAGCAGATGATGAGGAGCTGTTTCACGCGTCACGGAATACCGGCGGAATCTTTTTCGATGAAGAAGAGGACGAATTCAGCAGGAAGATCAGCGGTCTGATCGGTGTGAAAGAAAAGATCATCGGCTTTATGGAAAATATTCTGTCCTGAGATATTCTGTACTGTTCCGCCGCAGGGAGGAAGGTGCAGCCGGGACGGAATCGGGGCAGGACGGAAAGGCGGAACAGCGGGGAATTTTCGCTTCGGTGGTGGCGGCCGACGTCGTGGTATGATATACTCCAGACGAAAGGAGTGATGAGATTGATGGATTTTATCCGGCGCTTCGGCGTCGCATCAGGTCTGGTTCTGATCGTTCTCGGACTCATCTGTTATATATTCCGCAGTCAGGTCGTCGCTTTTCTCGGTGTCGCTGTGGGAATCGTCATCTTTCTTGCAGGAGCATATTTTCTGATCGGATATCTCATGATGAAGAGAGAAAGCGATAAGTCGGTCATACGTCTGCTGTGCGGAATTCTTCTGGTAATCTGCGGAATTTATCTCATGATCAATACAGGGCTGATGATACGGGTCGTAGGAGTTTTTATAGGTGTCATGGCATTTATAGCGGGAGCAAACCGGTTTT
>CAJFPD010000162.1 GCA_904398315.1 Candidatus Alangreenwoodia gallinarii | reverse complement strand
TAAAAAATGGAAATTATTACAATAGATACGACGGGTGCGGCAGCATCCGTTTCGATTATAAATGAAGAGGGAGAGGCTGTCACAGAGCTGTCCATGGATATGATGAGCCATCTGCGGCTGCTGATGCCGATGGTATCCCGTGTGACAGAAAGGGCAGGTGTTAAAAAGACAGAGATCACTCATATAGCTGTAACCGTAGGACCGGGTTCCTTTACGGGAATCCGTATCGGCATGGCTACTGCAAAAACGCTGGCTCAGGCCTGGAATGTGCCGATGATAGCTCTGTCTTCCCTGGAAGTATTTTCTGCCGCTTTCGGAGAAAGCGGCGATCTGATCTGTCCGATGATCGACGCGAAACACGGTCAGATTTTCGGCGGGATCTTCCGGAAAAAAGACGTGACGGAGCGGCGGAAAGAAGAAGAGCACGGGCTGTCGGAAATTCTGCTGCCGGAGAACATTTATGCGGCAGAGGAATTTATTGAAAAAGCACGGACACTGGCTTTCGGAGATCAGCAGGCCGCCCGTCTTCTGTTCTGCGGAGACGGAGCGGAGCAGCACAGGAATCTGATCCGGCGTGAGACGACGGCGGAAATCGTGCCGGAGGACAGAAACAGCTATGAGATCTATGCGGCGGCAGCGGCGAAAATGGCTCTGCATCTGGCCTGCTCCGGCAGTCTGACCTCTTACCGGGAAATCCGTCCGGCCTACCTGAGGAAGTCGGAAGCGGAGCGGAAGCTGGAGGCAAAAGAGCTCGGCAAAAAGAAAAAAGCGCGCCGGCAGGAACAGACTGTCATTTTCGAGCTGCCGCCGGAAGATGAGGAGATTTCCTACCGCCGTGCCGGCAGGGAGGATGCCGCTGCGATGGCAAAACTGGATGCTCTGTGTTTTTCCCGTTCATGGAGCGAAGCAGCCTTTCTCGGGGAATTTCAGACGACTGCCGGAAGTTTTTATGTGATCGCAGAAAACGGAGAGGGAAAGCCTGTCGGTTTCGCGGGAATCAGCGGAATTCTGGATGAGGGAGAGGTCCACCGGATGGCCGTTCATCCTCTTTACCGGGGCCGCGGCATTGCCGGGACGATGATGGAGCGGATTCTTGAGGAAGCGGAGGCGCGCGGCATCACGACACAGCTGCTGGAAGTGCGGGAATCGAACAGGACGGCTATCGCTCTTTACAAAAATCAGGGATTTTGCGTGACCGGAAGAAGAGACGGATATTATGCGGATTCGGGAGAAAATGCGCTGTTGATGCGGCGCGAAAGCAGTCTGACAAAGAAGCCGGAGAGAACATAGGGAACGGATGAGATGACGGATAAAATGATCTGAAGCAACCGCCGGCAAAACAGAGGATCGGGCGGGATCTTTTTCCCGGAAAACGGAATAAAAAGCTGCCTTTCCTGTAATACTACCGGATGTGAAAAGATTTTCGCAACCGGCTGTTGCAGGAGGAGGTGGAGAATGGAATATACGGGGGAGACGAAGCAGACGTCAGATATGGCATCCGGTCCGGATATATCCGGTCTGCCGGACCGGGACACCGTCCGGAGTTCTTACGGCGGCGGAGACTATGATGTATTCTGCCACTGCAGAAACTATCTGCCGAGAAACAGAGAGCGCTCGTTTGACATGAGCGATTACAGCAGCTGTGACAGCTGCCTGCATCAGAGAACGGATCAGAGGTGCGGGCTGGCGCAGCAGACACTGCAGTGAGCGGCGGAAAATGCCGCTCGCCTGCTGTTTTTCGCCGTCAGAATACCGGGTATGTACATGAAGCCCGCCGCGAAAGCGGCGGTGAGGATCGAAACGTGAATCGCAATCGCAGATCAGAATCGCAGAGAGGAAAAGATGAAAGACGGAAAATTTCTCACACTCGGAATTGAAAGCAGCTGTGACGAGACGGCCGCAGCCGTCGTAGCAGACGGAAGAACGGTGTACTCCAATATCATTTCGTCACAGATCGATATACATAAAATGTACGGCGGCGTCGTGCCGGAGATCGCTTCCAGGCATCATCTCGAAAATATCAGCACGGTCATCGGACGCGCTCTGCAGGAGGCAAAGACAGATATCGGAGAGATCGATCTCATCGGCGTGACAAAGGGACCCGGACTCGTGGGAGCTCTGATAATCGGCGTGGCAGCGGCCAAGGCTCTTTCCTTTGCAAAGGATATTCCTCTGGTAGGTGTCCATCATCTGCAGGGACATATCAGCGCCAATTATATCGCGGCTCCCGGACTGAATCCTCCCTTTACAGCGGTCGTGGTATCCGGCGGCAATACGGACATCATCGATGTCAGGGATTACAATGATCTCGTTCTTCTGGGGGCTACGAGAGATGATGCGGCAGGAGAAGCGATGGACAAAGTCGCCCGTGTTCTGGGACTCGGATATCCGGGCGGTCCGAAGATCGACGCTCTGGCAAAAGAAGGTAACCCTCACGCATATGAATTCAAAAGAGTATTTCTCGAGAAGGGAAGCTATGATTTCAGTTTCAGCGGCCTCAAGACAGGGGTGCTGAATCAGGTAAACAGCCTGAAGCAGAAGGGAGAGGAAATTCCGAAGGCGGATATCGCGGCCGGTTTTCAGATGGCAGTGATGGAGGTCATCGTTCGCAAAGCGGTGGATGCCGCTATGGAATTTGGCAGAGACAGGCTGGCGCTTGCCGGAGGCGTGGCGGCAAACAGTCTGCTGCGCACGATGATGCATCAGGAGTGCCAAAAAAACGGAATCGCCTTTTTCCGTCCGGAGCCGGTACTGTGTACCGATAATGCGGCTATGATCGCCTGTGCCGCATATTACCGGTATCGTGAAGGCTTTCAGGATGATCTGACGCTGGACGTCAGCCCGGTGCTGGAGTTCTGACCGGGCGGGATATTCCGGAAGACTGCCTTGTGAAATCCTGAACCGGAGAACATGGAAGGCAGAGGAAGAAGAGATAATGGATAAAAAAAGAAAAAGAACGGATGCATCCGCTCACCTGTATGCATCCGTTCTTTTTCTTTTTTATGCTGTTTTATTATGTTCCCGTTTCGGACAGGTGCCGGCAGGAAGGAAAGAAGATTATTCCTTCTCTGCGAGCTTTTCTTCGATAAAGGATACGATATCACCGATACTTGCGAACTTTTCAGCCTCTTCATCCGGAATTTCGATTTCATATTCGTCTTCAATGGACATGATAATCTCCACTGCATCGAGGGAATCCGCCTCGAGATCCTTTACCAGGCTCGTTTCCGGCGTGATGGAAGATTCATCTACATCAAGCTGATCGACGATAATTTCCTTTACTTTATCAAATACCATGGTAACCTCCTGAAATATGGTTTCTTCTTCGGATTTTTTACAAACCTTATTATAAGGGGATAGGCGGGGGACTGCAATACTTTTTTGCCGCTTTCCTCAAAAATATTTTGATAAACAAAATTTATGTTTTCGTTCCCGCCTGTCAGTCGCTTTCCGGGGATTCTTCGCTCAGGCGTTCCCATTCCTCGTAGGCGGAGGTGAGTACCTCCTTTTTCGAGGCGATGATGCCGGAGAGTTCCGCCAGCTTCTGATAGTCCGTCATATATTCTTCTTTTTCCAGCTGAGACTGCAGATCGTCGATTTCACTTTCGAGCTGTGCGATCTGCTCCTCCAGAGCTTCGATGCGGCGTTCTCTCCGGCGCTGTTCCGCCTGAGCGGCTTTTGCTCTCTTCCTCTCTTCCATCCGCTGCTGTTTCAGACTCTCCTGTTTCGGCGGCGCATCGTCCGCGGCGGAGGATGCCGTTTTACCCAGGTTATTCATATAGGCGTTGGCGGAGGTGATGGACGCCTTTTTCTCGTTATAGTAATCATAATTTCCGGGATAGATTGTGATGCCGTCCCGGGAAAGCTCATAGATTGAGGTCGGAACCTTGTTGAGCAGATATCTGTCATGTGAGACGATGACACAGGTTCCGGGAAAGTCGATCAGAGCGTCTTCAAAGACCTCTTTGGAGGCGATATCCAGGTGGTTGGTAGGCTCGTCCAGCATCAGCATGTTGGCCCCCGAGAGCATGAGCTTCAGGAGGGCGAGACGGGCGCGTTCTCCGCCGGACAGAGAACTTACAGTCTTGAAGACATCATCATCGCGAAACAGAAAACGGCCGAGAAGGCCGCGCAGCTGTGTGTCGCTGTAGAGCGAATAGGCGTCTCTCATCTCTTCCAGAATTGTGGAATTTTCGTTCAGCATCGTCTGTTCCTGGTCGTAATAGCCGAAGACGATATTATGTCCCACCTTGATGTGTCCTTTATCAGGGGGAATTTCGGACATAATCATCTTTAGAAGTGTCGTCTTGCCCGTTCCGTTGGGTCCGATGATACAGATGCGCTCGCCGCGTTTGATATCAAAGGAGACATTGGAGAAGAGCGTTCTCTTATGATCGCCGGTACCGTAAGACTTGGAGATTTCGAAAGCCTGCAGGGTATCGTTTCCGCTCCGCGAGCTCTCCTGAAACCGGATCTTCATCTTTGCGGCGGGCGCAGAAGGTTTATCAGGGCGCTCCATCCGTTCCAGCATCTTTTCCCGGGACTTTGCTCTCTTTGCCAGTTTTTCCGTTCCGCGCTCCTTGAAGCGGCGGACCATTTCCTCCTGACGGCGGATTTCATTCTGGCGCTTTTCATAGGCGCGCAGTTCGTTGACGAGCCGGACCTTTTTCTCTCCGGCATAGAAAGTGTAATTTCCTTCATAGACGCTCAAATGTCCGTTTTCGATCTCAAAAATGCGGCTGACCGTGTGATCCAGGAAGTATCTGTCATGGGAGACGATAACGATGGTCCCCTGATAGGAGCGCAGGTACTGTTCGAGCCATTTCAGTGTGCCGATGTCGAGGTGATTGGTAGGCTCGTCCAGAAGAAGGATATCGGGTTTTTTCAGCAGGAGAGCCGCCAGCGCCAGGCGGGTACGCTCTCCGCCGGAGAGCGAGTCTGTCTTTTTATCGAAAAAAGACGGAGGAAACGCCATGCTGTTCAGAACGCCCGCGATTTCACTCTTGTAGCCGTAACCGTTTTTCAGGCGGTAGGATTCGGATATCCGGTCGTATTCCGCCAGAAGCCGACGGACTTCCTCTTCATGTCCCGGCTGCTGTGACAGAGAGGCGATCCGTTCGGACAGCTCAGCCATGTCGGATTCCATCTTTATGAGCGGAGCGAAGATGGAGAGCATTTCCTCGTAGACTGTCTTTGTCGAAGTGAAGAGATCGTTCTGCCGGAAGTAACCGATTTTCCTGTCGGAGGAGAGATAGAAAGTCCCTTCATCGCAGGGCAGTTCACCGGAGAGGATGTTCAGAAGCGTACTCTTCCCGGCGCCGTTGCTGCCGACGATGCCTACGCGGTCTCCCTCATTGATGTGAAAGGAGACACCGGTAAGAATCTCGTCGGTACCGTATAATTTTGTCAGTTGATTGGCTGAAATCACTATCATAATTTTTATCTCCGGAAGATCGGAGCAGGAACGCCGCAGCGTTTCCGAACCGATCGTTTACATCAGCTGATTTCCTGTGACGACGGCTTCTCTGCAGTCCGCGCTTCCGCTTCTGCGGCCGGTAGAAAGCTCCGGAAGTCCGGCGTCTAGTTATATTGTTCACATAAATTTTTCCGTCTTCCGCAGGAGCGAGATGCCCTGCGACGTACGGGAGAGGTATGGAAATTCCCTGTAAAAGGCAGTTGTCATAATGACCATCATAATATTCTAAATGATGACTGCCTTTCTGACAAGCAGGCAATTTTCGTTTCATGCAGAGAAAAGGCGGAAAACAGAGCTTTTTCGCCTTTGTGGACTACGAAAGAAAAACAGCCGGCGGTGTTGAAAAGACTTTTTGATATTGATATAATAGTTTCGTGCATTATCGAGATGGAAAAAACGTTTGCTGTAAGTAATTGGAAAATGGGAAAAATATGAAGGAAAAGGTGAAAATCTCAAATGCGGTCGTTAAAAGATTGCCAATCTACCGCAGATATCTTGAGGAACTGATCAAGGATAATGTGGAGCGGATCTCTTCCAACGAACTCAGTTCGCTGATCGGATTTACAGCTTCGCAGATCCGGCAGGATTTAAACAATTTCGGCGGCTTCGGCCAACAGGGGTACGGATACAACGTCAAAGGTCTTTATAAGGAAATCAATACGATTCTCGGACTTGACAGAGAGTATAAGATGGTCATCGTCGGGACGGGAAATCTCGGACAGGCGCTGGCAAATTACTCGAAATATCACAAAGAAGGTTTTCCCATCGTAGGGATGTTCGACATCAATCCGAAGATCATCGGTCTGCGGATCAACGACATTGAAGTGATGGACAGCGACCTTCTGGTGGATTTTCTCAGAGAAAATCATGTGGATATCGGAATTATCACGACAGACCGGGCAGCCGCTCAGAGTGTTGCCGATAAACTGGTGGAGGGCCGTGTCAGGGGAATCTGGAACTTCGCCACGGTAGATCTGAAGGTGCCGAAGAGCATTCCTGTGGAAAATGTCCACGTGACGGATACTCTCAATGCCCTGGTCTATCATATCATACACAACGATCAGGCTGAAATGCCGGAGGCGGGTACGGAATGACCGGCTGACCGCGGAAACCGGCGGAAAGGGACGGGCGCACCGGGACCGCTGCGTAATGTCTTTTCCGTGAGGTTTCTGTCTGCTGCCGGAAGAAACGGAGAAAAAAGAAATCGTCCCTCTGTGCAGAGGGACGATTTCTTTTTTCTAACAGACTGCCGTTCCGGGATGATTTCTGTCCGCCGCGACCGGCGGGAACGGCCGGTACCGGCTTCGGATGCCGGTATCTTTTATGAAAATAAAATAATACGGTATTTCTTTCCTTTTTCTGAAGCGGACCGCCGATCCGCAAAATCCGGATTCTGTGCGACTCCTCGGACTAAGCAGGTGTAGGCGCGTCTACAGGACATGTGTTGGCGCAGGCGCCGCAGTCGATGCATACGTCGGAATTGATCTCAAACTTGCCGTCGCCTTCGGAAATCGCTTCTACCGGACATTCCGCCGCACAGGCACCACAGCAGATGCACACATCTTTAATTACATAAGCCATACGTATATACCTCCTTATTCAATTGCTATTTTATTTGCCTTTTCCCATATAGCATAGATATTATAGCAGAGAAAAAATAAACTAACAATATTCAAGAAGAAAAACCGGAAGAAAAAAATGCACGGAAAATATTCTACAGGAACCACAGGAAGGGGAGGGAATATGAAAGTCTACGGGCTGACGGGAAAAAGCGGGACAGGAAAGAGCTATCAGTCCATGAATGTCTGCAGAGACAGGAAAATCGAAGGCATCATCGATGACGGCCTTTTCATATATCAGAATACGATTCAGGCGGGACATTCGGCAAAACGGGATGCCAATAAGGTGAGCGCGATTAAAACAGCCATATTTCAGGATGAGGCGACGAGGCAGGAGGTGGCGGCAAAGATAAAGGAAGTCGCACCGAAGAGTCTGCTCGTGCTCGGGACGTCGGAAAAGATGATCCGGCAGATCTGCCGTCGTCTGGAGATTCCGGAGCCGGAAGAGATGATTCATATCGAGGACGTGGCGAGCCGGGATGCTATCACGACAGCGCTGCGCCAGAGGAAAGAACAGGGAAAACACGTCATTCCCGTGCCTACGGTGGAAATAAAATCGCAGTTTTCCGGATATTTCATGACACCGCTGAGGATTCTCAGGGGAAAAAATGACAGGCAGGGAGCGCTTCAGGAAAAGAGTGTCGTCCGTCCGACGTACAGTTATCTCGGCGATTTTACGATCTCGGACAAGGCGGTGTCGGAACTGATCCTTTATCTGTGCCGTCACTGTGTATCGGTGGCGGAAATCCTGAAATGCAGTGTGAAGAGCAGAGCGGACGGTGTCAGCATTTTCATCTCCGCCGTCTTTTTTTACGGACCGGGTCTCGTAAAAAGGGCAGAGGAACTGCGGAAGCTGGTGGCGGACGGAGTGGAACAGATGACAGCTTTCAATATTCTGGCTGTCGATATTGAAATCCGCGGGCTGAGGCCGGTTTTGAAGAGTGAACGTCAGATGCGTGCGGACGGGCGGAAACGGCGGAAAGGAGAAGCAGATGACGCAGAAAAGAGCGGAATTCCGGAAGAGCCGGCAGGCATATGATACGGAATGGAATTCTCACACGGGGGTTCTGAAGGTACACGGTATTTCAGATTTTGATCCCGCGCAGACTTTTGAATGCGGCCAGTGCTTCCGCTGGGAACGGGAGCCGGACGGAAGCTATACGGGCACGGCCGGGGGACGCACCGTAAATCTGCAGATGAGAGACGGCATTTTACGGATGGAAAATGTGACGGAAGAGGACTTTGACGATTTCTGGTTTGATTATCTCGATTTCGGCCGGGATTACGGCGCTGTAAAAACGATTCTGTCGGAAAAAGATCCCGTCATGCGGCGTGCGGTGGAATTCGGAAGCGGAATACGCCTGCTGCATCAGGACCCGTGGGAAACAGTCATCTCTTTTATCATTTCTCAGAATTCCAATATCAGACGTATCAGCCGGTGCATCGACAGCCTGTGTGCGGAGTTCGGGGAACCGCTTGGAGTCTGCCGGGGAAAAATGCGCTTTTCTTTTCCGGATCCCTGCCATCTTGCAGCTCTGGAGCCGGAGGATCTGGCGGTCTGCCGCCTGGGATACCGGGATAAATATGTCATTGAGACTGCACGGGCGGTGGCCGCGGATGGAGGACGTTCTTTAGCCGCTCTGCGGGAGGCGGACTACGAAGAGGCATTATGCTCGGTAAGAAAGTTCTGCGGTGTGGGGCCGAAAGTGGCGGATTGTGTTCTGCTGTTCGGTCTGCTGAAGTATGAAAGTTTTCCTCTCGATGTCTGGATGAAGAGGATCATGTCGCGTCTGTACGGTTTCGAGCTGAAGGATACGAAAGGGATGTCGGAGCACGCGGCACGTCATTTCGGAAATCTGAGCGGATTTGCTCAGCAGTATCTGTTTTATTATGCGAGAGAAAATTTATAAAATTGTATTGACAAGGGAAGATAAAAGCGTTACATTAATTTTAGCACTCGAAGACAATGAGTGCTAACAAAGAAAAAAGACGAAAAATCTGATTCAGTAAAATCTGCAGACGGATCGGATTTCACCTGTCAGCGGGCGGAGTCCGGTTTCACAGCCGGCGGATGCTGCGGCCGCATAGATATAGATAGATGAAAAAGCGGACGGAGTACGGTGCCGGACAGGGGAGCAATATCCCGTACAAAGTGCGAAAGGAGATAATTAAAAATGATCAGACCATTAGGTGACAATGTTGTAATCAAACGTCTCGAGCCGGAAGAAAAGACGAAGGGCGGCATCATCCTGACGAGTGCAAACAAAGAGGTTCCGCAGGTGGCGGAGGTTCTTGCCGTAGGTCCCGGAACAGATGACACGACGATGGAAGTGGAAGTCGGCGAAAAGGTAGTATTTAAGAGATATGGCGGCACGGAGATCGAGATGGACGGCGAAGAACTCATCATCGTATCGCAAAGCGATATCCTTGCGGTTCTCGAGTAATCGGGAGTCGGGTAATCCGGAGTGCCGGTATCCGCCGGCAGGGTAAGCTGCATGCAGACCGCATGCGGGGAACCGATATGTACGGCGGAAAAAGCGCATCAGAGGTCGGAATCCGGGAAGCTATTCCCCGGGACATCCTCCGAATGACATCATTTATTTTATATAAAGATCATATACAGAAAAAAGGAGATCATGCAAAATGGCTAAGGAAATACAGTTTGGCGAAGAAGTCAGAAGAAAGCTGGAAGCGGGCGTCGACAAGCTCGCAAATACGGTAAAGGTAACACTGGGACCTAAGGGCAGAAACGTCCTTCTCGAAAGATCCTACGGCAGCCCGATGATCACCAATGACGGTGTGACCATCGCAAGAGATATCGATCTGGAAGATCCGTATGAAAATATGGGCGCACAGCTGGTGAAGGAGGTTTCCACGAAGACGAATGATGCAGCCGGCGACGGTACGACGACGGCTACGCTGCTGGCGCAGATCATCGTAAAGGAAGGCCTGAAGAATGTAGCTGCCGGAGCAAACCCGATGATCCTCAGAAGAGGTATGCAGGGCGCGGTGGACGTCGCAGTGGAAGAACTCAAGTCGATTTCCAAGTCGGTTGAGAGCAAGGAAAACATCGCTCAGGTCGCTTCCGTCTCCGCAGGCGAGGAAGAGATCGGCCAGTTTATCGCAGAAGCGATGGAAAAGGTGGGCAAGGAAGGTGTTATCACCGTTGAGGAATCCAAGTCCATGGGCACGACGCTGGACGTTGTGGAAGGTATGCAGTTCGACAGAGGCTATCTGTCCGCATATATGGTAACGGATACGGAAAAGATGGAGGCAAATCTCTCTAATCCGTATATTCTGATCACAGATAAGAAGATTTCCAATATTCAGGATATTCTGCCGATCCTTGAGCAGATCGTACAGCAGGGCAGAAAGCTGCTGATCATCGCAGATGATGTGGAAGGCGAAGCTCTGGCTACGATCGTTCTCAACAAACTGAGAGGCACTTTTGAATGTGTATGCGTCAAGGCTCCGGGCTTCGGTGACAGAAGAAAGGATCAGCTGCAGGATATCGCAATCCTCACAGGCGGTACCGTTATCTCCGACGAGGTGGGCATGGATCTGAAGGAAACGCAGCTCGACATGCTGGGCGTAGCGGATACGGTAAAGGTTTCCAAGGAAAATACGGTCATCGTTCACGGTGCCGGAAAGACAGAGGAAATTCAGGACAGAATCAAGCTCATCAAGGCGCAGATCGAAGAGACGGAATCTGAATTTGACAGAAATAAGCTGCAGGAAAGACTCGCTAAACTGGCCGGCGGTGTTGCGGTTATCCAGGTCGGCGCAGCGACGGAAACAGAGCTGAAGGAAAAGAAGCTGAGAATCGAGGATGCTCTCAACGCAACACAGGCTGCGGTAGAAGAAGGTATCGTACCTGGCGGCGGCACAGCTCTCGTCAACGTCATTCCTGCCGTAACGAAGTATGTTAAGAGCCTTTCCGGAGACATGAAGACCGGTGCAGCGATCATTCAGAGAGCTCTGGAAGAGCCGGTAAGACAGATTGCGGAGAACGCAGGCTTTGAAGGTTCTGTCGTTGTCGCAAAGGTCAAGGGCAGCAAGGCAGGCGTAGGTTTCAATGCCGCTACGGAAAAATATGTGGACATGATGGCAGAAGGTATCGTAGACCCGACGAAGGTTACGAGATCGGCACTGCAGAACGCAGCTTCCGCTTCCGCGATGCTGCTGACGACAGAGGCATGCGTCGTCGAAATTAAGAGCGACAATCCGCTGGAGGCGCTGCAGAACGCAGCAGGCGGCGGCATGGGCGGTATGGGCGGCATGATGTAATCAGGTTCCCGGACCGTTTCACACAGAAAAAGAAAGAGACGTGCGCTGCAGACTGCGCGGCGCACGGCGAACGATAAATCTGCCGGCCGGGCTGGACAGCCGGACAGAGAATATCGAAGAATCATAAGAGCGAAAAAATTATCGAATGGAGCAAAAATAACGGGGAATGACCGGATTATTCGGTCATTCCCCTTCGTTTTCCGCAGAATTCTGCGGAATATGCCGCGCCGCAGAGAAAAAACGGCAGAAAAACGGTAAAATAGCCGTGATATCCGGCGCGGCTGTCTTTTTTTGCCGTTGAGAATGTGAGATATTTGCGGTAAAATTATTTATTAATATAAGCGGCTGTAAGTGTCTGACGGAGAAGGCGGCGGCTCTGCCCTGACGCCGGCCGGAGGCGCTGTACGGATTTTTCTTTCTTCGTGTCAGGAGGTACAGTGTGAAGAGAAAAATAAAATGGAAGAAGAGCTTTTATCTGCGTTTTCTGAGTCTGATTCTCGTGGCTGCCGTGCTGTCGGGGCTGACAGCCTGCAGCGGAACGGACGGCGGCTCATCGGAGGATCTCTCTTCACAGGAGACCGAGGAGGCGGATGCGGCGAAGGCCGCTCAGCTGGCGGAGGATGAGGCAAACGGCCTGTTTCTGCTGGTAAATAAAGAGCACCCGGTAGATGCGGATTATGTGCCGGAAGATCTGGAGCCGATCCGGTATTATGCCGAGGACAGAAACGCCAATTCCCGCTATATGCGCGCGGAGGCGGCGGATCATTTTCACAGGCTGGTGGAAGCGGCCGCACAGGAGGGTATCGACATTGTCATGACGACGGCGTACCGTTCCTACGAATTTCAGGAGATTCTCTGGAACTACAATGTGAGTCAGAAGGGGGAGGAAGAGGCCAATAAGACGAGCGCCCGACCGGGCGAGAGCGAACATCAGACGGGACTGGCCGTAGATCTGTCCACATCGGAGATCGACTACCGCAATTCCTACGATTTTGAAAATACTGCGGCAGGAAAGTGGGTGGCGGAAAACGCGCACCGCTTCGGCTTTATCATCCGTTTCCCTCAGAACAAGACGGATATCACCGGTTATTCCTATGAACCGTGGCATCTGAGATATGTGGGAGAAACGGCTGCGGCTGATATCTATGAGCAGAATCTGACGCTGGAGGAATATGTGGAGCAGATGGGTTTCTGAGCTCCGGGAAGAAGCGGAAATCCGGCTGGGCCCGGAAGCTGCGGCTAAAGGCAGCATGAGGGAAAGGAGGGCGCAGGATCCGGAAAAACGACGGCATTCCCCGGCGATATTTTTCATAATACATCACAGTCATATATAAGCATGAAGTTATAGTTTAAATAGAAAAGATTGTTATATCTTGAAAATTAAGGAAAGATTTTTAGGAGGAAATCATGGCATTTTACTATTCCGAACCATCACGCACATTCAGCGAATATCTGCTCGTACCGGGCTATTCTTCGGCTGAATGTGTTCCGAGCAATGTAAGTCTGAAGACTCCGCTGGTCAAGTACCGCAAAGGCGAGGAGGAACCGGCGATTTCACTGAATATTCCGATGGTATCCGCGATCATGCAGTCGGTATCCGGAGAGAAAATGGCCGTGGCTCTGGCAAAGGAAGGCGGCATTTCCTTCATTTACGGAAATCAGTCGATCGAGGACGAGGCGGCTATGATCAAAGCTGTCAAGGATACGAAGGCGGGCTTTGTGAAGAGCGATTCCAATATTTCTCCGGATAAGACGATGGCGGATATCGTCGCTCTGAAAAAGAGAACAGGTCATTCCACCATCGCTGTTACCGAGGACGGAACGGCGGAGGGCAAGGTTCTGGGTATCGTCACCAGCAGAGATTACCGGGTATCGAGAATGGATCCTGCCACGAAGGTCAGCGAATTCATGACGCCGTTTGAAAAGCTCATCTATGCCAAGGAGGGCGTTTCGCTGAAAGAGGCAAATGATATCATCTGGGATCATAAGCTCAATGCGCTGCCGATTATCGATGAGGAGCAGCGTCTGAAGTCATTCGTTTTCCGCAAGGATTATGATGCGCACAAGGAAAATCCGAATGAGCTTCTGGATTCCCATAAGAGATATATCGTAGGAGCCGGCATCAACACCCGTGACTACGAACAGCGCGTTCCGGCGCTGCTGGACGCGGGCGTCGACGTACTGTGCGTCGATTCCTCCGAGGGATTCTCCGAGTTCCAGAGACAGACGATCCGCTACATCAAGGATACTTTCGGCGAGGAAACGAAGGTTGGCGGCGGCAACGTGGTCGACAGCGAGGGATTCCGTTTCCTGGCGGAGGCAGGTGCGGACTTCATCAAGGTCGGCATCGGCGGCGGCTCGATCTGCATTACGAGAGAGACGAAGGGAATCGGCCGCGGACAGGCCACGGCTGTCATCGAAGTGGCTGCTGCCCGGGACGAATATTTTAAAGAGACGGGCATCTACATTCCGATCTGTTCCGACGGCGGTATCGTATATGATTATCACATGACGCTGGCTCTGGCCATGGGAGCCGATTTCCTGATGCTGGGCCGTTATTTTGCCCGTTTCGACGAATCGCCGACCGGCAAGCTGAATCTCAACGGAACGTATGTGAAGGAATACTGGGGCGAGGGCTCCGCCCGCGCCAGAAACTGGCAGCGTTATGACGACGGTGAGGGCAGCAAGCTGAAGTTTGAGGAAGGCGTGGATTCCTACGTTCCTTACGCCGGTCCTCTGAAGGACAACGTGCAGCTGACGCTGAGCAAGGTAAAGGCGACGATGTGCAACTGCGGCGCGCTGACGATTCCTGAGCTTCAGGAGAAGGCGAAGCTGACGGTGGTTTCCTCCACGAGTATCGTGGAAGGCGGCGCTCACGACGTCATTCTCAAGGATAAGAACAACGGCGCGACGATCTGACGGGCGGCAGGAGAGCGACGGAAAAAGAAGAACGGCATCGGCGCACCGGCAGCATCGGTATGCCGGCACTGCAAACGAGCCGGTGCGGCGGAAGAAGGACAGGAACGGAGGAATTCCATTGAATCATCAGTCGAATCATCAGTCGGTTCTGGTCATCGATTTCGGGGGCCAGTACAACCAGCTGATCGCCAGACGCGTGAGGGAATGCAGCGTCTTTGCGGAGGTCATTCCCCACACGAAGGCCATGGAAAAAATAAAGGAGACAGCTCCGGCGGGCCTGATCTTTACGGGCGGGCCCAACAGCGTCTACGATGACGCTTCGCCGAAGTGCGAGCCGGAAATCTTTGAGCTGGGCATTCCCATTCTGGGCATCTGCTACGGATCCCAGCTGATGGCATATATGCTGGGCGGCAGAGTGGAAACGGCGCCGGTCAGCGAGTACGGCAGGACTCTCGTGAATACGGACGGATCATCGGTGCTCTTTGAGGGCGTCTCACGGGAGACTGTCTGCTGGATGAGCCATACGGACTATATCGCGCAGGTGCCGGAGGGCTTCCGCACCATCGCTTCCACGCCGGTATGCCCGACGGCGGCCATGGAATGTCCGGAAAAGAAATTTTACGCCACGCAGTTTCATCCGGAGGTCATGCATACCGAAGAGGGAAAAAAGATGCTGGAAAACTTCGTGTACAGAGTATGCGGCTGTACCGGAGACTGGAAGATGGATTCCTTCGTGGAGACGACGATCCGTCAGATCCGGGAGAAGGTGGGTGACGGCCGGGCGCTCTGCGCTCTGTCCGGCGGCGTGGATTCCTCCGTGGCGGCGGTCCTCATGTCGAAGGCCATCGGAAAGCAGCTGACCTGTGTCTTCGTGGATCAGGGGCTTTTGCGCAAGAATGAAGGCGACGAGGTGGAAGCCGTCTTCGGACCGGACGGTCCGTACGATCTGAATTTTATCCGCGTCAACGCGCAGCAGCGGTTTTACGATAAGCTGGCAGGCGTGACGGAACCGGAGCAGAAGCGGAAGATCATCGGCGAGGAATTTATCCGCGTCTTTGAGGAGGAGGCGAAGAAGATCGGCGCCGTCGATTTTCTCGTCCAGGGGACGATCTATCCGGATGTCATCGAATCGGGTCTCGGCAAGTCCGCGGTGATCAAATCTCACCACAATGTGGGCGGCCTGCCGGATTACGTGGATTTCAAGGAGATCATCGAACCGCTGCGGATGCTCTTTAAGGACGAGGTGCGCAATGCCGGCCGGGAGCTGGGCATTCCGGAATATCTCGTCAGCCGTCAGCCGTTCCCGGGCCCGGGCCTCGGTATCCGCATCATCGGCGAGGTGACGGAGGAAAAGATCCGGATCGTCCAGGACGCGGACTATATTTTCCGCGAAGAGATCGCAAAGACCGGACTCGACAGAGAGCTGGGCCAGTATTTCGCTGCGCTGACGAATATGCGCTCCGTAGGCGTCATGGGCGACTTCCGCACATACGACTATGCCATCGCGCTGCGGGCCGTCAAGACCTCTGATTTCATGACGGCGGAGGCGGCTCAGATTCCGTGGGACGTGCTGAATACGGTCACCAACCGGATTGTCAACGAGGTGAAGGGCGTAAACCGGGTGATGTACGACTGCACCAGCAAACCGCCCGGAACGATAGAGTTTGAATAAACCCCGCATCTCTAGAAAGCCTGTAAAATAAGGCTTTCTAGAGATTTTTTTTATGGGGCATAATAAGCTCCGCCGAACACGCGGAGCGTGAGAGGCAAAGAAATCACCCGCTATGCGGGTGCGCGTCGGAGGTTATACCTAAAAAACTCTCCAAGCTGATACAATGGAGTTGTTCAAGCATCATTGCGTCAGAAAGGAGAGTTTATGGCAAATAAAAGTTATAGCCTTGTACATATAAAATGGGAAGATATGGAAATAATCGAAGGCCATATCATATAAGGATACTATGTAAGTACAGTAGGCTTAAATGAGGAAACCATAAAGAAGTACATCAGAGAACAGGAAAAACACGATATGGCAATGGATAAGCTGAGTGTAAAAGAGTATGAAGATCCATTTAAGTAGCCAAAAGCCCCTTTAGGAGCGGCCAAAGAGGCAAGATCAATGCGGCTTGAACGGAAGAGAAAGACCGCGTCTTTAGGCGCGGGCTAGTAACAGGGGCTTATAGCCCCAGTTCGAATCACCCGTTTTACGGATGGCACCGATTTGCCCTGAATCTGTCATAAGAGCGGCGTAAGATAGTTTTATATCGCAGCGTAATATTTTAGCTATGAGCAATAAAGGGGGACAGCAATGTCGATGTGGTTATGTCGCGCCGGACGATACGGCGAATTTGAAAATAAATTTCTTGAAGATAATAGGATATACTGCACCTGGGACAATCTTTCCGAATCAATCATGCAGTTCCGCACCAAGCAGGATTTGCAGCAATACTTTGTGGACAATAACCCGGATGTAAAGGTAAAAACAGCGATGAACTGGGCGAGTCAGGTATGGCCGTTTGCCCATGAGATGAAAAAGGGAGAAATTGTTGTTTTGCCCAGCAAAATTAAGCCTGTGATTCATTTTGGCAGGATTACAGGCGATTATGAATTTTTACCTGATAATGACAATCCCTATTATCATGCGCATCAGGTAGACTGGTTTGCGCGTAGCATTCTCCGCACGGCTTTTGATCAGGACATCTTATATTCATTCGGAGCCTTTATGACGATTTGCCGTATCAAACAGGAAGATCGCATAAAGGCAGTCATCAATGCCCATAAGCAGGGAACGAAAGGGATTCCAATTACTTCGCAAGAGCCACCTCAGGATGATGGAGGCACACGGGATATTGAAAATGAAGCTTTGGAGGTTATCACAAACCTGATAATCCAAAAGACGAAGGGGCATGGTTTAGCAAAAATTGTAGATGCCATTCTTCGGGCAAAGGGATTCACTACATACGTTAGCCCGGCCGGACCGGATAAAGGTGTGGATATTCTGGCGTCTGCGGGAACACTCGGTTTTGGAAGTCCAAAAATCTGTGTTCAGGTTAAATCAACGGACGCGCCGGTAGATCGGATTGTTTTAGATCAGCTGGGCGGCGTGATGAAAAATTTCGGTGCCGAATATGGTCTGTTAGTGTCATGGAGCGGGTTCAAATCTTCGGTCATCAATGAGACTGCCAAACAGTTCTTTGAAATCCGGCTCTGGACTCATAAAGAAATTATCGAGGAGTTTTTAAGATATTATGATCAGATGGATGATGAAATCAAAGAACTGATCCCGCTCAAGAAGATTTGGGTTGTGAACAACGATGATGAATAATTGATTCGTGCAAAACAAATTTGCTTCAATACCGGCAAGGATTTGGAGAGATTTTTTCATTATCTGTAAAAAGAGGGGACTGTCACATTAAGAAAAAATCCAGTATATGGAATGTCTCGGAATTAGAGTTTCCATATTTTGTATCATATTTTCTTAACGCGACAGCCCTTTTTTCTTAACACAACGGCTCCTTCTTTGTTTTCTCAGAACCAGTATCGGTACCTTTTCTCCAGAAATTCACGGGTGATCGGATATCCGGCATACGCGCCGATTATGGAATCTATACATCTGATTCATCAAAAGAATATCGCTCCAGCGTATAAAGATAATATATGTTTTTCCTGTCTGTCTGGCTTCGGTTACTTCCAGGGTACTGCGGCCGGTGTCATTTTTTCATTCCAGAAGCCGGCTGTAAATTTTCCGTTTCAGATATATGTGGAACTCCTTTCTTAAATCCGCCGTGGTCCTATTATGTCAGAATATATATTTTTTATACAGCAAAAAACGACGCAGAGTACGGATTTATCTGCCCCTGCGCTTTTCAGGCATCGCATCGGAGAAGTCATGATCGGAATTTCCTTTGTTACAGGGTTAGTATAACACTTTACGGCATCCGGTTTGAATAATTAGGAATGAAGTTTCAAAAATACCATGCAGGGTTATCCTTGACATCCCGCCGGAGCTGTGATTGAATAAAAAAGATCTGTAAAAGACTGATGATAAAAGAAAGAGGTGAAAGGATGTTTAACTTTTTCTGCAGATAAAAAAGAAACGGTGAACCTCGACTCACGGGGTTTCATAGAATATGCGGCCGTGCCGTGTTGTTTACGGGCGGGGCCGCGTCTGCTGCAGGAAAGTTAAAGATCTGTTCACTCATGATATCGTTATGCCATCGCCTGACCGGTCTGATCAGGCGGTGTCATTGTGCTGTTCTGAGCTGCAGGAGTTTCTTTCTTGCGGCTCTTTTTCTTGCGCGGAAAATGTGACCGGCTGATCTTACCGGTATTTTTTCCAGTATTTTCTGTGCAGCAATAAAGCGGTGAACCTTCCGGACAGGCGGGTCTTCAGACCGCCGTTCTGCCGGGTTCCCCGGCGCGAAGAATGCAGATAAAGCGGACTGTCGGGAGGTTTACGGAACTTTTTCAGTTTACGGAGTTTTTTAAAGGAGGAATGCAGCATGTCGATGATCAGAGCGGAATATCTCACATTTTCCTATCCGGAAAGCTATGACAATATTTTCGAGGACGCCTGTTTTCAGATCGATACGGACTGGAAGCTCGGCTTTGTGGGAAGAAACGGCAGGGGCAAGACGACGCTTCTGAAGCTTCTTCTGGGAGAATATGAATACAGCGGAAAAATCACCAGTTCTGTACAGTTCGATTATTTTCCGTATCCCGTTTCCGATAAAAGCAGGATGACGGAGGAGATTCTGCAGGAGATCTGTCCTGCGGCGGAGGAATGGGAGCTGATGCGGGAACTGTCCTGTCTCGGCGTCAATGCGGACGTGCTGTGGCGGAACTTTGAGACGCTCTCCGAGGGAGAGCGGACGAAGGTTCTGCTGGCCGCGAAAAGGTGTCCGCATATCTGAAGAAAAAGAAGGGTTTTATTCTGGTATCCCACGACCGCAGGTTTCTGGACGGATGTGTGGACCATATTCTGCCGCTGAACCGGGCGGATATCGAGGTGCAGAGCGGAAATTTTTCTTCCCGGATGGAGAATTTCAGCCGGAGGCAGGAGTCGGAGCTGGCGCAGCGGGAACGGCTGAAAAAGGACATCGGGCGGCTGAAGAAATCCGCAAAGCGTTCGGAGGTGTGGTCTGACCGGGTGGAGGCATCCAAAAAAGGCGCGGCGGATAAAGGCTACGTCGGTCATAAGGCCGCGAAGATGATGAAGCGCGCAAAAGCCATCGAAACCAGACAGCAGAAGGCTGTGGAACAGAAGTCGGCGCTGCTGAAAAACGCGGAGACGGCAGATGCTCTGAAGATACGGCCGCTGGAATATCGCGCGGATACGCTGGTTTCCTTTTCCGACGTGGCTGCGATTTATGACGGCAGCCCGGTCTGCAGGCCGGTATCTTTTAAAATACGGCGCAAGGAGCGCGTGATGATCGACGGAAGGAACGGGAGCGGCAAGAGCAGCTTACTGAAGCTGCTACTGCATGATTCCGCCGGACACACGGGCACCGTGTCGGCGGGATCCGGGCTGAGAGGCTGCCGCGTCGGACCGGAAAAGCCGGGACGTCGATCGGAACGGCGGATCAGAAGTATGCTTCAGATTTTTGTTGACGCTTCTGCTGTCATATGATAACATGAAGCTGACTTCATGAGAAGTTAGCTTCATGTTAATGGAAGGATACACATGAAAACAAGAGTAAAAGAGCTGCGGACCGCAGCGAAAATGACGCAGCAGCAGCTGGCGGATCTGGTTCACGTTTCTGCCAGAACGATTATTTCCATCGAAAAGGAAAAGTACAGTCCCTCTCTCATGCTGGCGTACAGGATGGCGAGGGTGTTCGGCGTGACGGTGGAGGATCTTTGCTGCCTGAAGGAGAATAAGGAGTTGGAGGATAAGCGATATGAAGATTTATAATAAAAAATCCTTCGCCGCCGGCGTCTTCATGACGGCTCTGGGCGCGCTGAATCTGGTGACGAGTGTTCTGAGAGACGATATAGACGTCGGCGCCGTCATTCTGATTGCCGCTTTATTCGTGTTCGGAATCGGTACGATGATGCGGGGTCTGTCGCGGAGGATGGCACGGGAGGACAAGATGGAAGAGCTGGATGAGAGAAATCGTCTGATCGAGCTGAAATCGAAGAGCCGGTCTTTCCGGCTGACGCAGATCATCTCCTTCGTTCTCATGCTCTTTCTGCTGGTTGCGGGCAGTGTCTCCGGCTATGACGGACTGATCGGAATGGGAGTCGGACTGGCCTTTTCCTTTGCGATATCGATGTTTGCGGAAGTTTTCACCTATATGTATTACGAATCGAAAAATTAGATCTCCGGAAAAATGCCGGTGCCGCAAAGGCCGGAATCACAGAGGCAGCCGGCGCGGCTGGTGCGCGGAGAAAAAGGAAAGGATGAAATTATGCGTGCGGATATGAAAATATGGAAGAGAATCGCGGGAACCGTTCTTCTGTTTGCCGTCGTGTTTTCCGCTGCCGCCTGCAGTAGCGGAAACGGCAGCAGCGATAGCGGGCAAAATACAGGATATGTCCGTCTGACGGCGGAAGAGGCGAAGCAAATGATGGACGAAGAAGAGGACTATGTCATCCTCGACGTGCGCACAGAGGAAGAATTTGATGAGGAGCATATTCCCGGAGCTGTTCTGATACCCGATTATGAGATAGAAAACAGGGCAGAGGAAGTTCTGACCGATAAAGCACAGCTCATTTTCGTCTATTGCCGCAGCGGAAACCGCAGCAAAAAAGCATCCGACGCGCTGGCAAAGCTCGGATATACGAATGTGAAGGAATTCGGCGGAATCATCGACTGGCCGTATGAGACGACGGATCAGGGCGTCTCTTCGTGAATGCTGCCGCTTTCTTCGCTGCTCTCCCCGTTTTTAAACTCTGCCTGCAGGAAGCCCCGCCTCTATAGGTGGTGGAAGTATGTCACCGGGGAGAGCTTTGCCCGTCAGCGTTTTCTTTCAGATAAGGGTTTTCAGCTGGACGGACAGCGTCGCGTGGGTCATTTTCGGCATCCGGCGCTGCAGTTCCTTGAAGCGGAGCGGACTATCCGCCGGGGGACTGTCTGCTGCCAAAATCGGGCAGTCTGTCTTTTTCATCGCATTATCCGCCTTCGGAACCGGGTTTAAACGTCAAATTCCTCTTTCAGATCTAAGATACCTCTGATTTCCGCGTGTCCGTTTTCCAGATAGAACAGACCCATTTCCCATCCGTTTTTATCGTACATATCCATGATTTCAGGCATGGCCTCCCGCACTCTGACCAGCAGAGCATCATCCTGAACGATCTTCGCGGAACCGTCATAACGGAGAAATTCCGATCCGTTCAGGGCGAGAACTTCAACTTTCGGATTTTTCGTGAGCTGGGTGAATACCTTTTTAAACGTGCCGCATCCGAAATAGAGCTTGTCGTCCGCTAACATATGAAAACCGAAAGGGCGCCCTTTCGGCTGATCGCCATCGGTGGTCAGAAAATAAAAGACTTTCGCGCGGTCGAGAAATTCGCTGACCTTTGCTGCATTGGACATTTCAAAACCTCCCTGTCATACTTGTCATAAAAT
>CAJFPD010000161.1 GCA_904398315.1 Candidatus Alangreenwoodia gallinarii | reverse complement strand
CCTTCAGGCTGTCCGGCGTGCAGTCAATCAGCGCCAGAAGCGCCTTATCCTTACACTTTCTGTCGATGAGATTTTCCATGCCGCCGGCGGCAGCGGCCACACTGCGGAATTCTCCGCCGCTCATTCCCTTTTCCTTCATGTCGATAAACTGATACCGGATTCCCCGTTCTTTGAAGTATCTCTCCGCCTTTTTCGTATCAAAGCACTTGCGGGTGCCGAAAATCTGAATATTCATCCTTTTCTCTGCTCCTCCAGCTCCGCGAATTTTTCGCGCATCGTCGGGTTGTTTTTCGTCAGACGCTTGATCGTCAGATTTTCCGCTTTGTCATTTGCCAGCCGCAGATTATTTTCCGACGACAAAAGGGCTTCCTTCGTCTTCTGCAGATGATCGATGGTCTTGTCGATCTCCTGAATCGCCTTCTGGAATTTTTCGCTGGCCAGCCGGTAATTTCTGGCGAATTTGTCCTTAAAATCGTTCATATCCTCTTCAAAATGAGAGATATCGATATTCTGATTACGTATTACTTCCAGTTCCTTCCTGTATTGCAGGGAATTCATGGCCGCATTGCGCAAAAGAGTGATCATGGGAATGAAAAACTGCGGGCGGATGACGTACATCTTCGGATAGCGGTGAGAGACGTCCACTATGCCGGAGTTGTAAAGATCACTTTCCGCCTCCAGCAGCGTCACCAGAACGGCGTATTCACAGTTTTTCTCCCTGCGGTCCTTATCCAGCTCTTTGAAGAAATCTTCGTTCTTCTTTTTCGTCGCCGTCGCGTCGGCCTCGTTTTTCATCTCGAACATGATCGAAATGAATTCCGTACCCTCCTCATCGCTCTCACGATAAATATAGTCACCCTTGCTCCCTGTCCGCGCATCGTTGTCCTTTTCAAAGTACGCGTTCTGAAATCCCGTGGCCCGCAGGCGGTTGAATTCCATTTCGCAGTGCTGCTCCAGACTTTCCCCGATCATCTTCGTGGACATCCTGGCCTTGAAATCCCGGTAATACGCGATCTGCTCGTCCTTCATCTTCAGCTTTTCCTCGTAGCTCTCTTTCAGAGACTTCTCCCGGAGCTGACTCTCTTTTTCACCGGTCTCAATCCTTCCCGTCAGGACGTAGATCTGCTCTCTGCTCTCTGCGATTTCTTTTTCTTTTTCCTGCACCGCTTCACTGACCGCCAGCTTTTTATCTTTCTCACCGGAATCCAGCTGCGCCTTCAGCCGGGCGATCTCCATGTCCTTTTTGGTGATCTCATCGTGAAATGCCTGCTGTGTCTCCGCTTTCGCCAGCTTTACCAGAGATTCCTTCTCCGACTCAAACTGCGCCTGCCGGTCATTCACTTCTTTTTCAAATTCCTTATCTCTGACCTGCTTAACAATCGCCGCATATCCCGATTCATCCACCTGAAACACTTCGCCGCATTTCGGGCATTTTATCTCCTGCATAGGTTTATTCTCCTTACTTATGTAATTGCGTCCGTTATTTGCTATGAAAATATATTTACATTCTGCCGCAGCGATCCGCCGCCGCATCCTGCCGTGAACCCTCCCCCGCAGTCCGCCTGCGGAACGCAGACGAACGACGGGTTCCTGCCGTCTCTTCCGCCTTGTCTATTGTATCATCCGGAAAGGAGGATGTGGGGGAAAACAGGATCTTTTCCCGCGCAAATCTCTTAGCGCAAAATTTCTCTACCGTATCTGCCATAGTATAAAACTACTTTTTGTAATCATATAAAACTATTTTTGAAGGATATTATAATTACTATTTCTTTTTATAAAATGTTTTATGGAGGTAACACAATGGATAAGTTAGTGATAAACAGCCGGAAATTTTCCGGAAAGACACAGGTAGTTTCCGTCAGATTTCCCGCCGATATCGTGGAAAGTCTGGACAGCATCTGTACAAAGACAGACCGTTCGAGAAACGAACTCATCGTCATGATGGTGGACTTCGCTCTGAAACATATAGAAGTAGTTGACGAATAACACACAAAGAAGGGACAGAAAAGAGACAGAACGAAAATAACACAGAAACCGGCAAAATACCAGCACGCTGTCACCGGCCGGTCGTCACCGAAAAACCGGCTGCCGGAATTTTTTCCGGCAGCTTATACATCCGAATCTCAATCCTTTGGCGATGCCGGAGGATTTCCCATCAGATAAAAAATGCCTCCGTGTATCGAATACGCGCAGGCATTTTCCTGTCTTTTCCTTTCCTATTTCCTTTCAGGATATATTTTTAATCCTGCTTTCCGATATGCGGCAGATCCGGCAGAAATCAAAGGAGCTTTTTCTTTTTCATGATCAGCAGAATCAGAAAACAGATGACGGCGATGCCGCCGCAGATAATTTCAAAGCCGTGGGAAACCTGAGCCAGAGGCATCCAGCGTTCATCCACATTCATACCGTAAAGTCCGGAAACGATGGACGGAATGCCCATAACCAGTGTAATCGCCGTCAGCAGCTTCATAACCCGGTTCAGTTTATCGTTGATGATATTGGAAATCAGTTCCCGGGAACCATGTATGATATTGATATAAATATCCGTCATCTCCGATGCCTGCTGGTTTTCGATGACGACATCATCGAGCAGTTCTTTATCCTCAGAGTACTGCTTTATCCTCTCATAGCGGACCAGACGATTGATCACCAGCATATTGGACTTCAGGGATGCTGTAAAGTACACCAGATTGGACTCCAGCTCATGCAGGTCGATGAGATCCGTATCCTGTGTCTGATTGTTGACAGCCCGGTTTTCGATTTCCCTTCTGCTCCGGTCGATATAACGGAGCAGGCGCTGATATTCAAGAGCAACCGCATAGAGAAGCTGATAGACAAAACGTGTCTGTTTCTTCGTACTGAAAGAGCGGTTTGTGTTTGTCTTCTGTGTGCCGTTTTTCTGCAGGAAAGAGAGAAAAATATCGCTCTGTTCCGCGCAGACTGTGATTACCGCTTTCTCTGTCAGAAATACACCCAGAGGAATCGTCGTATAGGCGCTCCGTTCGTGCCGCACTTCCTCACTGGGTATGTCGATCAGAATAAAAAGATAACCGGCCTGCTGTTCAACACGGCTGGTCTCCTCATCATCTAAAATAGCGACGATGTCATCGGCATCGATCTGATACTGCTCCGCGATCAGACGTATCTCCTCCATAGAAGGAGCTGCAAGGTCCACCCAAACGCCCTCCTCAAATTCCTCCGTTTCGGAAAGAAGACCGCTGTGTGTCTTATAAATTTTCAGCATATTTCTCACCTCCCGCGCGGTCTCTGCATCTTCTGAAGTCATTCTCTTCTGAAAACAGACATATCCGACCGCCGGTGACAATCTCCTAATGTTCCGAACGGAAAGAAATCCGCACCCGGCTCACATTTCATCTCTGTCTGCCGTAATATCTGAACCCTGTTATACTCAAGACCGATTTTATTGTACCCGTCAGCCGCAGATCATTCAATATATTTCACCGTGAATTTCCGGCACATTTCCCTTCCTCCTCAAAAACAAGCAAAAGACCTCTGAAAACATCCGTTTTACGGAATTCTCAGAGGCCTTATGCCGCCTTTTAAATTATGAAATTATATTTCTGTTTCTTTTTTATTTTCCGGCCATCTGCTTTGCGACTTCCTCCGCAAAGTTCTCTTCCTTCTTTTCGATACCTTCGCCGACTTCGTAGCGGACCATGCCGACAACTGCGACATCCTTGCCGATTTCCTTCGCGCAGTTCTTGACATACTGAGCTACCGTCAGATCGTTGTCCTTGACAAACTTCTGATCCAGCAGGCATGTCTCCTTGAGTTCCTTCTTAAGACGGCCGATTACCATCTTCTCTACGATATCAGCCGGCTTTCCTTCGTTGAGCGCCTGCTGAACGAGGATCTTCTTTTCACTCTCGATAAATTCCGGATCCACGTCGTCTTCGCTGACATACTGCGGATTCATGGATGCGACCTGCATCGCGACATCCTTACCCATGACAGATACTTCCTCTGCGGAAGCGTCCGTCTTCATCGTAACGATAACGCAGATCTTGCCGCCGCCGTGTACGTAGCCCACATTGACCGTGCCCGGCTCCGCGATCTTCTGAAATCTTCTGATATTCATGTTTTCGCCGATCTTGGAAATTTTGCTGTTGAGCGCATCCTGAACAGTGCCTTCGCCTTCATAAGGAAGAGCCATGAACGCGTCCATATCCGCCGCATCATTTTCCAGCGCGAGCTTTGCGAGCTTATCCACAAATTCGATAAATTCTTCGTTCTTTGCGACGAAGTCTGTCTCGGAATTTACCTCGATAATCGCCGCCTGACTGCTGTCCGCGTTAAATGCGATGCCCACAAGTCCCTGAGCCGCAATTCTTCCGGCCTTCTTTGCAGCCTTGGAAAGTCCCTTTTCTCTGAGAACTTCCACTGCCTTTTCCATATCGCCGTCAGCTTCTACCAGAGCTTTTTTGCAGTCCATCATACCTGCTCCCGTCATTTCACGGAGCTCCTTTACCATAGCCGCTGTTACTGCCATTTTTGAATTCCTCCTAAAAAACCCGAATTACGCTTCTGCCTGTTCTTCATCCTGAACTTCCGCTGCATCCTCCGCTGCGGCTTCTTCCGCATCCTCACCGGAAGGTTCGGAATCGTCCATAGATTCGCCCTGCTTCCCTTCGATAACCGCATCTGCCATCTTCGACGTGATCAGTCTTACCGCTCTGATCGCATCGTCGTTTGCAGGGATTACATAATCGACGTCGTCCGGATCGCAGTTCGTATCCACGATGCCGACTACCGGAATTCCGAGAATCTTCGCTTCCTTGACCGCAATCTTTTCCTTCTTAGGGTCTACCACGAACATCGCCACAGGCATACCCTTCATATCCTTGATACCGCCCAGGAACTTTTCGAGCTTCGCTTCCTGCGCTCTGAGCTTGATGACTTCCTTCTTTGTCAGAGCTTCAAAAGTGCCGTCCTCTTCCATGGCCTTGATATCGTTGAGTCTCTTGATTCTCGTAGCGATCGTCTTATAGTTTGTGAGCATGCCGCCCAGCCATCTCTCATTTACATAATACATGCCGCATCTGGTCGCTTCTTCCTGGATTGCCGCATGTGCCTGCTTCTTCGTTCCCACGAAAAGGATCGGTCTGCCCGTAGCGGCAGCCTGCATCATGAAACTGTAAGCCGCTTCGATCATCTTCACCGTCTTCTGAAGGTCGATAATATAGATGCCGTTTCTTTCCGTAAAGATATACGGAGCCATCTTAGGGTTCCATCTTCTGGTCTGGTGTCCGAAATGCACACCTGCTTCGAGTAACTGTTTCATCGAAATAACTGACATGATTTTTTCCTCCTGGTTTTAAGATACCTCCGCCTCATTCATCCCCGAATGCTGCTGAAAACGTCAGTTTCTGTTCAAATTCCAGCACCGGCAACGAGTCATGAGGCGTGCGAATTGTACGTGTCAGATCACACACGCTATATATTTTACAATAATCCGGTCGTCTTTTCAATCTTTTTTTCCATGAAATCACGGTAATTCCTGTCTCGCTCCTTCCTCCTGCTGATTTTTACTCTTTTTCTCTTTTTCCGCCGCAGCGGCCGAGTTTCTCGATAAAACGCTCCACCTTCTTGCGGTAAGCCCGGCTCACGGAGATGCGGTGTGCATTGTCCATCAGGATATAGTCTGTACCGGACTGAACTACGTGACGGAAATTCACGATAAAGCTGCTGTGACACCGGCAGAAAGTCCAGGTCAGCTGCTTTTCAAAATCATCCAGCCGGCCGCTGTGAATCCGCTCACCGTCCTCTGTAACGATGACGATCCCGTTTCTGCACTTGTACACATAGATAACAGATTCTGAAGCGAGATAGGTATATTCCCGGTTAAATTTCAGCACCAGCAGCTTCTGACCGCCTGCAGCCAGCGCAGCGGCATTCTTCCTGAGATCGGAGACAAGCCTGCTCAGCCGCGGTAACTCCAGAGGTTTTTTCAGCAGCCGGATATTGCCGCATTCCAGAATGGAAAGAGGCAGATAATCATACGGTGTCATCAGAATAATCTGCAGATACGGATTGAGCTCCTGCATTTTCTCCGCCGTCTCCGCAGCGGCTGAGGGATTGCCCGACTCCGGGGCGACGGAAAAAAATACGGCATCGTACCGGCACGGATTTTTCCGGAATAAGGTGTCCGCCTGACCGGGACTGTCGGTATAGTCTGCGGAGACAGCTCCTTGTCTGCAGATTCCCGCGAGACTTTCCCTGAATATCTCTCTGTCATCTCCCCGTTCTGCGATCAGTAATTTCAGCAACACATTATCCTCCCTTCGGGTGACAGGTATTCTGTTAAAATTATACTGGCAGAACGTGTGACACGTAAAGAAAATTTTTACATCTTTTTACTTAATTAGATTTTTTTTCAATTTTTTATTTTCTGTTAAATCTATTTTCCACAGAATGTCCGGTCTTTCCTTCTCCTTCTTCCATCGCCGGATCTCTGACTCCGTTCGCTTCAAAAGCTCTTGCACGGTCGATACAGGTTCCGCAGACGCCGCACGGACGGTCTCTGCCTTCATAGCAGCTCCAGGTCAGCCCGTACGGAACGCCCAGTTCCAGTCCGGTCCTGACTACATCGGCCTTCGTCATCCCGACGAACGGCGCTTCGATGTGAAGCGCATGACCGCTGCCTTCGAAAACGGCCCGGTCCATAGCTTCCTGAAATTCCCTGCTGCAGTCGGGATACGCATTGCCCGCCGCGTCGTCTCCGTGCGCACCATATAGAATGACGCCGCAGTTTTTCGACAGAGCGATACTGGCGGCAGAAGCCAGAAAAAGACCATTGCGGAAGGGAACATAGGTGGAAACGGGCCGTCCCCCGGTATGTGAAATCTGCTCCGCATACGATTCTTTCGGTATCTCCTCATCTGACTGTTTCAGCAGAGAACAGTCACTGTACCGGAAAATCGGCGTCAGATCCAGCTCTGTCAGCTCTACTCCGTAATATTCCGCGATTTTTTCCGCCGCCCCGATCTCCTTTTCATGTTTCTGCCCGTAACGCACGGACAGAGCGCTCACATTTTCCTTTCCGTATCTGGAAATCGCCAGTCCCAGACATGTCGTGCTGTCCACACCTCCGCTGAACAGCACGAGAGCTTTTTCTCCGCCTTCTTTTTTCTTTTCCTCCGGCATTGCGGCATCCGTTTTTTCTGTTTCCTGCATCCGTCTGCGGCGTATCCCTCCCCCTATCGGGCCGTAGGGATGCGCCGTCCTCCTTTCTTTTTCATTCTGTTTCTTTCTGTCCGGTTCTGCAGTTTTCACATCTGCAGTTTTTTTCCGCGGTGCTCCCGCCCTTCTGCCTTTTCCGGACCCGGCGATCCGCGTTTCATCTCGCCGTTTCGGCATTCCGCGATCCGTCCTGCCTCTGTTTTTTGGCGCGGAACATTTCATATTCCGTCTTTCTCAGGCTCACCTTCTGACCGGAAGAATAAATCTTCAGGCTCTCCTGCTCTTTCAGCAACCGGTAGGCTATGTCGTTGTCCTTGATGACAAAACCGTCCATCTCATCGACACCGTAGCGGAAAAGCACCGGAGACAGAACGGACGCCGGCCCCACCATGCCGATGAAAGCGCCCTCCGCCAGCTGCAGAAGACGAGGCAGCGATTTGTCGATCAGCGTCAGCGGGCCGAGGAAAACGAAATCACTTCCCGGAATCAGATATTCCGCCGCCTGATCCGGATAATCTCCCGCCTCCGGATAGGCCTCTATGATCGAAAGATCACACACCGGCTCAAAAAGTTCGCTCAGATAGGGAAAATGCCCCACGACGGTCACTTTTTTCCCGCGCACCGCCTTCTGATATGTGATAAACGGATCTGCCGTCCTGTCCTCGGAATGCAGGCTGTCCGTCAGAAAAATGCCGTTTCCCTGCGCCATTTCCTTCGAGTTATAATATGCGTTGATGGCCGCCTGACCTATGGCTGCCTCCGTCATATTCCACGATTTTATTCCCTCCGCCAGCTGCCGGAGCGTCAGATTCTTCTTGTTTCCCGGTTCTGTCATGGGACGCGTGTCAAATTCGTCCATAAACTCTCCGAGGCCCATGCCTCCGCGGCTGACGACTACCGCCGTATAATGTGTGCAGATCAGATCGTCCACCGGAGCGTCCTCCGGTATTCCGGCTATCAGATCGTCATACAGCCGGTCGTAATCTATGTTCACTTTTTCCCTGTCTCTGTTCGTCCTGTCTTCCATGGTGTTTCCTCTCTCCGCTTTCCGCTCCTTCTCCTGCGGCATTGCCGGCCGTCACTGGTCCAGCCTGTCCGGCGTAATCCTTTCCCCCGCGCGCAGCATACTCCTGATACGCATAATCGTATCATCCAGCTTTTCGATTATCGCCTGGCTGGCACGCTCTTCCTCTGTCGTTTCGATCACTTTTGAGATTCCTCCGTTGCGGATTACAATCCGTCGGGATGCGCTGAGCGCCAGCAGAGGATCGTGGGTGGAAATAAATACGATTTTATCCTTTTTCGTCAGGATGGAGATCGCCTGCTTCCGGTCAATTCCCGCATTTTCAATCTCATCGATCAGAATAACCGGTGAAGAACTCATGTAGGCCGTATCCGCGATCATCAGCGCGCGGGACTGTCCTCCGGAAAGCTGTGTCACCTTCGTGGAAATATCGAACGCTTCTCCTGCCAGATCGTTCGCGCAGGCATAGCACTGTTCCGCCACCGACTGCGGATCCTCGCAGAACCGGCTCTTCGCATGCATTTCGAGAAAATCTCTGACACTCAGATCCACGACGAAATTCATATTCTGCGAAAGCTGAGCCACAAGTCTGCCCTCCAGTTCAAAGCGCGTCTCTTCATCCGGAAAATCTCCGTTAATCCGGATCCTGCGCCCCGTAGGAGTATCTCCCTGAGCTATACACTCAATATCCCCCAGCAGCCTGCTCTTTCCGGATCCGGTAGGTCCCACGATGCTGATGACATCTCCCGGATGCACGGACAGTCCGGCCTCTTCCGGAACTCCGTTTTTATCGCGCCCGCCGACGATGGTGATTTCACGGATCTCCACCGCATTCTCCTCCGGTGATGTGAGCGCCTCCATGAATTCGCAGAACTGTTCCAGCACACCTTCCGGATCGGTTCCAAGCTCTGACAGCCATTCCGGATCGCTTTTCTCCAGAGCACCCGCCATAGGCATATTATCAGCCAGCTCCGTCAGATTCATATTGTCGAAAAAATCCTGCGAAATCGGATAAAGCTCTCTGATCTCGCCGACACTCCGTTTTTCCGCCAGATCGTAAAAATCGATCATGCTCCGACTACTCCTCCTTCCGCCGCTTTTTCCGTCCTTTTTGCGTCTGCCGGCTCCGTTTCCGCACCGCCGGCATCACCGCCGGTATAAAGATCACACGGGGCAAAGGTCATCTTTTTCATCATGCCGTTCTGAAATTCCTCTCCGATGCGCGTCTCTCCGGTACAGTAAGAACATACAGAGGCGGGTGTCGTAAAGCGCAGATGCATATCGCTCAGCGTCGTGATGTCGATAGCGCGGCTGAGGTGCTTCGCCAGCATAAACGCTCCCTGACCTGTTATACCGTTGACAAACAGGATCCTGGCCCCGGCGTTCACCTGCCGGACGTTGAATTTGAAAACCTCCCGCTCCGCCTGGGATACGATATCCCCCTTGGTAATCACCACATAATCGGCGAATTTGAGCATCGGCCCGATTTTTCTCGGCGTATTGACCCCCGACAGGCTGTCGATGACGCAAACCGCCGGAATTTCACTGATATGAGGGGAACAGCGGTTGCAAAGGCCCGCACTTTCCGTGATGAGCATGTCAAATCCGCTTTTTACGCCCCAGCGGACTGCATCCTCGATATTGCTGATAAAAAAATGATCCGGGCATACCTTTCCGGAAAATCCGATTTCCACCGGTATT
>CAJFPD010000160.1 GCA_904398315.1 Candidatus Alangreenwoodia gallinarii | reverse complement strand
CGGATCATGACGGAACACGCTCACGGAAAGACCGGCATCGATATCCATCCGGGAGCCACGATCGGCAAACATTTTTTCATCGATCACGGTACCGGTATCGTCATCGGTGAGACGACGACCATAGGAGATCATGTAAAAATCTACCAGGGGGTCACTCTGGGAGGCCTGTCGACGAAAGGCGGCCAGGCGATTAAGGGAACGAAACGTCATCCTGATATCAGAGATTACGTGACGATCTATTCGGGAGCGTCGATTCTCGGCGGCACGACAGTGATCGGAGAGGGCAGCACCATCGGCGGCAACGCCTTCGTCACGTCTTCCGTACCGGCAAACACGACAGTTCTGATGAAAAATCCGGAACTGGAATATAAATCCTGAACCGTAAATAAGAGACACGGCATCTCCCGCAGGCGGAGACGCCGTGTCTCAAAGTTTTGCACTTGGTTTGCGCCGGATCCGGAATGATGAGATTCGGGATCCGGCGATTCAGCGGGCGGGAGGTTCAGCGTCCGGAAGAGATGTCTGCCGCAGCGCTGCAGAGACGCTGCAGCGCCTCTTCCAGGACGGAGCGGGGACAGGCGATATTTATGCGCTGAAATCCCGTACCTTCCGGCCCGAACATGGTTCCGCCGTCCAGCCAGAGTCCGGCTTTTTCCGTGACGAGCCGTTCCAGATCTTCTCCGGAGAGGCCGAGATCTCTCATATCCAGCCAGAGGAGATAGGTTCCTTCCGGACGGATCAGGCGGATCTGAGATGCGTTTTCTCTGAGGTAGCGGTCTATAAAATCGATGTTTGCCAAAAGATACTTCCGCAGCTCTTCGAGCCAGGGAAGTCCTTCTTCGTAGGCGGCCCGGCAGGCGGCGAGGGCCATGACATTTACCCCGCTGACGCCGGTATCGGAGACGCATTTGCGGAAGGCTTTCCGCAGATCTCTGTCGGGGATGATGATATTAGAGGCACAGAGGCCGGCCAGATTGAACGTCTTGCTCGGAGCGGTGCACACGATGCAGTTCCGGCTGTATTCTTCGCCCAGCGAAGCGAATACGGTGTGCGGATGAGATGACCAGACAAAGTCACAGTGGATTTCATCAGAGACTACGAGGACACCGTGCCGGAGGCAGATATCTCCGATCCGTTTCAGTTCTTCCCGGGTCCACACACGGCCTACCGGATTGTGAGGACTGCAGAGGAGATACAGTCTGACATCGTTGCGGACGATTTTCTCTTCCAGATCCTCAAAATCGATGTGATAACGGCTGCCGTCAAATGTCAGCGGACTGTTGATCAGCCTGCGTCCGAGACCGTCGATCAGATTGCTGAAAGGGTAGTAGACCGGACGGTTCAGCAGGACGCTGTCCCCTTTTTCCGTGAAGGCCCGGATCGCTGCGGAAAGAGCGAAGACGACGCCGGGGGTCTGTACCACCCAGCGGCGGTCGACGGGAAATCCGAAATGGGTGTCAAACCACGAGGAAAGGGCTTGAAAATAACGGTCGTCTGCGTCTCCGTAGCCGAAAATCCCGTGTTCCGCCCGGGTGTGAAGCGCTTCGATGACGGGATCCGGTACGCGAAAATCCATATCGGCTACCCACAGAGGCAGCAGGTTGTCCGGCTTTCCGGATCTGCCGGAAGGCGCATATTTGATGGAATCGCTGTTTCTGCGGTCGATGACGGTATCAAAACGACAGAAATCTCTGCCGTCTTCTGGTGTTTTTCTGTTCATGATCAATACCTCCGTATTCTGTGTATCTGCTGCGTCCGCAGCTGTATCGGACGGATTTTGGCGGGAACGAGTCCGATGAAAGCATTATAACGCAGATAGAAATCGATGTCACAGGTCTGTCGGGAGAATGCGGTGTTTCTGTATCTCTGCCGGGCGATGCCCGAAAAACGTGAAATGAGGTGAGTTGGAATTATGGAACAATGGCGTAAGAATCTGTATACTCTGGTAACGACGCAGATATGCTGCATGGTGGGGTTCGGCCTCGTCATGCCGTTTATCGCATTTTATTTTCAGGAAATGGGGATGAAAGTCGGATCGAGACTGGACTTTATGGTCAGTCTTGCCAATACACTGCCGGCGGTGGGCATGGCTATTTCCTCACCGATCTGGGGAGCTCTCTCAGACCGGAAGGGAAGAAAATCCATGCTGATACGGGCGTGCGGCTGCGCGACGATCATCATGCTTCTCATGGGACTTGTGAGCAGCGTCGGGCCGTTTCTCGTGCTCCGTCTGCTGCAGGGCCTGTTTACCGGAACGATCACGGCGTCCATGGCATTTGTGTCGTCTAATACTCCGGAGGAGCATATGAGTTCTTCGCTGGGTCTTCTGTCCGCTTCCAACTTTATAGGATATTCCATCGGACCGGTGATCGGCGGACTGCTGGCGGAGATCATCGGTTACCGGAGCTGCTTTTTCCTCTCCGCGGCGATGATGCTTTTTGCAACAGTCATCGTCATCAAAGTCACCGTGGAGGATCCTTCTACATACGGGGTGGCTCTCGTGGAACAGAGAAAACGGGAAAAACAGCGGAAAAAAGAGGAAAGCCTGAAAAAGGGAATCGCAGTCAGAACTTTTACACCGCTGGTGATCGGACTCTTTACCGTGTTGTTTCTGCAGCGCATGTGCCGCTTTGTGTTCACCCCGTTTCTGGCGCTGTATGTGCAGCAGGTGAGAGGAACACTGGAATGGGCATCCGGCATTACGGGCATCATTAACGGTTGCATATGTATCGCGACAGCTGTCTCCTCCGTGACGCTGGTACGGATCGCGGACAGACATGACAAGATCCGGCTTATCTTTCTGTATGCCGTGATCTGCCTGCCTATTTCGCTCCTGCTGATTCCGGATTTCTCCCTGATATTCTTCGTCATCGGATACACGATGTACTATTTCGTCATAGGAGCGATCGAACCGATCATCACAGCGGCTTTATCGGAACACACATCTCCGGAGGGGCGGGGATCTCTGTTCGGATGGATCGGAACATTTCAGAATCTGGCCGGGATTTTCGGCCCTCTGCTGGGCAGCCTGATCTCGGCTGTCTTCGGGGGATATCAGGCGATTCTGGCTTCTATCAGCATCATGGTGCTCATCGTCATTGCGGCGGTCGTCATTTTGCGGCGGACTCTGGCAAAGCATCCGGAGGAATCCGCCTGACAGGCCGGATACAGATACGGGCGGCATACAGAAAGGAAACAGATGATGCAGGATTTACAGGATATACAATTTATAAAGAAAGAAGACGGATCGCAGGATTCGGACGGAGAACGGTCTGCGGGAAGCACGGAGAGAACTGCAGCCTGTACAGGGAGAAAGAAAAAAAATCCGAACAGATGGCTGATCATCGTCATCGTGCTTCTGGCAGCCGTAATTCTCACGGGAATTCTGGAATACTGGCTGATCTCTTCTTCCGGAACGAATTACGGCGGCGGAGATCCGTATGTAGCCGTGCTTCATGTGGAAGGCACCATACAGTCCTCCGGCAGCGCATCTTCGCAGGATTCCTATCAGCACGACTGGCAGCTGGCCCGTGTCGACGAACTCATGCAGGATCGGAATAACAGAGGGCTGCTGCTGTATGTGAATTCTCCCGGCGGCGCTGTATACCAGTCGGATGAGCTGTACCTGAAACTGAAGGAATACAAGGAAAAGACGGGACGCCCGTTTTACGTCTATTTTGCGGAGACCGCCGCATCCGGAGCATATTACATCTCGGCGGGGGCTGATTATATCTGTGCCAACCGCAACACCCAGACGGGATCCATCGGTGTTTATATGGGACCGGTTATTTCGGCGGAAGAGTTTCTGGACAGACTGGGAATCAAAGCGGATATCATAAAATCCGGAGAAAACAAGGCGGTCGGAAGCGGATATGAAGATATGACCGATGAGCAGAGGGCGATTTATCAGTCTCTGGTGGATGAGATGTACGGCAGATTCGTCTCCATCGTGGCCGAAGGCAGAGGAATGAGTGAAGAGCGGGTGCGGGAGCTGGGAGACGGCAGAGTCTACACCGCTCAGCAGGCTCTGGAAAACGGACTGATCGATAAGGTCTGCACTTATGAAGAAGCGATCCTTTATATGAGAGAAGAGGAAAATCTGAAGTGCAGCTTTGTCTCCATCAGCTATGCGCCGAAACAGAGTCTTCTCAGCACACTTCTCGGCCTGCAGGAGTCCGTCGACGCGCCGGAAGAACAGGACAGCGCCTCCGAGGCGGAGAGCGTCATGAAGCTGATCGAGGAATACAGCCATCCGCAGTTTTACTATAAAATCCCGTGAGTCAGGCCCGAAGGGCGCAGAGGAACGGCTGATTTTATGTACACGAGGATTACTTAGTGAAGCGCCGCGTGAGCGGCGGTGAACTTAGAAATCTACCGGGAACTATAAAATCCCTTAAGTCAGGCCCTGATCGGGTTTTCGGATGAAAAAGTGTCAAGCAATTCTGCTTGACACTTTTTCATCCCTGTGGTAGGCTGTCATAGTGGTAAAACAAAGAAGGTGACTGTGATCGATAAGCTGTTTGAAATCGGACTGCTGTACGATTTTTATTCGGAGCTTCTGACACCGCATCAGAAAGATATCTGCCGGCTGTATTTTGAAGATAATTATACGCTGGGCGAGATAGCCGATGAGACGGGGATCAGCCGTCAGGCCGTACATGATGCCGTCTCGAAGTCGGAAAAATCGCTCCGCGGATACGAAGAAAAACTGGGGCTGGCGAAGAGATTCCTCAGCCGGGAGGAAGAGATCCGCAGGGCCAGAGCGGCTGTCGACCGGTTGATCGGCGGTCATAAAGAGGATGCGGAGCTGATATCGGAGCTTTACGCGGTCAGAAATATTCTTGACCGTATCGGAGACTGACGTGCGGCAAGACAACGAGGAGGTGTCCCATGGCATTTGAAGGCCTTTCGGAAAAACTGCAGGGTGTCTTTAAGAAACTGAAAGGAAAAGGCGTCATCACGGAATCCGACGTAAACGACGCCATGCGCGAGGTGAAGCTGGCTCTCCTGGAGGCAGACGTAAACTTCAAGATCGTGAAAGACTTTGTGGCGAGCGTCAAGGAAAAATGTCTCGGTGCAGATGTTCTGCAGAGCCTGACGCCGGCTCAGCAGATCATCAAAATCGTGGATGAAGAGCTGACAGCTGTCATGGGAGGTACAAACAGCAAGCTGACGTATTCGCCGAAAGGATTTACCGTTATCATGCTGGTGGGTCTGCAGGGTACCGGTAAGACGACGACAGCGGGTAAACTGGCCTCCTATCTCATGAAAAACGGAAAGAAGCCGATGCTGGCGGCCTGTGACGTCTATCGGCCTGCCGCTATCGATCAGTTGGAGATTGTGGCGGAAAAGGTCGGCGTGCCGGTCTATTCGGACCGGGAGGAAAAGCATCCGGAGATTATCGCACAGAAGGCTGCGAAAGAAGCTGAATATAAAGGATTTGATGTTCTGATCGTCGATACCTCCGGCCGTCTTCATATCGATGAAGAGCTGATGCAGGAGCTGGTGGTCATCCGGGATACCGTGAAGCCGCATGAGATACTTCTCGTCGTCGATGCTCTGACCGGACAGGATGCGGTGACGGCAGCAGAGGGATTCAGCAATGCGGTAGGAATCGACGGCATTATCATGACGAAGCTGGACGGCGATTCCCGGGGCGGTGCGGCATTATCCGTCAAGGCGGTGACGGGCAAGCCGATTAAATTCATCGGTATGGGCGAAAAATTTGATGCCCTGGAACCCTTCTATCCGGACCGGATGGCATCAAGAATCCTCGGCATGGGCGATATGCTGAGCCTCATCGAAAAGGCCCAGGAAAATTACGATGAACAGCAGGCGGAGGATCTGGAGCGGAAGATACGCAAAAATGAATTTACGCTTCAGGACTTTCTGGATCAGATGGGTCAGATCAAGAAGATGGGTGGTCTCGGCAAGATCATAGACATGCTTCCCGGCATGGGCGGAAAGAAGCCGAGCGACGAGGAGATTGAAAAATCACAGCAGGAATTCGTGCGCATGGAGGCGATCATCAATTCCATGACAAAAGAGGAACGGCGCAATCCGAAAATCCTCAATGCAAGCAGGAGAAAGCGCATTGCTGCCGGTTCCGGCTGCAGCGTATCCCAGATCAACACGCTGATCAAGCGTTATGATGAAGCCTGCAAGGTGATGAAGCAGATGACGAAATCCCCGAAACAGGCGGTCCGCAAAATGAAAAAGAGAAAGTACAGATAGGCGGAAAAAAGCGCCGCAGGAGATAAGGCGTCAGCAACTGTGTGATCTGCTCGAAAAAGAGAGTTCAAGATAAAAAGAAAATGGTTAAAGTATTATGAAAGCGGTTCCCATGCCCGGGCGCGGAGAACCGCATGATTCAGGAGGTAAGAATATGGCAGTTAAGATCAGACTGAAGAGAATGGGCGCAAAGAAAAAGCCTTTTTACAGAGTTGTTGTTGCGGACTCCCGCGCACCGAGAGACGGCAGATTTATCGAAGAGATCGGTTATTATGATCCTCTTAAGGATCCGGGCGAGATCAGCATCGATGCGGAAAAGGCAAAGAAGTGGCTCGGAAACGGCGCACAGCCGACGGACACGGTCAGAAGCCTTCTTAAGAAATCCGGCATCGTAGAGTAAGAGTGGTGAACAGCGTGGTACAATTAGTTGAGACGATCGCGAAGTCGCTCGTGGATCATCCGGAGGATGTCTTCGTCACGGAGACAGAGGAAAAGGATGGTATTACGATTCAGCTGAAGGTCGCGGCTCAGGATATGGGAAAAGTGATCGGAAAGCAGGGACGGATCGCCCGCGCTCTCAGAACCGTGGTACGCGCCGCAGCGACGAAGGAAAATAAAAAAGTAGTTGTCGAAATCGTTCAGTAATCCTGAACGGACGTGCAAGACGCAGGCTCCGCGGGGTCTGCGTTTTTTTTATTGAACGGGGATTCCGGCAGAACGGACGGAATACACTCTGTTTTCAGATGGCGGGATTCCGGAACGTAAAAAGAAGCGGAAGGAGCAGAAAAGGAAACGTGAAATGGACAGAATAAAAGTCGGAAAAATCGTGAGCGCTGTAGGCATCCGGGGTGAAGTAAAAGTGTATCCCTATACGGACTATCCGGAGCGGTTTGAGGAGCTTGCGGGAGTCTATGCCAAAGAGGAATGGCTCGAACCGGAGAAGATCCGTTATCATAAAAATACGGTCATCATCAAATTTCGTGGCGTGGATGACAGAAACAGCGCGGAGGCGCTGCGTGACCGTTTTCTTGAAATCGATAAAAAAGATCTCCGTCAGCTGGATGAGGATGAATATTTCATCTTCGATCTGATCGGTCTGGAAGCGCAGGATCAGGAGGGCAGGAAGATCGGCAGAGTCAGCGACGTCATACAGAATTCCGCGCAGGATCTGTATGAGATCGAACATATTGACGGGAAAAAGTATTTCGTACCCGCTGTCCGGGAATTTGTTACGGACATCGATATAAATCGTGGTATAATGAAAATAAAACCGATTGAAGGGCTTTTCGGAGACCAGGAGGAGGTCTGAAGGTGGATATCGACGTACTTACGCTCTTTCCGGAGATGATCGGGCCTGTGGTGGGTGCGAGCATGCTGGGAAGAGCCGCGAAAAACGGCATACTGAGCGTGAACGTGGTCAATATCCGCGATTTTACGCAAAATAAACACAGAAAGACAGACGACACCCCCTTCGGCGGAGGTGCGGGCATGGTGATGTCCGCGCAGCCGGTATTTGACGCGCTGCGCTCCGTAAATGCGGAGCAGAAGCGCATTTTATATATGTCGCCGCGGGGAAGAAAACTGGACAGACAGCTGATTTCCGATCTGTCCGCAGAGCAGAAGCTCGTCTTTTTATGCGGGCACTACGAGGGTATCGATGAGAGAATCATCGACTACTGGCAGCCGGAGGAAGTTTCCATCGGAGATTACATTCTCACCGGCGGGGAACTGGCGGCCATGGTGGTCATCGATGCCGTGGCGCGGCTGATTCCGTCGGTGCTCGGAAATGCGGCCTCCCATGAAGAGGAATCCGTCTATTCCGGACTGATCGAATATCCTCAGTATACGAAGCCGAGAGTGTACGAGGGCATGGAGGTGCCGGAAGTCCTGCTGTCGGGAAATCACAGGCAGATCCATCTGTGGAAATTTGAAAAATCCTGTGAGATTACGAAGGAGAGAAGACCCGACCTCTGGCAGGCCTTTCTGAAAGAGGAAAGAGAACTGGACAAAGAGGAGAAAAAGATTCTGCAGAAGTTCCGGGACTGATACGGAGAAACTCCGGCGGATTCCGGATAGCCTGAACCGGTTCGCAGCGGTTCACAGAGCGGCCGGAGCGGTCCGGACGGGAACGGGCACACAGGAGAACGGGAAGAAACGGAAGATGCGGAAAATACGAAACAGGAAGACGGAGGTAAGGTTTTGCCCGGGAACAGATCGGAAAACAGCGTGCCGGAAAACGGCACAAAGACGGTGAGAAAAAAGAGAAAAAGTTCGAAACGCCTGATTATTCCCGTCTATCTCCTCATCGTAGCCATCCTGATTTTTGTCGTCTACGCTTATCCGACGATTTCAGGAGCGCTGAAGAGGACCATGACGGTGGAATACGGAGAGCTGAAAGTCACGGAGAACGTCACCTGCTATATCGTCAAGGATGAAACGCTCTATTTCGCAAATGCAGAGGGTCAGATCGACTATCTGTATGATGAAGGTACACTGGTGCGCGGAGGCTCAGAGGTTCTGACGATATCTCCGGCTTCTGTGAGTGAAGATACCGCTCTCGGCAGCTTCGGGGAGCATGCTTCGGTATTTGCTTCGGGAGGCACGCTGCTTGATACGTCGAGCAGTCTGTTTTCCGGTGTTCTCGGCAGTCTGCAGACAGAATACACAGCGGCGGAAGAAGCGGAGGAGACAGCGGAGCAGGAGGAACTCCAAAGATACATATCACGCCTTGAGACGCTTGAGCAGAAGGGCGAAGACGGAGGAAGCGGAATCCTGTCCGACCTCGGTGTAATACCGGAAAATTATTCCATACCGGAGCCGGGCATCATCAGCTATCAGCTCGACGGTTATGAAAGTGAGCTGAACCCTCATACGATGACGCTGCTGGACCGTTCCAGACTGGAACAGATCGAAACGTCGTCGGAAGACGTGAGCCGGGAGCGGACGCGTTACGGAGAACCTCTGTTCAAGATTGTGAATAATACCGCCTGGTATGCGATCATATGGATTAATGAGGAAGATCTGGGAAAATATTCTGAAGGAAACAGCATCACACTGCGCCTTCCGGACGGTGATGCGGACGGAAAAGTGGAGCGTGTATCGGAAAATGACGGAGATATCATGGTGGTGCTGAAATTCGATACGTATTATGATAATATCGCTTCTCTGAGAAAAGTTCAGACGGAGGTGGTGACATCGGATTACAGCGGACTGATGATCCGGAATTCCTTTATAGCCAGTGAGGACGGTACGGCAGGCGTCTATGTTCTGGATGTGACAGGAGACAGCAAATTTGTACCGGTAAAAGTAAAGGCGACGGATGGAGAATATTCTCTTGTAGAGTCCGGTTACTATTATGAATATGATGAGACGACAGGGGAGAGTCAGCGGGTCGATACTGTCGAGCCGTATGATGAAATCGAAAGACCCTGAGGATACGGAGGCATGAAATGGGAACGATAGCGGAGAATATCGAAGAGATACAGCGGGAAAAAGCGCAGGCTGCAGAGCGCTGCGGAAGAAATCCGGAAGACATTCTGCTCATCGCAGTGACAAAGACGCGGAGTGCAGAGGAGATCAATGAAGCAATCCGAGCCGGAGTCACCGATATCGGAGAGAACAGGGTACAGGAGATTATGGACAAATATGATAAAGTTCTTCCGGTAAAATGGCATATGATTGGACATCTCCAGACAAATAAGGTAAAATATATAATCGATAAAGTCTCTCTGATTCATTCTGTGGATTCCCTGCGGCTGGCGGAAGAGATCGACCGGAGAGCCGCACAGCACGGCAGAACGATGGATATTCTCGTGGAAGTCAATGCTGCCGGTGACGAGGCAAAATTCGGCGTCGGGCCGGACTCCGCGGAGGCGCTGATTTCGGATATACTGAAAAACTGCGAAAACATACGTGTCAGAGGACTTATGACAGTCGCTCCTTATGCGGAAAATCCCGAAGATGTACGCCCTCATTTTCACAGGATGCGCCTTCTGTACGACAAAATTGCGTCTGAAATCGTCCATCCGAGACTCGATTTTCAGTATCTTTCCATGGGAATGTCTAATGACCGCAATATCGCCGTAGAAGAAGGCTCTACAGCGATTCGGGTGGGAACCGCAATTTTCGGAGCACGAAACTATCGATGAAATCGATGTAGCGGAATCGGAGAAAAAGAAGCAGAATCGAATCTTTGCAGCTATCGGAAGACAATTCCGTCCGCCGGACGGGCGGAAAGCCGGAGCAGACGGTTTCCGGCAGAAAACTCGGGTTTTGGGTGGTTGCCGCCGGTCATACCTTTACGGAACAGAAAGGGGACAATCCCCGACGGAAACTTATACAGGAGGTATCTCTCATGGGAGACGGATTATTCAACAAGTTTAAAATGCTCATCGGCGTTGAGGATGCGGAGGATGAGGAGATTCAGGTGGTACCGCCTTCTGTGCCGTCTGCGGCACCTGCGCCTGCAGCGGTCAGCGATGCCAGAAGAACACAGGCTGTCTATGCAAACCGGAGCAACACATTCGTTCAGCCTAAGATGGAGCATCGTGACAGCAAGGTGGTGAGCATGCAGAACAGTACAGTAAGAAAACAGTTCAAGCTCGTCGTAACCGAACCGAAGAGCTTCGACGAGTGTCCCCGTCTGGTGGATAATCTCAAGAGCAAAAAGCCGGTGATACTCAATCTGGAAAAGCTGGAAAACGAAACGGCGAGAAAAATCTTTGATTTTCTCAGCGGAGCGACGTATGCACTGGATGGAAATGTGCAGAAAATAGCGAATAATATTTTCGTCTTTGCACCGGAAAATGTGGATGTCATGGCGGCGGCGCCGGATCAGGGAAGAGCCGGTATTCCGCTGAATCAGAGTCCGTGGCGGAAATAAGGCGGGACAGTTATGGGATCTCTTTTTTTGGCGAGGGTTATCACCGGTTTCGGCAATATCATCATCATGCTCATCTGCCTGCAGGCGATCATGAGCTGGTTTGTCAGCGTTTTTCCGAACGGAGTGGCGAAATTCTACAGCGTGCTTTGTACGATTGTAGATCCGTTTATCCGTCCCTTTAGGAAACTGACGATGAGGTTTGCCTATTCGGTGGGAATCGATTTTTCCCCGCTGATCGCTATTATCGTCATAGAAATAGTATGCCGCCTGCTGGCGGTGATCGTGCTGTCGGTGTGATAACCCGTCAGATTGTGATTTGAATTTTCGGAGAGAAAGCCGGGACGTGCAGCTAAACGCACACGTCCCGGCTGTTTTGGAGTGCCCGGTTTCAGGCATGTGCAGTTTGGCAAAAATCCGCACGGGAGGAAAAGGTGCGGAAGGAAAGCTGTCATCACCGGGAAATCAGGAGACGCAGTTTATGATTTATCTTTGTCTCATCATCGTCGCTGTGGTGATGGATCAGATTCTGAAATATATCGTAGTGAACGATCTGGGAATGATGAATTCCGTTCCGGTTATCGAAAATTTCTTCTATATCCACTGTATCCCGAACGACGGGATTGCTCTGGGCATGTTGGCGGGAAAACAGACCGTCGTCATCGCCATTACGTCGGTTCTCATGGCGGCGCTGGGAATTTTTTTCTTCCTGTTTAGGAAAAAATTTCATCCGTTTCTGCTGTGTGCCGTCGCTTTCATCGTCGGAGGAGGAATCGGCAATATCATCGACAGGATCCGGCTCGGCTATGTAGTGGATTTTTTTGAATTCCGCATCTGGCCGTATATTTTCAATCTTGCCGATGTGTTCGTGGTGGCGGGATGCGCCATGGTCCTCATCTATGTTCTGTTTGAGAGCAGATTCAGGGGCGTGAAGAAAGATGTGTGAAAGATTACCTGAGGAAATATCCGGAGGGATAGGAGAGATATCGGAAGAGATGTCGGAGGAAATATCTGAAGAATGCCGGCTGACTGCGGAGGCGGAAGATGAGGGAACACGGCTGGATACGTATCTGGCGGGAAAACTCGGAGATATGACGAGAAGCTATCTTCAGCAGCTGATCGAGGAAGGAAGGGTCTCCGTAACCGGCAGAAAAAAGACTGCCAAAAATTACAGATTGCGGGAAGGCGATGAAGTGAACGTTAAAATTCCGCCGCCGAAGGCTCTTGACGTATGTGCCGAGGATATTCCGCTGGATATCGTCTACGAAGATGATTCCCTTCTGGTGGTAAATAAACCGAAGGGGATGGTGGTGCATCCCGCAGCAGGAAACGAGAGCGGCACTCTGGTCAATGCTCTGATGTATCACTGCGGCGATAATCTTTCGTCCATCAACGGAGTCATCCGCCCCGGAATCGTACATCGGATCGATAAGGATACCAGCGGTCTTCTTGTGGTGGCCAAGACAGACCAGGCCCACAGGAAACTTTCCGAACAGCTGAAGGCTCATTCCATGACGCGCTCCTATATCGCGGTGGCATATCATCCTTTCCGTGAACCGGAGGGAACGGTGGATGCTCCAATCGGCAGAGACAGAAAAAACAGGATGAAAATGGCCGTTACGACTCTGCAGGAGGGCAGACATGCGGTAACACATTACAGGCAGCTGGATTCCTCCAGAGGCTTCGCTCTGATCGAATGCCGCCTGGAGACAGGCAGGACACATCAGATTCGGGTGCATATGGCATATATCCATCATCCTCTTCTCGGCGATCCGGTATACGGCCCGAAAAAAACGGCTTTCGGTGCCAGGTCACAGATGCTGCATGCCGGGATTCTGGGATTCATCCACCCGGTAAGCGGAGAGTATATGGAATTTTTCAGAGAACCTCCGGAAATATTCCGGAAAATCTGCGGCAGTATCGGCTTCGATCTGTCCGCTTTCCGGAGGGAAGGGCAGGAAGAGTGATTCCCCTGCACGGTAATTTCGGATCCGCAATTTCAGAAAACGACGGAGAATTACAAAGGAGGCTGTCGCATTAAAGAAATATGATACAAAATAAATATGGAAATTTTCATCTTGAGAAACGCCATATCCTGCACTTTTCATTCTTAATGCGACACCCCCCTTTCGTCACTTTTCGTCAGATTGTTTTTCCCGTTCCTCCTTCGGGGTTTGCTGCTCTTTTTCCTCTTCTTTCTTTCCTTTTTCCTGCTTTCTCTTCTCCTGCCGTTTCGCTGTTTCAGCCGGCTTGGTTTCTGCGCCGTAGCGATACTTTGATTCCGCAGCAGCATTATAGGATTCTGCGTCGTCTGTTTGCACAGATGACGGGGATACCCGGAACTGATCCGGGAAAAATACCGGCGCTTTCGTTGTTTCATCTGTGGAAAGGCTGCCGGCCGAGAGATATTTTACGCATTCACTGCAGATGCAGCGCCCTTTGAATATAATTCCGCTGACGATCTGCCTGCCTCCGCAGAGAGCG
>CAJFPD010000159.1 GCA_904398315.1 Candidatus Alangreenwoodia gallinarii | reverse complement strand
TGCGGAAGCCGGAAAGGGCTGCTGCATTAACGAATCAGACACGTTAATGCAGCAGCCCTTTTCCGGTATCTTTCACCATTATCGATCAGCGGAAACAGGAAAATCTGTCTCCTGCTGCGCGATGATCTTCTTCAGAATTTCTTCATCCGACAGATTCTCATTTTCGAGTATCAGCCCGGCAATTTTCTCTGCGATTTCCGCATTTACTTCCAGAAGATCTGTCAGTGTACTCAGCGATTTTTTCTGTCTGATGAGCGCACGTGTCATCTGAATCACATTCAGAAGTTCGCCCTGCCGTTTGCCTTCGCGAAGCCCCTCGCATTTACCCTGGCTTCGACCCTCGAGAAGACCTTCCTTCCGGCCCCGCTGAAAATTATCTCTGTCCCGTTCCTGCAGCTTCATGTATTCTGCCTCCCGCACTTTACTCTGTTTCACAGCACGAACTTTCTCATGAATCAGTTTCACCAGGCTGCTTTCCGACTGATCGGCTACTTCTTCTCTGCTGTCCTCCACATATCGCAGAAAAGCCGCCATCTCTTCATCGATATCTTTTTTCGTTCCTTTCGTGGACAGAATCACTGTCGTCACTCCATCGCTCAAAGTGAGCTCCGGTTCCTGGATACATCTCTTCTCGAAGAGATACCGGTGCCGCCCGGATCTCACAAAAGGCTGAAAAGTACAGATAAAAATGACGATATTCTTTTGCAGCTGATGATACTTCTTTCCCTTTTCCAGCAGATCCAGATCCATCATGCTGTGATAATATCTACTTCTCTTCCCTATATTATATTCATTCTCATTTTGCATCTCAATACTATATCTGCTGCCTTCCACATCATCTGCCATAATGTCCAGACGGATTCCCTTGGAATCGGGTTCGATCTCGATCATCCGCTGAGACTGGACGATGGTCATTTCCCGGATGCGGATTCCGAGAATTTTTTCCACCACGGGGCGAAGCACTGTCTCGTCTTCCATCACTTTTGCGAACAGAAAATCGTCCGACAGATTCAGATTCTGAAATTTCGTATAACTCATGAATTCCTGTAATTCCTCCTTTCTGACTTTTTGAATATTCCATATATTTACATTTTACAGAATATTACAGGAGATTGCAATAAAATAAGCAGGATGATAGAAAAAATTTTTCCGCTGACCCGGCTGTTTACAGCTATTTGAGCGAATCAGAGCATGGTCATAGAAAGCAGCAGCTGCAGAAGGATATCGAAGATCCGGAAGCCGCACTGTAAAAGCATCCTTTGCCACAGGATGGAAAACGGGGTCGATCACATTTGCTGCAGCCGGAAAGTTCTGAGTTCGTGCATGTATCATGTCAGCCGCCTGTTATCGCCGGTCAGACTCGATTCACGGTGATATGACAGTGAACAGATATTATATTATGGCGGTGTTACATTAATATGATAAAAATATTACAGGTATACAATATTCTTTATAAAATTTAAATTTTCCATATAAAAAGTGAATTGAAAATATATAATGTGAATAGAAGCTGGATTTCGACCGGATCAGATATGATAGATCGGATTAAAGAGGAAAAAGACTGAAGAGTGAAATCTCACGGATGCTTCCGCTGTTTCCGGCGAAGGGACGAGAAGGGATGAAAGGAGAAAAAACTTCTGCCGGCTGTCGGGAACGGAAAACAGGCATCTGCGGAACCGGGAATCTCCGGCATTCAGGCCCGGGATACATCTGTTGTTAAGATATGGATGTGATCGATATGAAAAGGAAATGGCTGATTATGCTGCTGGCAGCTGTCTGCATGCTTTTGCCGACTGCATGTGCCGTCGGTAATGATGTGCAGGATATGGAAAAAGAGATAGAATATCTGCCGGCAAGCTGGAGTTATCGTTATGAAGATCCGAAAGAGCTGTCGCAGGCCAGCGATCTGATTGCGCTGGTGACGGTGAGGGAGGCGGGCGAAACGACAGTGGAAAGCGGGGTGCCGTATACGGTCTTTTCGGTTACGGTGATCCGGCCGGTGTTCGGTTCGGAGAGAGATCAGGTATTTTCCATTTATATGACAGGCGGGGAGACGGAAGACAGGATTGTGGAAGTCGAAGGAGATCCGCTGCCTCAGCCCGGCGATGAGATGCTGGTTTTCTGCGCGGAAAATCCCGACGGTACCTTTCGGATTCTCGGCGGTCCGCAGGGCAGACTGATCTGTGAGGACGGGAAGTTTCGTTCTCCTGATGCAGCCGGCGGGAAAAGCGGACAGGCGGAAGTCTTTTCCGGTATCGTCGCAGAGGATGCGGATGCCGATGCGCTGATCCGGGAAATCGGGAAGTATCTGACGGATAAAGCATAAATGGATTGCAGAGGGAAAGGAGAAAGAGATTATGAAATCAAAACTGTTTTGTACGCTGCTGGCGGCGGGGCTGATGATTTCCACGACGGTTCCGGCCTTTGCCATGTTTCCGGCGCAGCCGTTTTCGGATGTGGAAGAGGACGACTGGTATCACGATGCGGTGACTTTTGTGTATCAAAAGGGAATCGCTTCCGGAACTGCGACGGGGGAAGGGAAGGCCCTCTTTCAGCCGGAAAGTTCCGTTTCCAGGGCGATGTTTGTGACGATGCTCGGCAGAGTGGCGGAAAAAATGGGGATCGAAATGACGGATGCGGAAAACTTCAGCGATGTGTCTGACGATGATTATTTCCGTTCTTACGTGAGCTGGGCTGCTGCGGAGGGAATTACATCAGGCTACAGTCCGTCTGTTTTCGCGCCGGATGATACGGTGACGCGTGAACAGGCTGCGGCTATGGCAGCGGCCTTTGCCGGCGCGGTGATCAGACCGCTGCCGGATGCGGATCAGGCGGCAGGTTTCGTCGACAGCGCAGATACCAGCGGCTGGGCGTCGGACGCGGTGGAAAGATGCGCGGCTGCGGGGATTCTGAAAGGATACGGCGACGGCACGTTCCGGCCGCAGGCTGAGATGAGCAGGGCAGAAGCGGCGCTGATGATCGGGAATCTGTGCACTGCCTGCGGGATAGAACTTTCCGACAATGACATGAACGCCGTTGCGGCGGCTTCCGTTCCGGCCGCGGAGAGAACGGAGCCGTCTGAGCAGGAACAGACGGACGACCGGGCAGTGAAGATGAAAGATGCGGAGATAGACTGGGTTCCTGACACTCCTTGCGTATTTCCCGTAAGCGGGGAGGGAGAGTAATTACAGATGGCAGAGTAATTACTGCAGATTGAGATTCCGACCTTCTTCGCAGAAACGACACAAAAGCGACACGAAAACCGCATAAAACGGATATACCGGAATCACAGACGGCAGTTACTATATAGGTGCAAAGAAAATTTGCAAATCTTTTTCATAACTCTCCTAAAAAATAGTTGCTTGGAAAGATACGAAGGTCTGTTCATCCCGCAGCCTTCGTATTTTTCTGTCTGCGGCTTTTTTCTTCGCCCGGCGGTTTTGCTCTGCCGCGCATTTTCATTCGTATTTTCTGATTTTCCATAGAAAAGAAAAAATATTTGACACTGATAAGAAAACGAGATATAATATCACTGCTTGCGTCGTCGCAGGCGTCAGGCTGGGGATCCGGCCGCGACAAAAAGTTATTTTTAGTGCCGAAACCGATTCTGTCGCAAAGAGCGGAGAGTGAGCAGAAGAAACAGCAGGCCGGCGGATATCCGCGGGATTTCTGCTTTTCCGGCCTTTTGACGAAGGGATCTGAGTAGGCGTCGAAACAGATGGCAGCTATCGCGTGCTTTCCGGAACGGAAGCTGCAGACGGGTATCGTCGGATTTTCCGGCCGTCCGTCTTTACGTATTTTGGCTTCGCAGTCCGTCCGGCGGGCGTCAGAGCTGACATCAGAGTAGGCACAGGAGGTTTTTCATGAAATCTTATATCGCAAAGCCTCAGGAAGTGGAGAGAAAGTGGTACGTTCTCGATGCGGAAGGCAAGACGCTGGGTCGTCTCGCTTCGGAAGCGGCATCCATTCTGAGAGGTAAGAAAAAGCCGATCTACACGCCTCACGTAGATACGGGCGACTATGTTATCGTCATCAATGCGGAAAAGATCGAGGTGACGGGCAAGAAGAGAAAAGAAAAGATCTACAAGAGACACACGGGATATCCGGGCGGTCTGCGGGAGATCACGTTTGAAAAATTACAGGCGAAGAAGCCTGAGGAGATCATCCGTCACGCTGTAAAGGGCATGATGCCTAAGGGCCCTCTCGGCAGACAGATGTATAAGAAGTTAAAGGTATATGCCGGCCCTGAGCACAATCATGCGGCTCAGAAGCCTGAGATGTGGAACTGGTAACGGAAGGGAGGAAATCGAAGAATGGCGAAGCAGTATATCGGTACAGGCAGAAGAAAGTCAGCCGTTGCCAGAGTAAGATTAATCCCTGGCACAGGAAAGATCACGGTCAATAAAAAAGATCTTGACGATTATTTCCCTATGGAAATCCTCAAGAATGAGGTAAAGCGTCCGTTTGCCATTTCCGGCACGGAAGGCAAGTTTGATGTCATCGCACGCGTAAACGGCGGCGGCACTACGGGTCAGGCAGGCGCGCTGAGACACGGTATCTCCAGAGCGCTCTGCCAGGCAGATCCGGAAAACAGACCTTCTCTGAAGGCTGCCGGATTCCTCACGAGAGACCCTCGTATGAAGGAAAGAAAGAAGTACGGCTTAAAGAAGGCGAGAAGAGCGTCCCAGTTCTCCAAGCGTTAAGAGTACGACTTTTCAGAGTTCAGGAGTCTGTGCCGGGATTCGGCCCGGAAACGTGTTCCTGTATATCATTTTTATAAGCGCGAGAGAAAAATCCGTTCCGGTTCACGCATGTGCGTGAACCGGAACGGATTTTTTACGTTTTTGCAGGTGAGGACGACTGACGATGCAGGTGCCCTTTTTTTCAATACATATTTCAGAAAGGCGCATAAGATACTTTCTGTAGACAGGAGGTGTAAGCGATGAGAATAAAAGAGCATCCTGTTCTGGGGATTTACGAAAAAGGCCGTGAGGTACATTTTCTGCTGGACGGCAGAGATATGACCGGATTTGAAGGGGAACCGATCGCTGCGGCGCTGAAAGCAGCGGGAGTGGAAATTCACAGACTCTTTCTGCCGCTTCCGGAGTGAGTGCCGCGACAGCAGTCAGCAGAATCTGTTTGATTTTCTGCAGAATCTGATTATCGTTTCCGGAGGTACGGTGTCTGTCGCGCAGATGGCGGAGCAGTCCGGATATTCGGAAAGATATATCAAAAAAGTCTTTACGCAGAAAGCTGCAATCGGACCGAAACTGTTTTCCAGAATTGTCCGTTTTCAGAATCTGATCAATCTGATCAACCGGAATGTTCTGCTGCATAAGAAAACAGATTTTTCCAGCTGTGCCGCCTGTCTCGGTTTTTCCGATCAGCCTCACATGATACGGGAAATGAAAGATCTGTCCGGTTATACGCCGCTGGAATACATACATCATCTGCAGCGGCATCATTATGAAGACAGACTGATCCGGCTGTAGCGTATCGGAGATATCCGGCGCGCCCGGAAAAAATAGAATCATTATGACAGATAAAAAAGCACCTCTTCGGAAATCATTTCGGAGAAGTGTTTTTTCGTGTTTAAGAAACCGTTTCTGGCATGATATAATCATGACATACAGGAATCCGGAAATAGTCGGAGCCGATAAAAATAAAGGACGGGACAGGAGGGGCTTCATGAATCACAGACACGTAAAACTGGATTTAAATGCAAAGATTACAGATCTGGCAGTTTCTATAGAAATCGAAGACGGAATTCCCTATGCCGAGGTGAAATTCCGGAATATATCGCCGAAAACGCTGACAGAGATACGGTTTATCGCGAGAGGATTCGGCGCGGATGGCGAAGTGCTGCCGGTAGAAGATAAGGATCGCTTTATTCTGGTCATGCAGGATCTGTCTGTTCCGGCATTCGGAGAGGCCGCAGGACTGCGGGCCGGACTGCCCCGCGAAGATATCCGTCAGGTCGAGCTGGGGCTGCTGGAATACAGCTTTTCCGACGGTACCCGCGAAAAATATGAAGGCGCGGACTGGATCGAATATGATATCGATGAATTTGATCCGGATGACGAAAAAGAGGCGACGATACTCGGCGCGCTGCGGAAGCGATATCCGGAAGCGGTCTGCAGGCCTGCTCAGCTGGAAAACGGCTGGATCTGTCTCTGCGGGACGTACAATGCGGACGACGGTATGGCGAACAGCAGCATCGCGGACAACATCATCGCGGACGGCACCATACGATGTGTTCACTGCGGGGCGGCAAAAGAAGAAGTTTTTTCGCTGACCGAGGAAAGCCGGCCGGAGAAATTCGCGGAAGGACCGGAAGAATCCGCGGATGAGGAACGCGGACAACGGGAAGAACCGAAAGTCAGCCTGAAGAAGACGCCTGTGACAGAAGCATGGCAGGAACCGCCAAAGATACAGAACGGGGCGGCAAACAGGCCGTCAGAGATGCAAAACGGGACAGAATATAGATGGAAAGATCCGATGGCTGCAGGAGCATCGGGTCAGCAGACAGGAAATCCGGACGGTTCCCCGGAGTCCTTCTCCGGTTTGTCCGGCGGCGCGGCAAAGACAGAGGAAGCGCCGAAGATGAAGACAGAGCACAAAATCCTGTTTGCCGTGATCGCGGCGGTAGTCGTCGTGGCTCTGATTCTGCTCCTCTACTTCACATCTCCGAACAGAGCGCTGCCATTCCGGTCGGGTTACTACGGCTCGGGCGGCTATTATCATGATTACGGTTATGACGGTCATTACGGTTACGGCCGGGACTATTGACGGAAAATGCTGCAGACATGCCACGCAGATGTAACGCGAATATGCCGTAAATAAAGTTTCGCTTTCCCCGGGACATGTTCATCGCATTTCCTTACAGAAGAAAAGCACAGTTGAAGGAGCTATTTTATGAGAAGGGGAAGGAAGAGAGGTCTGGTGTTTCTGCTCTGCGCAGCGCTGGTTTTTTCATGCTGCCCGGCGTCGTTTGCGGCGGAATCTGCGGAGAGCTCCGGCGCGGGGCCGAATAGTGGGGAAGGGACAGGCAATTACGAATATGTCATTCCCATGGAGCATGAGTTTGTTTTCTGGAATGAAGCGGCGCAGCGTTTTCTCACCAGGGACGACAATAAGCTGACGCTGTATGATAGATACGGAAGGGCGCAGACTGACGGATGCTTACGACTCTCTGAGTTACATGAAAAAATCCGGGATGTGGATGGCATCGGAAGGGTCGGAAAGAATTTTTCTGAACGATGACGGTGAAATTCAGGAGACGTTTGAGATTCCCGAAGACCGCCACATCATGTCTGCCGACGACGGCATTATCACGGTGATGGACCTTACCCCCCCCGGAGGAAGCGGCCGGATCGTGGTGGGAAACTTATACGGGCGATGTCTTCATCTATGATGAAGAGGGAAATCTCCTGGGAAGCTTTTTCTATCCGGAATATCCCACCGGCTGGCAGCCTGTGAACAGCTGTATCATCAGTTTTCAGAACGGACGCTACATCTTCCGCAAAGACGGAAAGCAGGGAGCACTGGATACGAGCGGACAGGTTGTCATCGAACCGGAGTTTGAATGGATCGATTATTTTTCCGATAACGGTTATGCGGTGGCGGCGAAGGACGGAAAATACGGCCTCATCGATAAAGACGGCAATACCGTCGTCGATTTTGTATATGATAATATCAGCATGAGGGGTGAAAGCAGCGAGCCGTATTACAACATAGAACAGGACGGAAAACGGGGGATCATGGACCGAAACGGCAGGATCGTAAAAGAGCCGGTTCTTTCCGGCTGTGAGGTCAGCAATACGCAGGGCGGAGCCTTTTACGTCGACAGAACGGGACGCACCGTGATGGCGGCTTCACCGCAGGAAGACTGGAGAACGGTACAGGCGATGCATGAGGGCATGGCCATCGTCGCTTCCGGTGTCGTGCCGGAATCTCTTCAGAGCGGATATCAGTCGCCGGTTACCAGAGAAGAATTCTGTGAACTGTCCTGCAGTCTGCTGACGTCAAAGGCTGTCGAACTGCCGGAAGAGGACAGTGAAAATCCGAATCCGTTTACGGACAGCGACAGCGAATCTGTCTATGCCCTGAGCCGTCTGGGCGTCATCGACGGCTGCGGAAACAGCATTTTCGATCCGGATGCGGCGATTACACGCTAGGAGGCAGCAAAGCTTCTGTCGAATACGGCCGGAGTTCTGGGGCTGGCTCATACGGAGATCCGGTTTGAGTACAGCGACGCGCAGGAAGCGAGCGACTGGGCGCAGCCGTTTATTCAGGAGGTCAGCAATCTGGGCGTGATGCTGGGCGTTGCTGAGGGAATCTTTGACCCTCTCGGAACGTATACGCGGGAGCAGTCCATGATAACGATGCTGAGACTGTATCGGTGATGATGCTGCGGCAGGTTGCAGTGCGGATGACCATGTGAAAAACCCGGGCCGCAGGAAGATTTTCCTGCGGCCCGGGTTTTCGGGTTTTCGGCCGTCGTATTTCCGGCGGATTTTTCTTTTGCGCGGGTGGTCCGTACGGTTTTTTCAGTCGTCTTCTCCGCCGAACATGTCCATCAGATCCCCGAGGAAGCTCTTCTTTTTTTTCTTCTGGCCGGAACCGTAGGAATTCTTTGAATCCCGGTATTTTTCACGGTCATACGTCTCGCGGCCCAAAGAAGACCTGTCTGCGTATCCGCTGTTTTTATACGGCTCCGATTCATATTTTACGGCTCGTTCTATGATTTTTTCCAGCTCACCGCGGTCCAGCCAGATTCCTCGGCATTCCGGGCAGTAGTCGATCTCCACGCCGTTTTTCTCCGCCATGAGCAGCGTGACGTCCTTGCATACGGGACATTTCATGTCGTTTACCTCCCTGATAGTATGATCATTGTGATGATGTCTGTCCGGCGGTCCGCTTTTTCCGGCGGCTGCGGACAGAGAAAAGTGATTTTCGTTTTAATTTTATTTAATGTTATATGAAAATTTTGTCGGATGCAAGTTAAAAGCATGAAAAATAATATTGTAATATAAAATATTTCAGATCGGAGGGAGGGATGAAAATCCGGCGGAATCTGTGACAGAATACGGCAGTTTTCAGAAAATAATATGATATATATTGAAATTATATGTTGACATAGGAAAAGTGCAATACCTATAATAATCTTATCGTGATACGATCAATAAAAGGACGGACGACGAAACGTATATATTCCGGGAGGGGGTATCACGGAATCTTCCGGATGGATCCGCAAAAATACCGGATGCAACAGAACGTGATAGACGGAATCGGTCCATATTTTAAAATAAATCCGCTGCGGTTCCGATGATTTTGTAAATGAAACAGGCGGTTCCCAGCGAAAGAAACAGGAGGAAAACGAGATGGTTTCTGAAGTAATGCCGGGTATCTACATGATCGCACTTCCGTTTCCGCGCAGGCGGGTCAAGTCGATCGATGAAATAAAACTGTATGTAATAAAGGGAAAGGACGGAGAACGCGATCTGCTGCTCGATACCGGATTAAATGAGGAGCAGTATCACGAACTTCTGAAGAAAGATTTCGAAGAGATCGGTCTCGACCTGACGAAGACGGATATTTTCATGACACATATGCATGACGATCACAGCGGTCTTCTGGAAAAGCTGAAGATTCCGGAAAACAAGGTATATGCGGTGGAAAAAGAGGCGATTGCCGTTAATGCGCTGCGTACAGATGAATACTGGCGAGCGCGGCATCAGCGCTATCTTAAGGAAGGCCTTCCGATGGATTATGAAGAGTTTCTCGCGTCGCATCCGAACTGTGCATATCTTTGCAGCATTCCCATCGATTTTACGATTGTGAAAGAAGGCGATGAGTTCGACATCGGGGATTATCATTTCCGCATCATTCTGACGCCGGGGCATTCCCCGCAGCACGCATGCCTGTACGATGAGGAGAAAAAACTCCTGCTCTCCGGCGATGTCGTACTGACTAATGCAGCGCCGGTTCTCTTCTTCGAAGAAGGCCTGGACAATCCGCTGGGAGAATATCTGCATAGCCTCGATATCGTGGAAAAGCTGGATATCGAAACGATTCTTCCGTGTCACGCGGAGATCAAGTTCGATGTATATAAGCGCATCGGAGAGATGAGGGAACATTATGAGAAAAAATGTCAGCGGGTACTCGGTCTGCTGAGAGATGAAGGACCGATGAGCGCATGGCATATGGCGGAATACACGATAAAGGATGATATTCCGAGAGAACTGATGAGCCTTTCGGGCGTTTCCCGGTGGTTTTTCTTCCTGCCGACCTGCATGACGCTGAGATATCTGACGGAGCTTGGAAAAATCAAATGTTCGCCGGACGATAACGGCGTTAACATATATTCTCTGTAGAAGCCGGAAAAAAATCTGAAATATAAGCTTGACATGATCAAAAGAATCGGGTATTCTTTACTTAATTAAAACGATAAAGGGATGAAATCCCGAAAGAAGAAACCTGTGACCGGGAAAAGTAACCTTTCGGAATGTCCACAGCGAGCCGCGGATGGTGGAAGCGCGGTGACGGAAAGAATGGCGAATGGTCCCGGGAGGGCGAACCGAAAGCAGCAGCCATGCGGAGGACTGCGAGTAGGGGAGACGTGTCCGCACGTTACAGCGGAGCGTGTATGTCTGTACACGGCAGAGAGCATTCGGAAGAATGAAGTTAGGTGGCACCGCAGAAGAAGGTTTTACTCCTGTCCTATCGGAAAATGATAGGTCAGGAGTTTTGTTTTTTCAGGAAAGGAACAGGGTGAAGACGATGGAAAAAAATATTCCTTACAAAATCTATCTCGAAGAAAATGAAATGCCGAAGCAGTGGTATAATGTGCGGGCTGACATGAAGAAAAAGCCTGCGCCGATTCTGAATCCGGAGACACTGAAACCGGTGACGGAAGATGAGCTTTCCGCAATCTTCTGCCGCGAGCTGGCGAAGCAGGAACTGGACGATACGACACCGTATTTTGATATTCCGGAGGAAATCCGCAGTTTCTACAAGATGTACCGTCCGTCTCCGCTGGTCAGAGCGTACTGTCTGGAAGAGCGGCTCGGCACGCCGGCGCATATCTATTATAAATTCGAAGGCAATAACACCTCCGGAAGCCACAAGCTGAATTCCGCCATCGCTCAGGCGTATTACGCGAAGAAGCAGGGCCTGAAAGGCGTGACGACGGAGACCGGCGCAGGGCAGTGGGGAACGGCTCTGGCTATGGCCTGCTCTTATTTTGAACTGGACTGTCAGGTTTACATGGTGAAATGTTCTTATGAGCAGAAACCGTTCCGCCGCGAGGTGATGCGCACCTACGGTGCGAAGGTGACACCTTCTCCTTCCATGAATACGAATGTGGGACGTGAGATCAATGAAAAATTCCCCGGAACGACGGGAAGCCTGGGCTGTGCGATTTCCGAAGCGGTAGAAGCGGCGGTAAGCCAGGAAGGATATCGCTACGTACTGGGATCAGTGCTGTCGCAGGTGCTGCTCCATCAGTCCATCATCGGCCTTGAGACGAAGACTGCGCTGGACAAGTACGGAATCCGGCCGGACATGATCATCGGCTGCGCCGGCGGCGGTTCCAATCTCGGAGGTCTGATCTCTCCGTTTGCCGGTGAGATTCTGAGAGGCGAGGCGGATTATAAGCTGATCGCCGTGGAGCCGGCTTCCTGCCCGAGTCTGACGAGAGGCGTATACGCATACGATTTCTGCGATACGGGCAAGGTATGCCCGCTGGCGAAGATGTATACGCTGGGAAGCGGATTCATTCCGTCGGCAAATCATGCGGGTGGCCTGCGCTATCACGGTATGAGCTCTGTAGTCTCCGAGCTTTACGATCAGGGCCTTATCGAGGCGCGCAGCGTGGAGCAGACGGCTGTATTCAAGGCTGCCGAAACATTCGCACGCGTCGAGGGAATCCTTCCGGCGCCGGAGAGCAGTCATGCCATCAAAGTGGCCATCGACGAAGCGATGAAGTGCAAAGAGACGGGTGAGGCGAAAAATATCGTCTTCGGCCTGACGGGAACGGGTTACTTCGACATGGTGGCATATCAGAGATATAACGACGGCGAGATGAGCGATTATATCCCGACGGATGAAGAACTGCAGCAGTCTTTCGATCAGCTGCCGAAGGTAGACCGGTAATTTCCGCAGAGAAGCGGCAGGCTGTCTGCCGCTGTCTTTGATATATTTCTCCTTTCATAAAAGAAGAGGCGATACGGTTTCTTTCTGTAAAATGCAGGAAAACCGTATCGCCTTTTTCATTCCGCGATAACATCCGGCAGCGCTGCGCCATAATGATGATGAGGATATTCTGACGGATATACAGGGTGGACAACAGCTATTAAGTATTATATTATATAATACATATAAGACATTAAGACCGACAGGAAAAAAGCGGCGGGGATCGCCGGAATGTGGCCGTCCGGCTGTTTCTGGCCGGAAGAAAGCTGAAAGGAAAGAGGTTATGCAGACGCCGCGATGTGCGGGAAAGGAGGAGCGATGATAATATCTCTGGATATGACAAGCGGTGTTCCCATCTATCTGCAGCTGAGAAATGAGATCGTCAGAGGAATGGGACGCGGTGAGATCGGGATAGGAGAAAGACTTCCCGCTGTGCGTCAGCTGGCGCAGGATGCGGGAATCAATACCATGACGGTGAACAAAGCCTATCAGATGCTTCGCCGGGAAGGCATTATCACCATCGACCGAAGGCATGGCGCGGAGGCACGTCCCGCCGCACAAAGAGAGACGGAACCCCTTATGCAGGACTTCAGAGAACGGCTGGAGCTTCTGGCAGCGGAAGCCTGCCTGAAAGGGATCGGCAGAGAGGAGTTTCTCGCACTGTGCCGGAAGACGGCGGAAAGCATTCATCCGTATCGTGCAGAGAGTAAAAAGTCTGAGGAATCAGAAGCGGAAAAGAAAAAAAGAAAAGGAGGAAGGCGGAAATGACATGGCTGTGGATGATGTTTTTCATTTTTCTGGCGACGGATCTGATCAGCGTGCTGGCTGTGAAGGTCACATACGGGAAAAAAGAGCGTTACAACCGGGGAATGATCCTCGGTGTGCATATACCGGAAGAAGCGAAGGACGAAGAGGAGATACGGACGCTGTGCGGAAATTACCGGCGCCGGGGAAATCTCTTTCAGTGGCTCAATCTGGCTGCGGGATGCGCGGTCTGTTTTCTCTGCTTTGCCAGTATCACGATGTTTCTGCTGATCTGGTGCCTTTGGTTCGCGGAATATCTCTGCGGTACTTATTATTTCATCATACACTATCACCGGGAAATGTACCGGATCAAGCAGAAAAAGGGATGGATCCGGCATAATTCGCCGGCCGCTGCGCCGGTGAAGGTGGATCTGAGGACCTCCGCTGCCTCGGGAAAAATGCCGGTTTCCCGCGGATGGCATCTCATCTCGCTGGCACTTCTGGCCGCTGCCGCTGTGGCCTTCTTCCAGACGGATTTTTCGCCTGCTTCAGGGGAAATGCTTCTGTTTCTTCTGATCGGAGCGGCCGAGGCGCTTTTCTTTTTCCTGATGCACCTGTGGATCGCCCGCAGAGCCAATGCGGTCTACAGCGGTGACAGCCGGATCAATTTCGAAGCGAACAGGATGCTGAAACGGGCTATGACAGCGGGAATGGCCGTTTCGAGTATCGTCTCCTGCGCCGTGACGGCGTTTACCGTGTATTTTCTGGCCCGGTTCGCCTGGATTTCGGAAGCACTGCTCGTCGTGTATATCGCAGGGCAGATGTTATCAGCATTCCTGCTGCTGGCGATGCTGTTTTATGCGCGGTCGAAAAAAGCGGCGCTGCTTTCCTCAGACCCGAAACCCGTTCCGGCGGACGACGATGAATTCTGGAAAAAAGGCTGGTACAGCAATCCGCATGACAAAAGGCTCTTCGTTCAGGACAGGATGAATGATCTCAATTATTCCATGAATATGGCTCATCCCGCTTCGAAGGTCATTCTGACTGTGACGGCGCTGCTGATCGCATCCTGTGTGCTGGTTCTCCTGTTTGTCACAGCGGTATTCGGCACAGCGGAGGTGGAGTTTCACCTGGACGGAGAGAATGTGCGCATCGAAGGAGCTTTTTACAGCTGTGAATTTCAGCGGTCAGATATCGAGTCGGCGGAACTGATCGACAGCCTGCCGCAGGAGCGGTTCCGAAGGACGAACGGCGGCGAGACGGAAGAATACGCCATAGGCCATTTTCGCGGTGAAAAAACAGGCCGATGCATGATGTTTCTGTATACGGATGTTTCGCCGATTCTTGAGATCAGCCTGAAGGATCAGATTGTATTTGTGAACAGCCGGCAGAGCGCTGAGACAGAACGATGGTATAATGAACTGAAACAGATGTGACAGGAGGCCGCAGGGTCTGTATTGCGGCAGAGAGGAGACCAATGGAGAACAGACCGATTCTGAAGAACAAATATTATCTCTATCTGACGGAGTTTTTTGCGGGAATGTCCGTCATGGCGGCGGAGCTGGGAGCCAGCCGCCTTCTGGCGCCGTATTTCAGCTCTTCGCAGATCGTATGGACGATCATCATCGGAACGATTATGATCGCCATGGCGCTGGGAAATATCTGGGGCGGACGTACCGCTGACAGAAATCCGGATCCCGACCGGCTGTACCGGCGTCTTCTCATCGCGGCGGTGTGGATCGCCGCGATACCGCTGGTGGGAAAATATATCATTCTGGGCATTTCGGCGCTGCTGATTTTTACCGTGAGCAGCAATTTTCTCATCATCGCGGCTTTTGCGGCGTGTATGATTATTTTCGTCTTTCCGCTGTTTCTGTTGGGAACGGTGACGCCGTCGCTGGTCAAATACACGGTGGATAATCTCAGCGAAAATGGAAAAATTGTCGGGACGCTGGGAGC
>CAJFPD010000158.1 GCA_904398315.1 Candidatus Alangreenwoodia gallinarii | reverse complement strand
CTATTGCCATTTGAAAAGCACAGATTAAAAATGTAAGGAGAAGACAGCATTGAGCGCTTTCGATGAAAATTTTGTGAAAGAAGGGTGCCTGACGGCATATGTTGACAGGAATTATCCCTCCCGTCCGGCCTATAAACCTCAATTCATCTCAAACAACTATAGGCAGGGGCGTAAGGTGATTTCGTCCATCGAAGACGGACTGCTGTCATGCCGGGAATTTTTTATCAGTGTTGCTTTCATCACCATGGGCGGAATCACTCCTCTTCTTCAGACTTTAAAAGAACTGGAAAATCGTGGAATATCCGGACGGATTCTCACCACGGATTATCAGAATTTCAGCGAACCGCAGGCGCTGAGAAAGCTGGCTTCGTTAAAAAATATTACATTAAAAATGTATCGGAACGATGAGGCGCAGGAGGGATTTCACACAAAGGGATATATTTTTAAAAGAGAAGAAGTTTACCGGATTATTGTGGGAAGTTCCAATCTGACTTTGAGCGCTCTGACAAAAAACAGGGAGTGGAATGTAAAGGTGATTTCCACCGAACAGGGCGAGTATGCCGGAGATCTGATGGACGAATTTACAGAACTGTGGCATTCGGAGTGCGCGAAGCCGTTTCCGGATTTTATAGATGAATATGAGCTTCATTATCGGATCGTACAGGAGCAGAGAAAAATTGCAAAGAAGATGCGGGCTCCTTCGCTGGAGCAGTACCGGCTGCAGCCGAATTCCATGCAGCTGGGATTTATCGCGAATCTCGAAAAAATCCGGGCGGCGGGGAAATCGAAAGCACTGCTGATTTCAGCTACAGGAACGGGGAAAACGTATGCGTCAGCCTTTGCTCTGCGGGAAGGCCGGGTGGAGAAAGCGCTGTTTCTGGTTCACAGAGAGCAGATCGCGAAACAGGCGATGGCAAGCTATCAAAAGGTGTTCGGAAACACGCGGACATTCGGTCTGTTATCCGGCAATTCGAAAACGATGGAGGCGGATTATCTGTTTTCCACCATGCAGATGATGGCGAAGCCGGAAATACTTTCCAAATTCCGAAGGGATGCGTTTGATACGATCGTGATCGATGAGGCGCACCGGACGGGAGCGGCGAGCTATCAGAATATCATGCAGTATTTTGCGCCGAAATTCTGGCTGGGGATGACGGCCTCTCCGGAACGTACCGATCATTTTGATGTTTACGCGGCCTTTGACCATAATATCGCATACGAGATACGCCTGCAGCAGGCGCTGGAAGAAGATCTGCTGTGCCCGTTTCATTATTTCGGAATCACAGATCTGCAGATCGACGGCGAGACGGTGGATGAAGAGACCGGATGGAAGGATTTTAACAGGCTTACTGACGATGCGCGCGTCGGCTATATCATAGAACAGATGGAGTACTACGGTTATTGCGGCAGGAGGCCGAAAGGACTGATTTTCTGCAGTTCAAAGAGGGAAGCAGGGGCGTTGAGCGGGAAATTCAATGAACGGGGATACAGGACACTGGCGCTGACGGGTGACGACAGTCAGGAGAGGCGTGAAGAGGCAGTGGAAAGGCTTGTCCGTGAGGACGGGGAAAAGAAGCTGGATTATATTTTCACGGTAGATATCTTTAATGAAGGTGTCGATATCCCGGAGGTGAATCAGATTGTCATGCTGCGTCCGACAGAATCGCCCATCGTGTTTGTACAGCAGCTGGGCCGTGGTCTTCGGCGGGCTGATGGAAAAGAGTATGTCGTGATCCTGGATTTTATCGGGAATTACAGAAATAATTTTATGATACCCATCGCTCTGTCCGGAGATAGAAGCTATAATAAGGATAATATCCGCCGTTATGTGATGGAAGGCGAACGCATTATTCCGGGTTCTTCGACGATACATTTCGATGAGATATCGCGGAAGCGGATTTTTTCGGCGATCGATGCCGCAAATTTCAGCGATATCAGGCTTATCAGAGAGAATTATAAAAATCTGAAACAGAAACTGGGACGGATTCCGTCCCTGAAAGATTTTGACACTTACGGCGAAATGGACGTTCTTCGGATTTTCGACAATAACAGTCTGGGATCCTACTATAAATTCCTGGTAAAATATGAAAAGGAATATACCGTAAGGCTTTCCTCTGCAGAAGAAAAAGCAGTGGAGTTTATTTCCAGAAAGCTGGCCGGCGGAAAGCGGATCCATGAACTGGCTCTGCTTCAGCGTATGCTGGCTTATCAGCACGAATTTTTTAAACTGTGGAAGAAGGATATGTCGGAGGATTATGGGATAGAGGTTCAGGATAAAACGGTACAGAATGTTGTCAATATGATGACAAATGAATTTCCGTCCGGATCGGGAAAGAAGACGTACGCGGATTGTATTTTTCTAGAAAAGACAGGGACAGAAGAGTATGACATCTCGCCTGATTTTAAGAGGATGCTGGAAAATGCTGAATTCCGCAATATCGTAAAGGAACTGATCGATTTCGGTATTTCAAGGTATCAGGAGGACTACAGTCACAGATATCAGGATACGAATTTCGTTCTTTACCGGAAATATACGTACGAAGACGTGTGCAGGCTTCTGGAATGGGAGCATAATGAGGTGCCGCTGAATCTGGGCGGCTATAAATATGACCGGAAAACGAAAACATTTCCTGTATTTATCAATTATGATAAGGCGGAGGATATAAAGGACACGATCCGGTATGAAGATCATTTCGAAAGTCCGAACCGGCTGATCGCGATCTCAAAGCAGAGCAGAACGAAAGAATCGGAGGATGTGCAGAATTTCCTCCATGCGCGGGAGCGTGGAATCGATGTGGAATTGTTTGTCCGTAAAAACAAAGACGATAAAATCTCAAAGGAATTCTATTATCTCGGCAGGATGACAGCCACCGGAAGGATAAAAGAGTTTATCATGGCGAACACGGATAAGACGGCGGTGGAGATCGAATGGGAGCTGGATACTCCGGTGCGCGAAGATATCTATGAATATATTGTAAATACCTGATGGAGGGGGAGCATGAAAACAGTCAGAGTAGCGGCAGCGATTATTATACAGGACGATAAGGTATTCGCCACCCAGAGAGGCTACGGTGCTTTCAAAGACGGATGGGAATTTCCGGGCGGAAAGATAGAAGACGGAGAGACGCCCCGGGAAGCCCTTGTAAGGGAGATAAAGGAAGAGCTGGACACCGAGATTGAAGTGACGGATTTTCTGGAAACCGTGGAATATGATTATCCGGACTTTCATCTGTCCATGGACTGCTTTTTCTGTACGATACGGTCCGGTGAGCTCGTGCTGAAGGAGCATGAAGCTGCCAGGTGGCTGACAGCGGAGACGCTGGACAGCGTGGAATGGCTGCCGGCGGATCTGGGGCTGGTGGCGGATATTAAAAAATATCTGACGGATCAGAAAAAAGGATCAGACAGATCATATTAATGAAAGGAAATATTCCGCCATGACGGTTCCGCGCCCGGGAGTCACGGTGGAAGGATTCCTTTTCCACGGAGTTTGTTTTCCGCTTCGAGGATTACGTTTTCCGTCTCATACAGCGCCATGGCAGGCGTTTTCTCCTGTTTAACCACATAAGCAATCAGCATTTTCGCTACGATAGACGGGGAGCCGGTACGTTCCATCAGTTCCAGAGCTTTTTCCAGCGTCCGGCCGGAAAATCCGGCTTTTTCCAGTTTTTTACTCTCTTTTGTCAGATTGCTCATTTCCTCGCCCTCCGATACGTTTTGTTTCTGTTGATCGGTACAGAGTTACTTTCCTGCTGGCCTCAGTATATCGTTCTGTTGTAAAAAACGGGAGTAGATCTGCGCAGATCTGTGTAAAATTTTCCGCAGTTTTTGATGTATAATACGGATGGTATCCGGCTGGAGATATAAGATACATATCGAAAATCAGGCCGCCGTGTGTCCGGTCGGATAGAAACGGCCTGACGCGCGGAAAGTGAAAGCAGAAAGAGAAGAAAGAGGTAACCGGATTTATGAAGATCGATTTTAACGAAATTGAAGAAATGACGATTCCCTGCATGAACAGTGGGACCGGCATGATGACGGCCCGGATGTATCACGACGGAAAATACCGCATCATCGCGGCGTCCGTTCATCCGGGAGGCAGTATCGGGCTGCACGCTCATCCTTCCGGTGATGATATAAATTATATTCTGTCGGGGAGCGGAAAAGCTGTCTGCGACGGCAGGGAAGAAGAGCTGAAGCCGGGAATCCTACATATCTGTCCGAAGGGATCGGAACACAGCATCATCAACACCGGCAGCGAAGATCTGGTAATGCTGACCATCGTCGTGGCAGGATAGTTCTGTAAAACGGAAACAGGAACGGAAAGGAGATGGTTTTCCTATGGCTCTTTACGCGCTGGGAGATCTGCATCTCGGCTTTCAGGTGAAAAAATTGATGAATCAATTCGGGAAAGTCTGGAAGAATCATGTGCGGAAAATCGAAAAGTATGTCACGCAGACTGTGAAACCGGAGGACACGCTGGTGCTCACCGGGGATCATTCCTGGGGAAGGAAGCTTCCGGAATGTCAGGAAGATCTGGCTTTTATCGAAGGTCTTCCGGGGCGAAAGATTCTGCTGCGGGGAAATCACGACATGTTCTGGGATGTAAAGAAGACAGAGCATCTGAACGAAGTCTTTGCCGGCAGGCTGTTTTTTCTGCAGAATAATTTTGCGGCATACGGGGATTACGCGCTGGTCGGGACGAAGGGCTATACCTTCGAGGGACCTTTTTATCTGGACCGCCGCGGCAGGATCATCGGCTGGGACGAAGAGCGGGAGGCTCAGGCGAAAAAGCTCGTGGCGCGGGAAACGGGGCGTCTGCGTGAGTCCTTCCGACGGGCGCAGGAGGCTGGATACCGGAAATTTATCCTGTTTCTCCATTATCCGCCGACGAATATCCTGGAGGAGACGTCTCCGTTTACGGAAATCGCGGAGGAATACGGCGTCACCGCCGTCATATATTCCCACTGTCACGGAGAGAGCCGGTTTGCGGACAGCATTCGCGGAGAATTCCGCGGCGTACGGTATATGCTGGTGTCGGGAGATTATCTAGGTTTTCGCCCGGCTCTCGTGCTGCCGTGACAGGCCGTTTTGCTTTCACGGCGCCGGGACATCTCCGAGCCGCTTTAAAAAATATCAGTATACCCGAGGAACTCTTTTCCGGAAGGTCAGCAGGGTGAAGAGAAACGTGACGGCGGCGACGGCGAGGATCTGCGGCAGCGATTCCCGGTTCGACGGATTCTGCGTGATCACGACCTGGCGCAGCACGATGACGATCAGAGAAGTCACGATGGCGGCAGGGACGGATTTGCGGATCATGCCGATGATAAACGGCCACAGAGACAGGACGGTGCATGTGACGGTGCTGATCAGAGCCGCCGGGATCCATTCGCGCAGGCAGGAGAGGCGAAACGTTCCCTCCAGCATGTCAAAGGCGCGGTCCGCCGCGATGATATAGGCGCAGCAGAGAATGTAGCCGGTCAGCATCGAAAGCGCCGTATAGGAAAGGATGAGGATCAGCTTGCCGGCGATCAGCTGCTTTCGGTTCAGCGGACAGGAAAACAGGATGAGAATCGTTCCCTGATTGTATTCTCCGATGACCAGGCGGGAGGTCAGAACCGAAGCGCAGACGAGGAAGATAAATGACATCAGAATACCGATGACGAGAAAGGTGCTCTCGAAGGTGTCTTTCGTCTGTTCCGGATCCGTCATGCTGTCCACCAGAGATACCGTGATGAAAAGGATGCTGAAAAGAGCGGCCAGCAGAGTAAAGGCAGCGTTTTTCATGATTCCGAACTTTCTGCATTCCAGCTTCAGAAGATGTGCCATTTATTTTTCCTCCTCTGTGAGCCGGAAGAAATAGTCTTCCAGCGTGTCGTGATGTCTGCCGAAGCTTTCCAGG
>CAJFPD010000157.1 GCA_904398315.1 Candidatus Alangreenwoodia gallinarii | reverse complement strand
TTTATTCAGCTCAGCTGCCGTCGCCGTAACCCCGAAAGAACTGAGCGTATACGTCGTGTTAGGCGGTACCTGCCAAGTACCATCAGACCGCAGATATCTTGTCGCCGCTCCCGCCGCAGGTGCAGGTACAAGCCCCGCTGTGCCTGCCGCTGATGCTGTAGCACCCTTCATATTGGCGTATGTCGTATTTGTAGGCACTACCCACGTTCCGTCACCGCGAAGGAAGGACGTCTGTTTTCCGGCTGCTGGTGCTGGTACAAGACCGGCCGCTCCCGCTGCACTCGCTGACGCTCCCTTCATCGCGCTATACGTTGTATTTGTGTCCTGTGCAGGTATTCCCAGTGCGGTGATATCTGCTTTGGTTACAGCGGCAGTTGCAGACACATGTCCGGTTGCATCAATGGTGATCTTGTAAAGACCGGAAGATTTTTCTGTATATGTAGGATGGACATATTTATTCGCTCCTGATGCAATGTTATTTAGTTTGATTTTATCCGCTGCTGACATAAATCCAGCTGTCGCCGTCGTCGCTGCACTATGGACATGTGTCTTTTCAGCAAAGAGACCTGACAGCGCTGTTTTGATATTTGCCCAAGTGGTCTTTCCCATCTTCCCTGAGTTAGATACATCGATCAATGGTATGCTATCGTCATCTTTCAGATCAGTCAGAGATTCTGCGTCGTCTTTGATATTTGTCAGATATGTAATCGGATATAAACTGATCTCCTTGGAGCGTATCTGAATACTTCTTTCGATCAGCGACATTCCCTCACCTGCTCTTTTCTATTCTTCCACAATTTGAAACCACAGATCATTTTCTCCCAGCTCCGGTTCCACTTCTTGTACATATATGTGCGGCACTTTTAGATCTACCGTTTTGTCTTTGATCTCCTGAACTACACCGTTAAGTTTGATGCTATCGATTCTATTTGCCTGTGCATCTGATGGAGCATGAGCGGCCTGTGAATGAGTATATGCTTTATCCCAATTCCCCGTCTTCGTTGCCGTAATGTCATCCAGTATTTCCTGGTTCGTATGGCTGTGGCTTTTTTCTGACGTTCCTGTTACTTTTTCTGCCAACTTCGTATCCAGATCTGCTTCCGTTATTTTATCTCTTGTCGCCAGACTTCCTATCGTTTCAATAAAGGCTTCGTAGACCGATTTATCCAGCTTACTCCCAACAGCAGATGTAAGTGCCGTATACTCATTTTCGTGCGTTCCCAGATAATCAGCGATCTCTTTTAAAGTGTCATAGGCAGCCGGAGCTCCATCTATCAAATTGTTGATTGCTGTGCTGATGGCAACATTCATTTCGGCAGATGTCGGTCTACCGTTGAGCTCTGAGGAAAGTCCGGTAATATCTGTTATGGCGTGTTCATGTGTTTTTTCTGCTTTCTCCTCCAGCCCAGATGCCAGAGCGGCCACTGTAGCTTTATCATTCAGCGCACGGATGATTTCGGTCAGTTTTACAGCGAGTGTTTTTTCTTCTCCTCCGTCTTTCAGAATGACATTTTCCACTCCCGTACGAACGAATAGATCCACTAAGATATCTTCCATCAGTGCTTTTAGAATTGCATCTTTGACCGCCACGATACCTCACCTCCTAAAGTATTTCAAAGCTGTATGTCCCCGGCGTCATTTCCTCTTCCGAATCCACCACGTTCTGTATTTTTTTCAATTCTTCTTCTCCTTCGACATCCACAAAGTATTTTCCTTCCCCTTCCTCTGTCATTTCCAGTACGATATCTTCTTTTATCGTCCTTTCTCCGATCGGTTCGATCCAGATGCAGTTTGTCTGTGATGGTTCCGCTTCCTGTACAAACACTTTGATCATCTCAAAATCAATGATATCCATGTTTCCGTTCAATACCTCGACGTCTACATAATCATCCGGTGAAGGCTTTTTCAGTTTATATTTCGAAGTCTCATCCATTTTTTAGCTTTCCTCCTTTCACCGCCGCCCAAGTATCTTCTGTCAGATCTCCCCATAACATCGGTTTTACTTCTCTCCATCTCCGATATCGGATGGTATATCCAATCGGAATATGAGCCGGACATACCTCCTGCACCGCGGCCAGTAGTGCATCTAATGCAGGTGGCACTCCGATAATGCTGATAAATCGGATATCCAGAGCGTTCCCGTCATATTCCACGTCTACTTCGTACCAGGCTCCGCAGATTCCCCGGATCATTTCCAGATCGCACTTCCCCGCCGCAGATCTCCATTTCGCTGACAGGATATTCTTTCGTTCCTCCACTGTGTTTGTAGCCTTTGGGACTATCCCTACCAGTTTTTCTTCCATCGGAAGGTGAAACGTCAGCGAGTCCAGAAACATCTGAGCCGCATTTTCCCAAGCGTCCGCACGCAGGCTTTCATCTTTTCCTATGATAGATCGTAATAGCGCGGCGATCCATGGATCCGCACGGTAAGCGCCGGGCAGATTGGTAATGGCGTTGTCGAACTCATGCATAAGAGATCACCGCTTCCCCAAGTATCGCACATTCCCGTTCTCCAACCGCGAGATTCGATGTCCCGCCATTCACGGTCAGATTTTCGAAATCCTGTACTCCTTCGGTATTCAGGATAGCGACTCCAATCTGCGCATAGCTCACAAAATCCTGATTGAAAGCGATCGTCTGCAGATAAGCTCCGATCGAGTCTTTGATGCCCTGCGTGACAGTCTCCTGCGTCGCGCTTTCCAGTATCGTAACTTCCACCTGTACAGATACCGTTTTCCCTGTTGCGGCAGATACATAACATCTCGCACCGATTGGTGCTTCTCCATAACCTTCTCCGGTACTATTCGGATCAATATAGTCCTGTACATTTTTTACCAGTTCTTCGTCTGCCGGCTGTCCTTCGCTATTTACAATAACTACATCTACCGTATGTTCTCCGTGTCCGAGCGGAAATACCTTGACACGTCCGACTCCTGGCACTTCCAGCGCCCAGCTCTGATAGTGATAGATATTTCCGGATGTCGGAGGGGTCCGTATTTTAATAAGGAAACGTTCAAAGTACGCTTCATCTGTTTCTGTGTCATATCCGCCACCCATCGGTTCCGGATTGTCACAGGCAGTAATACCCGGAATTGTGACCGGCATCTGATTAACGCTGTGCGCCGGAAGATTTCCCGCATCTCCTTCTTGTAAGCAAGTTACCGTTACCTGACCGTTTCCTTTGATTTCTATGGTTTCTGTCGCTTCAAAACGGATTCCTCCGCCGGATTCAAATAAGTCCCCGGCATTTACAGTCCCATTTCCGGTTACTGTCAGGATTCCGATCGCGAAAGTAGCCTCTCTTCTGATTAGACCAACGCGTGGAAAGATATACCGATCCAGTTCTTCTCCTGTCAGATTTTCCGGATCCAGTTTTGTACGGGCTTCTTCTACCTCTGCATCCGTATTGACCATGCGCAGCGCCACGGCGGCCAAAATGTCATAAGTCGGAAATCCTATCGTCTTCTGATAAGTATCTGACATCTGATTCAGCATCTCACTCAGAATTTCACTCGCTGTTGACATCCACGCTCACCTCCACCGTTTCACCGGTATGCATCCGGGCTGTAAAATTCACCTGTAATGTTCGGCCTTTTCTCTGAAATTCAAAGGAGTCCACTGTCCTCACTGCCGGACAGAAAGCGGACGTATCCCGGACGTTGCGTTCGATTTCCGCATAAACGAAACCGAGCGCAAACCGTTTGTCATTGACGATTGTCGTATCAACTCCCGGCTGATAGGTGTTTTCCGTCCGATAGATCGGGATTACACCCGGCCTTTGCCGGAGCATCAGCTCAAACCATTGCTTCACCGCCTCAATGCCGGTTCGTTCTCTCAATGCTCCGTCTACGACGGAAAAGGTTCCTTTCCGCGAGGAACTGTCAAATGAAAAGGCGGGGACTCTGCCAATTGATTCCGCCGCTCTTTTCGGGATCTCCGACGGAATCACCGGAAAAATCGCTTCTGCCATATCTATCCTCCTCAAATCCGATCGATAAGGAGAAGACCGTCACCGGACAGAATCGATGCGGCGGTATCTCCTGCTTCCCAGTCCCATCCGGCCGCCTGACGCGTCAGGATCAGCCCCTCTCCTGTTTTGTAGATTAAATTTCCGTCAAGGATACTAAATGTCAGCGGATTTTTCACTGTGCAGGTCGCTCGATACCACGCCGCCTCAAACTTCGACCTTTCCTTCAGTTTTTTCAGTCTGACGGCAAAATCATATTCATAAGACATTCTTACCCCCAAGGCGTACAAAATCCTGTAATTTCACTGTAGCTTCGTGTCATGCGCCGCACCCGGTTCGAGCAGTTTCCTTCGATCGTCTTTACTGACGATGCTGTCGCGCTTTCTACGATTCCGATATGGCTCGCGTTATTCTTCTGCACCATCAGATCGCCCGCTTTCGGAATATAGCTTCCGGTATACTTGAATTTTCCTTTTCCTCGGAAGTAATTCATCATTCCGCTGACACTGCCGTTTTTCGGGATCAGATTGCTCACGCCTGCCTGATAAGCACACCAAGATACAAAATAAGCGCACCAGGCGACGCCGTTGTTTCCCGCCCATGCGCCATATTTATTCTGATTATTTCCCGTTTCTCGATACCCGATTTCTCCCGCAGCGACTGCAACAAACCGTGCCGCTCCGCTTCCGGATGTCGCAGCCGAAGAGGCTATCGTATCTCCGGTTTCTTCTTCAGCTCCACCACTCCCCAGATCATCCGGAAGGCCATATACCGTAACGCTGTCTGCCGTATCTGCCGCTCTTGGCTCTTCCAGCGCCTGAAGTTCCAGTGACATCGTATGGCCGGCTCCGCCGTAGTGATGTGTTACTTTCGTCACCCTCTGCTTTCCTGATATGCCGAACATATCGCTGTTGAAGCTTAAAACGACTCCGCTGGTAACCTCATCTGCTCCCCAGATTTCATCAATCGTCCGAGTACGTTGAATCCGGTCTGACTGTGATAGTAGATTTTTTGCCATCTGTTTCAATTTTGCATTTCCCGGATCCTCCGTTACCGTCTCTACTTTCTGCAGCATCCCGTACTTTTTGATACTCGCCGTGTTCTTTGCTTCTGCTCCGATATATACCTTTCCGTCATCCTCTGCAGCAATGACAACCGCGTTACTCATTTCTTCCATGCTGTCCTCTCCGGACACCTGTCCCAGTGCCCAAGTAATATCGAAGTAAGAGATATTGAAGGTAGGCTTGTGATAGACGACGATCGGCACTGTCGTCAGCTGTGAGACCGTCAATGCATCGTTTAAAACACGATATTGATATTCTTTTCCTGTTTCCGCATTACATGTAGAGAGAATATCAGACAGAATCTCAGAAGGAGTTCTACCAACCCAGCTTTGTGTGATCACCGTTGGCAGACTCGTGATCCGGCCGACTGCGATTCCTGCTTTGGCGCACATCGCTTTGATTGCCTGATCGGCCGGCAGACTGGAACACTGGTAGATAATCTGAGATTTATTCAAATACCATCCCTGATCGTATGCTGTTACCGAACCGTCCAGGCCTACTTTTACAATCACGCCGGAATAAACATCCACTCCATGATTATTGACGCGCACCTTGTCTCCTGGCGACAAATTCAACTTCGGCACATATTTATCCCATGGAGACAAAATCTGGTCAAATGTCAATTCCACCGAAAGTGCATTCAATTCATCCGTTGCTGTCAGATTTCCGATAAATTCTGTAATGTCCTGCGATTGTGTTCCGTCCCGATATAGGATCAGTCTGTGCTCATCTACCACACTGGCCGGCATATTTCTCACCTCACAAATCGGTATTCTGTCACGGAAATGGAATATTCGATGTCTCCGTTCCGGCGGATGCTCGGCTCAAAACTGTCGATAGTAACCGGCAAGTTCAGCCGTGCTACACCTGAAGAATCCAGAACAATCAAGCGAAATGGCACTTTTCGCTCTCTCCATCTCTGAAAAAAGCTTACATAAGCCCATCCGTCCTCCAGAGCTTCCGGCGGCATAAAAGGATATCTGCGTCCAACCGGAAAGAAACTGCTCCAAGAGAACTGACGCAGTCCCATCGTCCCAATTCTTCGATAATCCTGACTCAGTCCGGTATACGTTTCGTTATTCTGCTCCGGTTCTGGAAGTGGAAAATCGACCGGGACATGAGGTAATGTGAATACCTCTTCATTGTTGTTTACTGATATCATGATCTTATACATTTCCGTCTCCTTAGCAGTTATCCATCGCTTCAATCAGGCGTTTGACGATCATATCGCCCATTTCGCGGGCATAATCTTTATTTCCGATCATATTTCCCTGCACATTGATATTAATCGTCACGGAACGATCTCCTGCCACTTTTCTGCTGATATCATGGGGAATGATCTGTGTACCGCTCGGAAGATTGATAATTTCTCCGCCGCGTTCATTGATACGTGTCGATCCGCCTTTCCAGTAAGGCGTTCCGAGCGCATTTCCGCTGATCTTATTGCTGATCCAGCTGACAGCAGATTTTCCTCCTTTATAGATCGTTCCGAGAATCGGAACGCTTTCGATTTTCTGATCCAACCAGGAGAAGAAACTTCCCACCTTTCTTTTCGCAGCATCAAAGGCCCCTACAATGGCATCTTTGATTCCTCCGAATACTTCCTTTACTTTTTCCCAAAGGCTGACTGCAAAGGTCTTCACAGTATCCCAGTTTTTATACAACGCCACGCCAGCGGCAACGATCAGTCCGATTCCTGTTACAAGCCATCCGATCGGCGTCGCCCGAAAGGCCAGATTCAACAACCGCTGTGCGCCGGTCAGGATTGTAGTTCCTGCTGCCAGAGCCTTTGTCGCTACCGTACTTGCAATCGCTCCCAGCCGGTGCGCCGCCATAGATGCAGTGCTCCGGATATTGGCTGCATTTTCAGCACGCCAGGCAGCAGTCAGGATACGAACTGTACTGATAAATCCACTGATCGTGCGGGCTGTATTGATCATATCGGAACTGAATTTCAGGATTTTTACGGTAACAAATGCTGCCGCAAGCATCTTCACTCCGGTGATCAGTTGATCGGAATGCTCTTTCATCCAGTTAATTGCAGAGGAGGCTCGATTCGCTGCCCCGGTTACAAACTGATCTACTTGTGCGGAAAAAGAACTGAAATCAGCAGAAGAAACCCATGAACTAAACTCTTCTACTTTTTGGGAAAGCAGATCCAGCGCTGATCCGGCTCGGTATCCGCCTTCTTCCTGTGCCCCCAGCATCTGGAGCAGACCGTTTTTTACCGTCTGGCTGGCTTGTCCCAACGTTCCCATCGTGGAAGCCAGCATGGTCTGGTACGTTCTGCTTTTGACCAGTTCTTTGTTATTTCGATAAAAAGCGTCTGCCGCCTCTTCATAGGTTCCGGCCAGCGTTTCCATGATCAGTTGATTCCGCTCACTTTCGTCAGAACAGGATGACAACCGGTCATTAAATTCGTCCTCGCTGATACTCACCCAGTTTAAGGCATCTGCCAGCACACCGGTAACGGTTCCGACTCTTGCCGTTTCATTCGCTGACTCAATCAACCCCTCGACTGGCAAGGAGTCTCCGAACGTTCCCATGATACCGGCCGAAATGCGCGTCCAGGTGCTCAGATTCTGTTCATTACGCGTCATATTAGCCAGAAGCTGAGAGGCTTCCGTTGCGGTGTCTGTCTCTCCAAGGATGCCGTAAAACTCCTGATAGGTCTTCTGTGCCGACTTTGCGCTCAGACCTGACGCCTGAAAAGCTGTATTCAGTTTCCCCTGCGCGATTCTATACTCTTCGGTAGCGCTGTCCAGCGCGAAAAAAGCCCCTGTTAAAGCGACAGCTGTACCGGCAGCGGCTTTTGACGCTGTGGAAGCGAAACTTTTCATTGCACCAGTCGCTCGATCCCGAAAGTTCATGACGCGTGCCGTGGCTGTTACCATGCTGCCGGAAATATCCGCTCCGGCTCGTCTGGCGTTGTTGGCAGCCCGAACCAGTCCTCCGGAAAGATCATCATGAAGGCGCAGGACCGTATTAATCACCCGGTTTGACATTGCCTATTCCTCCTCTGATGGGTTCAGCGCACGCATCACGCCTACCTGAACACAGCGGCTCATGCTGTTGAAAAAGCGCGACCAGGCAGATCGCAGAAGAAAGCGGTCTCCCGGACTCATCTTCCGGATCTGTTCCGGCAGAATTCCAAAAGAAGCACAGGATACTGCCAGATCTGTGACCGGATCGCGCTCAGTCAGTTTTTTTCCGTTTCTTCTCCCTTTAAAAGCCCCATCCAGTCAATCAGTTTTCCGCCGAGCAGGTCGATTTCTCTGACATCTAAGAGCATCCTAACGATATCCAGCGGATCCGATACGTCGTTTGCATGATGCAGCTCCGGATCCTGCAGCGACAAACAACATTCATAGATCAGAGATGTACAGAATTCAATCAGCATTTCCGCGTTTTCAGAAGCCATGGCTTCCGACATCAGGCCATAATATTCGCGCTGTTTTGCCTGAGAGAGCTTGTGGAACTCCATCGGAATACCATTGACCTCAAAGTTCTTCTTTTCCTCCCTTTTCTTCTCTTTTTCTGCAATACTTTCTGTCAGTCTGGCGATCAGATTTTGTTCCATTTCTCCTCCTATATTGTTTCCAATACTTCAAAATTCCCGAATTTAAACGGTACTTCCTCTTCCGTCATAGCCTTTTTCTCAAATTTAGCCAGCATAAATTCTGTAATCGTGATATCAGAATATACCACACGTTCCACTTTGTTGGTACCTTTCTGTTTCTGTGCGGTCACGATCGATATCTCAGGCATAATTCCTGTTTGGTACGCCTCTGCAAGCTCCGACAGTACCGTACTATCCACTTTCAGCCACGTGAGTGTGCCCTCTCCGGAATATCCGTTATAGATAGAATAGGTGGCCGGATCTCCACACACATTGATATCCTCAAAATCTCCCGATACCTTCGCTTCTACGCTCTGTAAAGTGGCCAGCTGTTTTCCCTGCCACCAGGCATATCCACCGTTTCCGTGCATGACATGATTAGGATTAAAATTCTTTGCCATACTCTTTCTCCCTTATGCAATGTTGATGGAAAAAATCAGATCCGTCATACTTCCGAGAATCTTCACATCCCCGGCAAGATATACTGTTCTCTTAAACGGCATGGCTTTGACGGTATCCTCATCCCATTCCACCGCTTCTGTTTTTCCTGTTGCCAACCACGCAGCCCGCTGTGCTTCCACATCGATGGATGCCGCATTGGCGTAATCCGGATCCAGAATGTTCTCCTGTGACAGCTGCCGAAAATAGCTGTTATTCAGCGTTGCGATAAACAACATCTGGTTGTCTCTGCTGTTTCGATACTGCCCCAGGTATTCCCGGCGGAAGGTACTGGTGATATCATCTCTCATGAGATCCATCGCTTCTACCGTTTCGATGAATTTCATATCCTCCGTCTTTGTTTTTCCGTCCGTCGTCGTGAGAGAGTTGATTCCCTGTCCGATCCTTACAGTGCTGTCTTCATCGTTGAACAGAATAAATTTTCCGGCACCGACTGCTTCGTCATTGCTTTCTACCTCTCCCACAAACGAGAGATTACTGCAAAGATAGTTGGTGCATCCTCTGGTTACATTGCAGATCGCAAAGATGGCCAGAAGGCTCGGCAAATAATACACTCCGCTTTTTTCTCCTCTGTCATCAGAAAAAGTGACTGTCTCGTTGACGAAGTTGACAATATGCATACTGTCCGGAGCTGTTCCGGCCTGATAGACAACTGCCTTATAGCTTTTGTATCTCGCTTCCTGCGACTTGATCCAGCTGACCAAAGCATTGGCATCTTCCTGATCCATTCCTGCAATCGTAATCCATCCCGTTTTTACCGTCCGGGTAATTTCGGAAAGTGCATCTGAGAGCAACCCTTCCGCATCGATACGGAAAACATGCGACTGATATGGCGCGAACATCAGCATATCGCTGATGGCGCTGTAATTTTCCGCCGTATACAGTTCTTTATCCGCCTCCAGAGCCGTCAGATCCGTATACTGCTTATGTGTAAACTCTTTATTTGTGTCATCTTTTACGATGAGGATCGCAATTCCCCTTTCGCTTCTCGTCATCAGGCTGGCAGCCTTCTGCTGAAAAATAACGCTGATTTTAGGCATCGTTACTGCCATAGACTACCTCCTCTTCATTCAGAACCAGTTCCTGCATGTGTTCTCCTTCCTCCTGTACGGTCTCAATCCACTCCAGGCGAAACATCAGAGTAAGAACTCCGTCCGAAGTATCCGCCTCTATGCCTTCTGAAAGCTCCAGACACACTCCGGAAACCAAAATTCCGCTGCGGATCACTACTTTCAGCAGCTGAGATATCTCGTTTAATTCCTGTTTTGGCCGTTCCTTGTCCTGCGGATAGTAATAGATTTCGACATCCATGCCTCTTTCCGCATAACATTCCGTCCCCATATCGTCTGTACTGTACAGATCGATGCGGTAGGATCGTCTGGCCACCGGCTTTATGATATCGTTTGAGATCCTCGCGATCGGATATCCTGCCTCTGTCAGCGCAGAAGAGATTCTTTCTCCCAGTACATCATCGATCTGCTGCCACGTAATCATAAATTCCGCATCACCTCATCCACGAAGTTTTCTATTGCCGCGTGAAATTCCGGCTCGAAATGCTCCCTCGCTTTCTCAAACACCTTTTTCCCAGGCTGATGGGTACCTGATGTCCCGTCTCTCAGTTTCGGTGTATATCCGTCCTCGATCAGATGTGCAATCGGATCATTGGAATATACCCGGATCTGTAAAGCCCCTGATTTATCATACGCTTTACCGCGTTTGATGCTTTTGTGATACTGTCCGGCTGCACGTTCGTATCTTCTGCGATGAACAGCGGTCTTTTTCACGCTTGCTCTCGCTCTCTGCGCCGTTTTTCGTCTTAATTTTGTTCCCTGTTCCCGCAGCATCTTTTTCTCCAGCCTCTTCATCTGCCTTGTGTTGTCGTTCAAGGACTCTGCAAATTCGATGATTTCGCTGGTGTCAATGATATTTCTCATTCCATCTCCAATCTGCAGAATACTTCCATCCATCCGACCCGGTTATATACCGGATACCAGTACAGAACCTTTAGACGTTGTCCTTGATGTAGAAAATACGTGTCTGTCGTCATCGTGAGATTTTTTAATATTCTCATCGTAATTTTATGCGTCACAGATGCATATTCTACATCACCCGGAAGCTCTGCATTTCCTCCGGACGTCGGCACAATATGTACCCAGATTTTCCTTTTTTCAGAAAATACATATTCTGTCTCTCCGTTCTCTCGGATCCGCGGCTCTGACTGGTAAATCGCAACACGATTTCTTAGATCTCCGCATTCGACCATGTTTCTTTTGCTTCTCCCTCCACAAAATTCACCCGGTGGGACTCCAGAATTCCGGATATCAACAGATTTTCATTCAGATTCGCAGAAGAAATCATGCCTCTTTTATCGTACAGATCCGCGCAGACAGCCAGTAAGGCGAGTGAAAGATCCTCTTTTTCATTGGCTTCTTTCTCAGATAATCCGGTAAACTGCAGCACATACTGTTTCCCCGCCGAAAGAATCGAGGAGAGCAATTCGCTCTCCTCTTCTTCCCTCAGATATTCCATCAGATTTTCGACAGATACCTCTGACATTCTCAAGCTTTTTCACTCCCTATCTTCGTTTTCTTTCTCGTCTGCGGTTTTCTGATTTCTTCGATGTATCCAACTTTCAGCAGGTCCTTCAGTACCTCACTGCCATCCGGAATATCCAGTGTCTGTCCCCTGCCGCCGCAGATCTGTCCCGCAAAACTGATCAAAACCTTGACTTTCATCAGGATGCCGCCATTTCCAGTACTGCAATCTTCTGTGGCTCCACAATTTTGGAGTCGATTTCGATCCATGCGATAACGCCGATCGCGTGTTCATCTGCATATTTTTCACGCAGTACTTCTACTGACGGGCTTTCCACCAGCTTGATATACATTCCGGAGAGATCCCCATATATAATTGGCTTCTTTCCCGCTGCCATATCTTCCATAAATTCATCAATATAAACGTGATTTCCTAACAGTTCCCATCCAAAAGCTCTCGTAGCATCTTTATTCAGCAGATAATTTCCGTCTCCATCCTTCAGCTTCCGGATTGCCTTAAAGGTATTTCGCGACATGATCCATACTGCTCCTGGCTGATGAATCTGTGGGATTGTCATCTGCAGATCGATCAGTTCATCTGCTGTCACCGCTGTAGCTGCCGCAGCTGTCACCTTGTTCTCGGTAGAAAGCAGACCTGTCATCTTCGATGCTGTACCGACAATCGCTTCTTTTCTGACAAAATCCGCTACCGCTTCCGACATTTTGTCGATCACGAAGGAAACCAAATCAAAATCACTGTTATTGACCAGAGATCTTGAGATCTTGCTGAGTGCGCCGGCGAGATATCCGGAAAGTGTGATTGATGTGAACTTCCCGGAAGTTGATGTCAGAGCGGAAAATTCCTCTGCATATGCCGCCGTAATCTTCTGTGTGCTTTCATCATATATAGGAAAGACCAGATCCCCTTTTGCCGTGAATTTCGTCGCCATGGCGTAAATCGGAGCCTTTTCTTTTACCTTTTCCAGAATCCTGTTCGCGATCGTTTCGGGGATAACTGCTCCATTATCACTCTTTGTCAGATTGGCTGCTTCGCGCTCTTCCACCACCTGACCGCGGATATAGGCTGCAAAAGCGCGCGTCTCCACTTCCTCCCGTTTGTCCTCTCCGGCAGGCGTCATGGTTTCCAGGCCGCGTGTCTCTTCCTCGACCTGCAGCATGTTATCAATCTCTCTGATTTCCTTCATCCATGCATCATATTTTGTTCTTTCCTCTTCATTCAATGCACGGGTTTCTGTCTCGCAGGCGTCGAGCATCGTTTCCAGATCCGCAAGGATCGTGTTTCTGCGTTCAATGTACTTCTTCGTATTCAGGCCCATATTTCGCTCCTTTCGTTTTTAAAAATGTTACTTTCTGTCTGAAAAACTGCAGAATGACAGCTTCTTCCTCAGTTCGTTTTTCCGGTTCCGGCGGAGTTTCTTCTTTCTGCTCTTCCATCCGATATTCGATTTCATCGGTTTGAAGAGCTGAACGGTACTCCAGCAACTCCTTTTCTTCTCCCCGTGTCTCAATGCTGGTCGCGATGTAAGCAGGCGTAACGTCCAGGACGGATACTTCCCGCAGTTCCAGTTCTTCCAGATAGCGTCTTCGCGGATCTTCTCCTTCCCAGCGATCTTTCATTTTTACAAACCCAAAAGACCAGCCCCGGAGTTCTTTCTTTCGTGCTTTTTCTATTACTTCTTCATCGTGTATCATCGCCTCCGCTCTCAGCCCGATATTATCTTCCTGCAGTGTCAACGTTCCGTCTGACGTTCCTCCAACTACTCTTCTATGATCGAAGCGTAGTTCTACCGGCTTATTCGCAGACAAGGCTTTTCTGAAGGTCCCCGGAACCACCTGCTCTATAAAGACTCCCCGCGCGTCCCGCAATGGCCGCGAATCTCTGCCAACTACGTTCACATAGCCGGAAATCCGCACGGTATTGTCTGCTCTGACTTCAATCTTCACTTTCTCCCTCCTCTCCCGGAGTTTTTCCCTCGGTCAAGCTGGATAATTTGTCTGTGTTCGGCGTATAAATCTGCTTTGTTTGCGGATCATACAACACTGTATCCAACCCCAGTTTGATAAAGTTCAGCCCTAAAGGACTCATATTTTCACGGTTTCTCATTTCGTCGATCTGCATCAGGCCGTTTCTTGCCGCAATTTCATAAGACTGGTATCGTTCTAACATGCCACCCTCCAGCAGTTCATCCGTATCGATGGAGAAAAAAAGCCTGCCTTTTTCCGATTCCAAAAGGCAAAACCGGTTCAGCGCCGAAATCAGCGCTTTTACTACCGGAATGATCCCATAAACCGCGCTCATTCTACGATCTTCTGCTGTCGCGCCGCCTTCGAACAGTTTCGGAGACAGGCAGAACATCCGGCAAACTTCTCTGCCGTTTGTCGTTTTATTTTCGTTCAGCTGCGTTTCCACCGCTGTCTGACCGGCCGGTTGATATTCAATTCCTTTATTCAATACCGTTACACTTTCCCCATCATTTGAAAACAGTCTCCGGATACTGTTACTCAGCCTGCTGATCGCATCATCTGTCAACCGCCGATCTGATTTCAGGAACCCTTTTCTCGCTCCTGTCCGAAACAGGCTCCTTTCGTATAAAATTCCATCCACCATAGTGGAAATCGCCCGATCGTTTTCATTTACGACTCCCCGACCGGTCACACCATCGCGCGTGTGGCGCAGGATGCGAAACATGCAGTACTCTGCCACGCGGATCCCGCCTACCAGAAAATCCGCAACCTTGAAGATCGGATCCGCATTGATGTTGACGCTCACCTGTACCGGATCGATATAATGGATTCCTTCTATTTGGTTTTTCTTCCAGCTGACATAGCTGTATCCGTTTCCCGGCAGCAGATAATCACGGATCAGCGCCTTCTTCCACTGATGCGCATCCAGCAGGTCCCCTGTCTCATGGTTTAACAGACCCAGACGGTAATCCTGTTTTCTTTCCGTGATGACTCCGCCAGAACTTTCGAATAAGCGAACCGGCAATCCCGCAATGGTACCGGAGATCAGTTCCACACAGCCTGCTATACTTGGTACACTGAGAGCGTCCCGTACCGTAACTTTCTGGTCAGATAGCAATGTCCGAAGAGTCTGATCTATCACGGCATCCATTTCCTTTTCCGATCGCTGCTCTTTTTTTCTCAAATAAACCACCTCTCTACAGACTCTGAGCACCCCAGTCGTCTTCCGGATTCAGGATCAGATCCTGCTGTACCAGATAAATCGCATTGATCAGGCTGACGACAGCGTCCACCTTTCCGCGTGATCTCTTTTTATTCACGTACATATTCCGATTCGTGTCTTCTGTACACTGCGCGTTCTGGAAATTGATGTCGATCAGAGGATTTTCGACGTACTGAAAACGTTTATTCAGGACATATTCTTTTAACAGTTTTGTCGGCAGATGAAGTGTATCTGAGTGCTGACGTACCATTACGGTGTCGTATCCGGCGCTTTCCCACTTCTGGGCGGAAGAGATCGCATTGTACCTGTCGTAAGCGATACCTACGATAAAGACACCGAGCTTTTCTTCCAGGCTGCAGACATAATCCTCAATCACGGAATAGTCTACTGTCTGATCTCCACATCCGACACAATATCCCATCTTCTCCAGTTCGTCGTAATCCAGATTTTCTTCCATGCTTTTTTCCTCTGTTCTGCCGGCCGGATAAAAGATCTGTATATCGGCCAGGATAGTACCGTCTTCCTCTGCAACCATCGCCACCGCGCAGTTGTCTGTGGAAATCGACAGATCGACACCAAGCCAGACATCGCGTCCTTGCCAGTTGATCTCATCCACTCTGCACCTCTGCAGCGCATCCAGCGGAATGTAGGTGTCCGTTCCGATACCGGAATAAATAATATTGCAGTGCTTTGTGACAAAGTTTTCCCGAAGACGCGGCCGGGCAATGGCAGCTGCCCGTTTCTTTTTCAGATCCTGCATGATCTCCGGAACTTCCAGGGCCAGAGGATTTCCATGTTCCAGAACTTTATCGTTTGACATCCATCGCTTTTTATCATCTGGCTCATAAAGCAAAGCGAAGATGGTATCGTCCGATCCCTCTAAATCGTCCAGAGCATTCTTCGCGGCTGCCACTTCATCCTCAAACGGATTGTCGATCGTCGGATATTTAGTCGATATGATACATCCCAGCTTGTTCAGAATCGTCAGTTGTCCGGAACGCATCGCTTCCACCGCATAATTGTTTGGCAGTGCACCCACTTCATCTGCCAGAAAGACATTCGGCAGCTTCCCATCCAGCCGGCTGTTGGAATAATTCAGGGGAATAAATTGATTTTCTGTAATGATGCACAGAATATCATCCCTTCTGGTTTTGAATTTGTCCGCCAGATAAGGAGAACAGGCTATGATTTCCCGGATTGCCGTCTGTACCTCTCGCGACAAAGAGCCGTCCGGAGCAACAGAATAAAATCTGGAAAATTTCGGTTCAATGAAGAGCAGTAGAATAAAGACCACTGCAACGAGAAAGGTTTTCCCGTTCTTTCTGCAAATCTCGAGAACGGCCGTCTCATATCTCCGTTTTTCCGGATTGGTTTTATACACAGTACACAACACTGCTATGATAAACAACCACTGGAATCCCGCCAGGGCTTCCCTTATCGTTTTCCCCCTGGAAAGGCCCTTCGGCATGATCATCAGATCCAGCATACCGTTGATCATTTCCACACGTTCTTCGTTGATCCGATAGTTCTTATCTCTGTTGTTCGCAATTTTTAAGAATTTTTTACTCTGTTTGATCACATACTTTGGCGCACTGGTTGTTTTTTTCACTACGGCATTCGCGTAAAGATAGGACGGATGCGACTTATCAAGCACCGGAAGCGTTCGTTCCTTTTCCACTGAGCAACATCAGAACCGGATCTATTTTTTCTTTTTCCGCGTCGAAATTCATTCCGCCCAGCTTTGCCCGCGCCTGTGGAGATAGGGATAATTCCCTGATTCCGGTATTAAAGTCAGCTGTATACTTTGTTTTCGCAAGCAGCAACTTCCTGTCCAGCATCTTCTCCGGTTCCTGGTTGATCTGCCGTTCTATTTGTTCCAGCCGATCCACTGCCACAGCGAAAGAATTCAGGACAAATACGTCCACATTACCGACGATTTTTCCTTCCGCAAGTTCCTGTATCACGTACTGAAACACTTCTTTCTGACGCTCATTCAGCCAGTCCGGCGGGCTTAATTTATCTGCTTCGCCCCGTAATTTTGCTTCCGTTTTCTTGCGTACAGTGCGTTTTTCCTTGCTGATTTTCCCGCTGCTGACGACAGCCGGCTTTGCTGGTCTGCCCATGCATTTTTCCTCCTTTCCTTGAAAAGTAAAAAGTGAATTTCTGGCATTTTTTGTGTACGGAGGTGGGGCGTGCGGTCAGATCATTTTTTCTTTCCGGCGGCGCTTACCCCCGGGGGGCTTTCTGCCAGTTCAAATAATAATGTTTTCCTGTATTTTCCTCTTTCTGCCAACCTGTGATGTTTTTCACACAATGTAATCAGGTTGTCATCATCCAACCGGCGCGACCAGTCTTCTGACATCGGCACAATATGATGCACAGACAGCACTTCGTTATTGTACCGTCGCGCCGTCTTTTCATATTCGCACAGTCTGCACCGGTATCCGTCCCGCTCTATGATCTCCGCCCTCTTGTTCGTCCAGTCCCGTGTTTTTCGGAACTTGTCGATTCCTTTCGTTCTCGGCTTATCATATCGCGGCTTCTTCGCACATACATGACCGATCGGATGTATGCGTCCGCAGTATTGGCAGCTCTTTCTCATCTTATTTTCCCTATAGAAAAAGCACCCGGTTTCCCGAGTGCTTCCGCTGTCTCTTATCTCATCTGTTCCACTTTATCTGCTAAAGCCTCCTGTAAAACCCGTGACACGTTTAAGTGCAGCCGGT
>CAJFPD010000156.1 GCA_904398315.1 Candidatus Alangreenwoodia gallinarii | reverse complement strand
TCACAGAAGGGAATGACGATTCTGAGGACGATGGTGACAATCGGGCATGAACTGGGTATGACCGTCATGGCGGAAGGCATCGAAACAGAGCAGCAGCTTCAGAAGCTGCAGAACGTGCACTGCGATGTGATACAGGGCTTTTACTTTTACCATCCCGTTCCGGAATGGAATGCGGAAAAACAGATCCTGAGAAAGCGGGCGGAAGAGCAGGCGGAGCGGCAGAGAGAGAAGAAAATGACTCGGCCAAAGGAAACGATTCAGACAGGGGAAGAAGAACACAACGGAGAAGGTATCGATGAAAGAAAGGACAGAGAGGAGTCAGATTTCTGAAGAAGAGTGCAGCACGCTTCTGATCGCCGATGACAGCGAAATCAACCGCAGACTGATGTACTATATGTTTGCTCCGTTTTATCCTGTGGAGCAGGCGGAAAACGGAAGAGTTGCGCTAAGGAAGATTCTGTCATGTCCGCGGAAATACTGTGCAGTACTTCTGGATGTGCTGATGCCGGAATCAAACGGGATGGAAGTTCTTCACAGACTGAAGCGGGAGGAGCTTCTGGATAAGATTCCGGTATTTCTCATTACGGCGGAGGCCAGCGATGCCGTCATGAGAGAGGCATATCAGCTGGGCGTCATGGACATCATACGCAAGCCGGTCATTCCGTATATGGTGGTGCGCCGGGTCAGCTCCATCGTGGAGCTGTTTCAGTCGAGAAGGCGTCTGAACAGCGTCGTGCACCGGCAGCAGGAGGAGCTTCTGGTGCAGGCGGAAAAAATCATAGATCTGAACCGCGGGATGATCGAGGCTCTGGCTGCGGCCATAGAATTCCGTGACGGAGAATCGGGAGATCACGTACGGCGGATGTATAACATCACGAAATACATGCTGGAAAATACGAAGCTGGGCGCCGGAATGAGCCGGGAAACCATCGAGCAGATCGCGCTGGCTGCCATCATGCACGATGTGGGAAAGATCGCGATACCGGACGCTATTCTCGGAAAACCCGGAAAGCTGACCGCTGAGGAATTTGAGATCATGAAGACTCACACGGTCAGAGGCGCGGAGCTTCTGGAAAAGATTCCGCAGCTGCGGGAAAACAGCGCCTATCGGTATGCGTATGATATTGCGCGTCATCATCATGAGCGGTGGGACGGAAACGGTTATCCCGACGGCCTGAAAGGCGATGAGATAAGTATATGGGCTCAGATCGTGTCTCTGGCGGATGTTTATGACGCATTGCGCTGTGAGCGCATATATAAGAAAGCCTTTTCGAGGAAAAAGACTCTGAAAATGATCCGCTCCGGGCAGTGCGGCATCTTTAACCCGGAACTGCTGGAATGTTTTTTTTCCGTGGAGGAGAAACTGACTGAAATTTATGATAGTGAAGGAGAACAAAATATGGAAAAAATTTCCACTCCAGGGGGGGGTGCCACAGAAAAGTAAAAGGAAGGAACGAGAAAAAGGATAAGCTGGATCTTTCTATCAGAAATCGGAACGGAGGTGAGAAATTTCATGAACAGACTGACGGTTGAACTGAAAAATCTGATCATCAGGCGAAGAGCGTATTTTCAGTACGACGAACAGAGGATCGCCAGAGAGAACCTGTCGATTCTGAAGAGGGCGAGCTTCGTTACAGTGCTTCTGCTGATATTATTTCTGACCCTGACACCTTATATTCTGGAAGGCTGGCATGCCTCCCTGCAGCATATCATGTTTGTCCCGATCATCTGCGTTTTTCTCTTTTTTTCCGTTCTCTCCGAAAAGAGAATGACGGCTACCAGACGGAAAGCCACCGTGATGTGCAGTCTGTTCAGCGCTATACTGCTGACGTTTATTATCCTGATCGATGTATTCAGCGATCCTTCCGCGCCGAGTACATTCATGCCGGTAATCTGTGTGACGCTTCCGATGCTTTTCGTCGTACCGATCCGCACATCGCTTTCTCTGGTGACCGGCTTCGGCATTCTTTATATTTTTCTGGTGGCGCGGTTCAAGGATGCATCGATCGCATATTACGATATTCTCAATATTCTCGTGGCTCTCTCTTTTTCCGCAGCTATCGCCAATTTCACCATGTCGCTGCGGATGCGGGATTTTGAACT
>CAJFPD010000155.1 GCA_904398315.1 Candidatus Alangreenwoodia gallinarii | reverse complement strand
GCCGGAGTCCATCATGACATCGACGCGTCGGTTGATGCGGTCGTAAAGCTCTTCTCTGGGGCGCCGGAGTCCGATCAGAATATATTCATAATCCGCGGCGGGCCGGAAGGAATTCTCAAAGGCCGGTATCTTTTCGCCGTGCTTCGCCGCTTCGATGGCGCGGATGACTTTTTTCACGTTGTTCGGGTGAATTCTGGCCGCCGCATCCGGATCGATCTTTTCGAGAAGCGAATGCAGATATTTTCTGCCCTGCTCCTCCGCGATGCGCTGATAATGCTGCCGCAATCCGTCATCCCTTGGCGAATTCGAGAAGTCCATATCGTAGATCAGAGCGCTGATATAAAGGCCTGTTCCGCCGCAGAGAACGGGCAGTCTGTTTCTTTCAAAGATTTCCCGGATGCATTTTTTCGCCATATCCCGGTATTCCGCCGCGCTGCAGGGCGTTCGGGGATCGACGGCATCCACAAGATGATGTCTGGCTGCCGCCTGCTCCCGGGCGTCCGGCTTCGCGCTGCCGATATCCATATAGCGGTAGATCTGCATGGAATCGGCGGATACGATCTCGCCGCCGAGAGCGCGGGCGATGCGGATGGCATATTCCGTCTTGCCGACGGCAGTCGGTCCGGCGATGACTGGAATTTTTCTTCTGCTGTTCATTCTATCAGAGCTCCCGATTCCGAAACAGATTGTTTCCTCATATTTTTCTGAAGAATCGATAATATTTTTCTCATATTTGTCATGATCTTTTTTCTTTCTATCTTCCTTCTCCGTTTTTTGTACTTTACCGGTTCTCTCCGGCTTTCCGCTCAGCGTTTGAACAGAGCTTCGATCTCCTTTCTCGTCATTTTGATGATCGTCGGACGGCCGTGCGGACAGGAAAACGGGTTGGCCGCTGCAGCGAGGTCCCTGATCAGCTGTTCGACTTCGGCGGGGGAAAGTCTGTCGTTCGCCTTGACGGCAGATTTGCAGGCTCTGGTGATGATTTTATCCGCAGTTCTTTTATCGCGGAAAGCGCCGGGATCATCCAGACTGTCGAAGAAATCGTTCAGAAAAGCTTCAGCTTCCTCGTAGTTCATATAGGCCGGAAAAGCCTTGACCGCGTAATTCTTCGGGCCGAATTCCTCTATATCAAAACCTATTCCGGAGAGAAATCCGATCCACTCGGACTCTCTGTTTTTGACAGCATGGCTCACATCGATCCGGATCGGAACAGCGATCAACTGAGAAGCCTTTTGTTGACCATAAAATTCTCTTGTCAACTTCTCGTAAAAGATTCTCTCATGTGCCGCATGCTGGTCGATCATATAAAAGACATCATCGCTGACGCCGAGAATATAGGTGGCGAAAATTGTACCCACCGGCCGTATCCCGGATACGTCAAAAGGAATGCGTTCCGCAGGGCGGATCTTCGGGATAAAGCACAGACCTTCTCCGGTTCCGTCAGCCGTGCTGTCTTTGCGCTCCGGGTGTTCCGAAGATTCCGGGTTTTCCTGACGTGTTCCATAGGGAGCGGACTCTTCGGAGACCTGAACGGTATCATGGGAGAGCGTATTCTGCTCTTCCTCTGCGGATCCGGGCGCTTTGCTGTCTTTTTTCGTTTCAGCCGCGTCCGTCTCTTCCGAGTACTGTGCGGATCGTTTTTCACGGAGAATCGTGCGGATATCCATCTGTTTCTGATTTTCCGCATGTCTTTTTCCTGCGCTCTGTCCGTCTGTTCTGCCGGCGTTTTCAGCAGCTTCGTCCTGAGAGTCCTTTCGGAAAACGATATTTCCGACCGCTTCTTTCCGCATCAGACCCTGTCGGATCGTGTGGGTGACAAAGCCGCATATCCGGTCGTCATCGTCGAAACGGATTTCTTTTTTATTCGGATGTATGTTTACGTCCAGAAGCTCGGGACGCACGTCGAGAAAAAGAAAGACCGCCGGATATCGCCCCTCGAAGAGACGCTGACGATAAGCGTCGGTGACTGCTTTTTCCAGTACTTTGCTCTGGACATACCGGCCGTTGACGAAAAAAATCTGGCTGCGCCGGCTGTTTTTCGTATATTCCGGCGGAGAGATGTATCCTTCGAGATGAAAGTCTTCTCCTTCTGTATCCTCCACCCGTATCATACCCGACGCCGTATGCGGATCGTATACCGTGGCGATGGCGGAGAAGCGATCTCCTCTTCCCGGTGTCGTAAACAGAGTATTGCCGTTGTTTATCATTCTGACGCGGATCCGGGGATATGCCAGAGCGATTTTGGAAATAAAATCGATAATCAGAGAACTTTCCGTATTGTCCTTCTTCAGAAATTTCAGGCGGGCCGGTGTATTGAAGAAAAGATCCCGTACGACGATAGTCATTCCGTCCGGACAGCCGGTATCCGAAACGGAGGATATGACACCGCCTTCGTTGATAACGGAAGTCCCTACCGTTTCCTGCGGCGACTTAGTGACGATTTCCGTACGGGAAACGGCGGCAATGCTTGCGAGAGCCTCACCCCGGAAGCCCAGTGTTGAAATCGCGTCAAGATCTTTCATACGTGAAATTTTGCTGGTGGCATGGCGGCGGAATGCCAGCTCCACTTCCTCTTTCGGAATGCCGCAGCCGTTATCCGTCACTCTGATGTAGGTCTTGCCGCCGTGGCGGATTTCCACGGTGATAAAATCGGCACCTGCATCTATGGAATTTTCTACCAGTTCTTTGACGATGGACAGAGGACGTTCCACCACTTCCCCGGCGGCGATTTTGTCAGCCAGTTGT
>CAJFPD010000154.1 GCA_904398315.1 Candidatus Alangreenwoodia gallinarii | reverse complement strand
AGCGCGATGCCGTCGATGATATATTCACCCTGACGCACCGCCAGCGTGGCCGCTCCCGCCATCTCATCGCCGCGGTACAGAATCCAGCTCTGAACCGCGTCTGTGCCGACAGGCTCCTCGTCTGAAATTTCCAGTCCGTTTCTTTCATAAAATCCATTGAGCGACTCATGGTCCTCAACAGGCACAATTCTGATCAATGTATATCTTTCCTCCCTTCTTTCATTCTTCCCTTTTTCCGGAACCGGCCTTCTTCAGAATATTCTGCTCCTGCGCATTTTTCGGGTCGGACCATGCTTCTGTCTCTCCCTTCGCTGCGGACATCTGTCTGTGAGCTCCCGGCGTGTCCGGTGCTTCATCCTGTCTGCGCGTATTGATCCGCAGCCTGCGCGGAATGATATCAATCTGAAGCGGCAGCGGCTCACCGTTTTCTCCGTCCACATCCGTGCTGATATTGACCGGAGATTCTATCCTCAGACTCGGCGTCTGGAAATAAATTACATTTTTGTTTTCATCGTGTTTTCCCTGCATCACATTGATGACGAGAGGAAGGATCTCGATGAGATACATATCCTTGAAGATGATCACATCCAGAAGCCCGTCGTTGATGGAGGACTGGACTCCGAGCTTGCGGAATCCTCCGGCTGAGTTTCCGTTCATAACCACCATGAAAAAGATATTCTCCGTAAAATTGTACTCCGGCGACGTGATCGTCACCTCGACCGGCTTCAGTGAAGTCATCTCGGAAAGCCCCCTCAGATAATAGGCGACGATGCCGAGAGCATTTTTCATCGTGGCATCCGTTTTCTGGCTCACGTCGATCACTGAGCCGATGGCTGCCACATTGACAAAATATTTGTCATTGCACCTGCCCACATCGGCCTCTGTATAATTATCTCCTAAAGCGATGGAAAGCATGCCGTCGATATCGGTCGGGATATCGAAATAGTGGGCGAAATCGTTGGCCGTACCGGCCGGAAAAAGAGCCAGCGGCAGATGAATGTCGTTGCGGATCATGGCGTTGACGACGATATTGATCGTCCCGTCGCCGCCCGCCGCGATGATTTTCCGGTAATAAGTCACGTCAATCTCTGCCAGAAACTGATCCACGGACAGACTGCCGTCCGCCCGCACCGGCACTACAATCATGCCCCGTGACTGAAACTTCCTTACGATCAGATCGAGATTATTTTTGAACATTCCGCTGCCCGAACGCGGATTGTAGATCAGAAGCACTTTGTTGCGCACCGCGCCCTGTGTTCTCATCCGCATCCTGCTTTCCGCGTAATCCTCCGACGGGCTGTCTGCGTTCTGTGTCGTTTCCTCCGTTTCCCCGCGGGTGGCTGCGATGGCATCCGCATCCGAAGTATCTGCCGTTCCGGCGGCTTCATCCGCTTTGACTGTCCCGACTGTTTCACGGATCTTTTTTTCCAGCGCAGCTATTCGCTCCGCATGACGATCCTTCTGCTCCTTTACTCCACGCATGTTATCATCCTCCGTACCCCTCCGATTAAATACAGGGAACCTGCCCAAAGAATCAGGTCATAATCCTGCTTTTTCCGTTCCGCATATGCGAACGCTTCCTCATAATCCGCGATGACAGCAATGCTGCGCCTTCCCGAGCGGTAAGGCTCCGTCTCCGCAAAGACGCCGGCCAGCGCGGCCGCGTCCATCTTCCTCGGATTAGGAACTTCCGTCACCAGCACATCGGCATCCAGCTGTGACCACTCCCCGACAATCTCCCGGTACGCCTTGTCTGCCAGAATTCCCGTGCACAGCAGAATCCTGTCGCCGCCGAAAAAACGCCTTACCGTCTCTTTCAGCGCTCTCGCTCCGGCGGGATTGTGCGCACCGTCCAGAATCAGATAAGGATTTTTTCTCATGATCTCGAAACGGCCTTTCTGCACCGCCTTCTTCATTCCCCTGTGAAGGCGCTCTTCTTCGATGCGTATACCGCGCTTTCGCAGAACTTCGATCATCAGCAGCGCGCATACCGTATTGGAGATCTGGTGATGTCCGCACATGGAAATTTCAATATTCTGCCACTGCATCATCCCGCTCAGCTGCGCGCGAAGCTCTTCGTCCGGCATGGCATCGAAAATGCAGCCTTCAAGACTCTCTCGCACGGTGCTGATCCGGACGCGGGAAGCGTCGATCAGAGGAGCGGAAAGCTCCTCTGCCCGTTTCCGGATCACTTCGAAAGCGTCCGGATCCTCCACGCATACGACGACAGGAACGCCTTCCTTTATAATGCCCGCCTTTTCCGCGGCGATTTCCGGAAGCGTATTTCCCAGCTGAGCCATATGATCGTAAGATATGGACACGATAGCCGTGACAGCCGGCTGACTGCATATATTGGTGGAATCTCCTCTTCCTCCGAGACCAACTTCCAGAATGATAAAATCAGCGTTTTTCGCCGCGAAATACAGGAAACCTATCGCTGTTACCAGTTCAAATTCGGTGGGAGATTCCCATCCCCGGCGCACCATTTCCTCTGCAGCGCCGAGGGCCTGTTCTGCATATCTGACAAGATCCTCCCGCGAAATTTCTTCCCCGTCAAATTCGATTCTCTCGGTAAAACGCTCCAGATACGGGGAAAAATACGCCCCTGTCCGATAACCGTTTTCCTCAAGAACAGAGTAGACATACCGGCATACGGATCCCTTTCCGTTTGTACCGGCCACATGAATGATATTCATCCCATCCTGAGGATCTCCAAGAAGATGCAGCATCCTCCGCATCCTCCCGAGGCCCAGGCGTGAGCCGAATACCCGGAAAGAGTGAATCCTTTCCATCGCTTCCTCGTAGTTCATCCCTGTCACGCTTTCTCATTTCTGCAGTTTCTTTTCCACGATTTCCAGACGTTCCGATACTTTTGCCAGCATATCCTGATATTTTTCCAGCTTGTCGCGTTCCGCCTGAATGACCTTTTCCGGCGCCTTCTTCACGAAATTTTCATTGCCGAGCTTTTTGCCGACTCTCTCCACTTCGCCCTCCAGTTTTTTCTTTTCTCTGGACAGACGTTCCTCTTCCGCACGGTAATCCATCAGCTCGTCCATGGCGATCAGAATCTCCGCGCCGGTGATGACGCCGGAGAACATCTCCTCCGTCACCTCAGACTTATCTTCGATGTAGCGCACCTCCGAGACATTTGCCTGGGTCATGATGTGACGCTCCGCCCGCTTCAGATATTCCTCCGCTTTTCCCGAAGCCACGATAACGGCGCGGACTTTCTTCGACGGTACGGCTCCCGCCTCCGCCCGGATATTTCTCACGCTTCTCACCGCTTCCATGGCCAGACCGATGAGCTCCTCTTCCTGAGGGAAGGACAGCGCTTCGTCGTAAAGCGGCCAGGATTGACGGATCAGCCATCCCTGCGGATTCTCCTCTGTCACCTCGCCGGCTTCCCGCGGCAGGCAGCTCCAGATTTCCTCTGTGATAAACGGCATGACAGGATGCAGCAGCTTCAGGAGGTCCTTCAGCACTTTCACGAGGACCTTTCTCGCTACTTTCTTGTCTTCCTCGTCTTCCCCGTACAGACGACTCTTGACGAATTCGATATACCAGTCGCAGTAATTATTCCAGATCAGATCGTATACCTTCTGAGCCGCCAGCGACAGTTCAAACTTTTCCATATTTCCCGTGATCTCCGCGGCAGCCGCGTTGACAGCTGACAGAATCCAGCGGTCCTCATCCCGCAGAGGAAGTTTTCCGATTCCCTCTGTGGCTTCAGCCATCGGCAGAAATTCTCCGTCTTCTCCCGTCAGATTCATGATGACGAAACGCGACGCGTTCCACAGCTTATTTGCAAAATTCCGGCTGGCGTCCAGCTTTTCCGGTACGAATCTCATATCATTGCCCGGCGTGATGCCGTTTATGAGCATGAAACGCAGAGCGTCCGCTCCGTACTGATCGATGATCTGCAGAGGATCGATGCCGTTGCCCAGAGATTTACTCATCTTGCGGCCCTGAGCGTCTCTCACGAGTCCGTGAACGTAGACATGATGGAACGGCACTTCTCCCATAGCCTCTAGGCCGGAAAATACCATGCGCACAACCCAGAAGAAAATGATATCGTAACCCGTCACCAGTACGTCTGTCGGATAGAAATATTTCAGATCCTCCGTCTCATCCGGCCATCCGAGGGTGGAAAACGGCCAGAGAGCCGAGCTGAACCAGGTATCGAGGACATCTTCATCCTGATGAATATGCGTACCGCCGCACTTCGGACATGTTTCCGGAGCCTCGGCCGAGACGATGACTTCGCCGCAGTCATCACAGTAATACGCAGGAATCCGGTGTCCCCACCACAGCTGTCTGGAAATACACCAGTCCCGGATATCCTCCAGCCAGTGGAGATAAATCTTTTCAAAGCGCTCCGGAACATGGACGAGATCGCCGTTCTTCGCCGCTTCCACAGCCGGCTCCGCCAGCGTCTTCATGCGGACAAACCACTGATCGGAAAGCATCGGCTCCACCACCGTTCCGCAGCGGTAACATTCGCCGATCGGAATGACTTTATCCTCTGTTTTTATCAGCCATCCTGCCTCTTCCAGATCCTTCACCAGCTCCTTCCGGCAGGCGTAACGGTCCATACCTTCATATTTTCCCGCCATCTCATTCATCGTGGCATCGTCGTTCAGACAGGACCACTTCGGCAGGCCGTGACGCTCTCCCACCTCAAAGTCGTTTGGATCGTGAGCCGGCGTGATCTTTACGGCGCCGGTTCCCTTCTCCGGATCCGGATACGGGTCGGCGATGACAGGGACCTCTCTCTCGACGATAGGAACGATGACCTTTGTTCCGATCAGATCCTTGTATCTCTCATCCTGCGGACTGACCGCCACAGCGCAGTCGCCGAACATCGTCTCGGGACGCGAGGTGGCTACCACAAGGCCTTCGCCGCCGTCCGCCCCGCGATATCTTACATAATAATATTTCGCATTTTTATCCTGATGCTCCACCTCCGCATCGGACAGAGACGTCCTGCAGTCCGGGCACCAGTTGATGAGGCGGTTTCCCCGGTAGATCAGGCCTTTTTTATAGAGATTGACAAAAGTTGT